>CASEGE010000172.1 GCA_949287335.1 uncultured Olsenella sp. | reverse complement strand
TCCCCGCCAGGAAGTCGACGGGCTCGGCCGTTACTGGTTGCCGGTCGCCATCACGAAGTCGCACCCCGCCCCTCGCATGCGTGCCAGCAGGCGCCCGAAGCGCGGGACGTCGTAGGTGTAGTGGGTGCGCATGTTTTCGCTCGTTTATCCGTTTTCGTTTTTTATTCTCGTTTTTCTATTTGGTGCAATCGGCAAATCGAGCACACCCTTGGCACAGACGTCGACGATCTACATATTAGAAGAGGCACCGCTCGATGATGTCTTTTCCTCGCAGCGCCTCCATCCATGCGGAGGGAATGGCGTCCACGCCGTACACGATGCCCGCGAGCGCCCCGGCCACGGCTGCGGTGGTGTCCGTATCGTCCCCGAGGTTGACGGCTCGCAGCACGCACTCCTCGTAGGATTCCGAGACCGCAAGGCACCAGAGCGCGGCGCAGTACGTGTCCCGCACGAAGCCTCCCGAGCCCAGGTCCTTCTCGCTGGCGGCGAGAAGGACGTCGTGGTCCGGGACCGCCTCCTCCGGCGAGGCGCCGGCCGCGAGCGCGCGCATAACGTGCACCATGTCCACGCAGGCCTCGGTGGAGACGGGGTGCGCGTGCGTGATGGCCGAGACCTCGCGGACCTCGTCGTCCGTGGCGTCCGTGAAGGCGAGCGGCGCGATGCGCATGAGCGAGCCGTTGCCGTTGTCGCGCTCGCCCGCGCATCCCGCTCCGGAGGCGAGCGCGCGGGCAGTGGTGTTGCCGTAGTCAAAGACCACGCCGTCGACGGCGTAGGCGCCGCCGTCAATCCATGCGCGGAACCGGGAGAGCATGTCCGCCGTGTCCACGCGCCCGCACGTACGGATGCTGTCGCAGGTGGCAAGCGTCATGCTCGTGTCGTCCGACCAGGTGCCCGCCGGCTGGTCGTGCGTGCCGTGGCCGACCATCCCAGTGCAGGTGAAGCTCCCCCGCGGGCGAAACTTGTACGGCACGCCGAGCGCGTCACCCACGGCCAGGCCATAGATCGCGTCACGAAGCGTTGGCATGCGCGCCTCCCTCCCCCGGGGCCGGCTGCAGCAGCTCGCGCAGGTATCCGACGAACTCGTCCGGACCCTCCGGCGGGCAGTGGCCGATGACGAAGGTCTCCGGTGCCGGGTCCAGGCCCTCAATCGTGGCGAGAAGTGCGCGCAGCCGCGCGGGGTCGAGGTGGCAGACGGACGGGTCGTCGCCGGAGTCGTAGTCCTCGCAGAAGCAGTCGCCCACGAAGAGGGTGCGCTCCTCGGGGACGTAGACGAGCGTCGAGTCGTTGGTGTGGGGCGCGTCCGTGGCGATTAGGCGGGCCGTCACGCCGCCGAGGTCGATCGCGAGCTCGCCCTCAAACTCTATGTCGGCGGTCACGACGACGGGGTCCTCCCCGGGCGGGAACTCCTCGGCAAAGCCCTGGGCCGAGCGTATGTCCGCGCGGCGCGGGTCATCCGGGTCCGAGAGGATCCCACGCGCCTCAAGCAGGTGCTCGTTCGTCTCTTTCCGGGCGACCGTGAGGCCAGCGACGGCGCTCATGCCAAAGCTGTGGTCCCAGTGCCAGTGCGTGAGCGCGGTGAGGTCGGGCAGCGGGAGGCCCGCCGAGACGAGCCCGTGGTAGAGGTCCGCGACGTGGCGCGGCGAGTAGCCCGCGTCGACGGCGAGCGCGAGGCGGTCCCCACGCACGAGCGCCAGCACGGGACGGTCAAGCTCCTCGACGTGCGGGAGATAGGATATGCGCTCCGACAGGCGAACGAGCGGCATGGCGCCTCCTTGCGTACTTGCCCGAAGTGGCAGAAACCCCGGGACGGCTC
>CASEGE010000171.1 GCA_949287335.1 uncultured Olsenella sp. | reverse complement strand
GAGCCGTCCGCTCGTGGTGGTCACGGCCCCCGGCCCCGGCTCGGGCAAGCTCGCCACCTGCCTCTCCCAGCTCTATCACGAGAACAAGCGCGGCGTGCAGGCCGGCTACGCCAAGTACGAGACCTTCCCCGTGTGGAACCTGCCGCTCAAGCACCCCGTGAACATCGCCTACGAGGCCGCGACGGCCGACCTCGACGACCGCAACATCATTGACCCGTGGCACCTCGAGGCCTACGGCGAGGTCACCGTCAACTACAACCGTGACGTTGAGACCTTCCCCGTGCTCAAGGCCATGATGGAGAAGATCGCGGGCGAGAGCCCCTACCAGTCCCCCACCGACATGGGCGTCAACATGGTTGGCCTGTGCATCTCGGATGACGAGGCATGCCGCGAGGCGGCCAAGAACGAGATCGTGCGCCGCTGGTTCACCGCAGCGGAGGAGCTGCGCCGCACCGGCGAGGGCGAGGACGCGCTTGCCAAGATCGAGCTGCTCATGAGCCAGGCCGAGGTCACCTGCGACTACTCCCCCGCTCACCAGGCGGCGCTTGCCAAGGAGGAGGCCACCGGCGGTCCCGCCGCCGCGATGGTGCTGCCCGACGGCGCGCTCGTCACCGGCAAGACGTCCGACCTCATGGGCGCCGCAGCGTCGCTTCTGCTCAACGCCGCCAAGCACATGGCAGGCATCCCCAAGAAGACCTACGTGGTGAGCTCCGAGGCGCTCGTTCCCATCTGCCACCTCAAGACCGAGCACCTGCGCAGCCACAACCCGCGCTTGCACTCCGACGAGATGCTCATTGCGCTCTCGCTTTCCTCCGCCACAAACGACCAGGCAGAAGCCACCGTTGACGCCCTTGAGCGGCTTGCCGGCTGCGACGCCTACTTCTCCGTCATCATCTCCGAGGCGGACAAGAGCACCTACCGCAACCTCGGAATCAACGTCTGCTGCGAGCCAAAGTACGAGCGCCGCGGATACTATCACCGCTAATTCGGCCCGGCCTGGACCCGGCTACTTTGCCCGATATGCCCGCCGCGCGGTATCCTTTCTAGGGATTAAAACGCGAGAGGAGCGCCGTGAACTACGAGCTCATTGCCTTTGACATGGATGGGACACTGCTCGACACGCACAAGCACGTCCTTCCGTCGTCAACGGAAGCGATCAACGAGGCAACAGCCGCGGGAAAGACCGTCGCCATCTGCTCGGGCCGCTGCCCGAAAATGGTCGAGCTCGACCAGGCGAGCTTTGGCAACGTCCGCTACGCCATCTGCTGCAACGGGTCGGTCATCTATGACCTGCACGACCATCGCGTCATATCAACCTCGTCACTTGATCACGAGGTTATCGTGCAGGCCGCAAAGGCGCTCGACGGCGAGGATGCGCTCATAGACATCTTTCAGGGACGCGGCTTTTTCTGCCAGCCGTCGCACATCGATCGCATGCCGCGCTACGGCCTGGGTATCTATCAAAACATGTATCGCCAGACCGTCAACCCCGTCGACGACATCCGGAAGAAGCTGCTCGATCCCACGGAGAGCTACCAGAAGATCATCTTCCACTTTGCATCGCCCGAGGCACGCGAGCGAGTATACGCGCTCGTGCGCTCCCTGCCCGTTGAGCTGGCATACTCCGAGATGGCAAGCCTCGAGTTCTCGCCCAAGGGAGTCGACAAGGGCTCGGGCCTCCTCGCCCTCGCGGATCTGCTCGGCATTCCCCACGAGGCCACCATCGCCGTCGGTGACGCGGACAACGACCTCCCCATGCTTCACGCCGCCGGCCTTGCCGTGGCCATGGGAAATGCCAACGAGAACGTGCTCGCCGCATCAGACGTGGTCGTCTCGGACAACGACCATGATGGCTGCGCGGAGACCGTGCATCGCTTCCTGTTGGGTGGCGAGGAGGTGAGCCACTCGTGAAGCGCATTCTCATGATTGCCACGGGAGGCACCATCGCCTCCACCGAGGACGGCGCTGGCCTTGCCCCCACCATGACCGGACCCGAGCTCGCACGGCAGGTCCCGCTGCTCGACACCCTCTGCGAGCTGGACTTTGTCCAGCCGATGAACATCGACAGCACCAACATGCGCCCCAGGGACTGGCTGCGCATCGCCGCAATCATCCGTGAGGCATACGATGCCTACGACGGCTTTGTCATCCTGCACGGCACGGACACGATGGCCTACACCGCCGCCGCCCTCTCCTACCTCATCCGGGACAGCGAGAAGCCCATCGTGCTCACGGGCTCCCAGCAGCCGATGGCCAACCCCTTCACCGACGCCAAGCTCAACCTCTACCAGAGCGTCCTTTACGCCTGCGACGACGACAGCCAAGACGTCAACGTGGTCTTTGGGGCCAAGGTCATCTGCGGTACGCGCGCCCGCAAGCAGCGCACCATGAGCTTCAACGCGTTTACCAGCATGAACTACCCGTCACTCGCGTATATTCGCGGAGAGCGCGTGGTGCGCGCAGCCGGCGTCGTTCCTGCCAAGAAGCGCGGCGAGCTGCCCACGTTCTCCAACTCCCTCAATGAGCGCGTCATTGTGCTGAAGCTCACTCCTGAACTTCAGCCGAGCATCTTCTCTCTGCTCGAGCGCGATTACGACGCAATCATTCTCGAAACGTTTGGCATCGGCGGCATCCCCGCCTACGACGGTTCCTACCAGCAGGCAATCTTTGACTGGGTGGATTCCGGTCGCACGCTCGTGGTGACCACGCAGGTTCCCGAGGAGGGCCTTGACCTTGGTGTCTACGAGGTTGGCCACGCCTATGCCGAGAAGGACGGCATCCTCAAGGGTGACGACATGACCACCGAGGCACTCGTGGCAAAGACGATGTGGGTGCTCGGACAGACCCGCGACCCCGCCGAGGTTGCGCGCCTCTTCTACGAGCCCATCAACCACGACCGCATCCCCCGCGCGTAGCAGCTGCCTAAAAGGGGACGGGTTCATTTCTGGCAAGTTTTCTGAAAAGGGCATTTT
>CASEGE010000170.1 GCA_949287335.1 uncultured Olsenella sp. | reverse complement strand
CGCTCGCCTACGAGGCGGTGGCGTGGGCGGCGGGCCTCTGGCTCGTGCTCTGCGCCGTCGCGGCGGCCGGGGGCGATGCCGAGTGATGCGCGGGGTGTCGCACACCTCCGTCCCGGAGTGCTTCGGGCGCGCCGACTGCATGGGATGCCTCTGGCGCGAGGAGTGCGTCAAGGCGACGCTCGGTAAACGCGACAGGAGGTATGGGCCGCGCAAGCGCAGACGAGGTGATTCTGGCGAGAAAAGGACGGATGCGGGCAAGTAGTCAAGACAGCCTGCAATCGCACCACTACGAGGTCACACGAGCTTGACAGACACAAATCTGACCAATGGAGGTAGCACACATGACAGTAACGATTGGCGAGTGGAGGCTCGTCCCCTACGACAAGCGGAACTGGACCCTCGAGCACTGGCACTCGTCGACCAAGACGAACCAGCACGCGAAGGCCGGCGGTGAGCCAAAGTGGCACGGCTGCGGCGAGTACTTCCAAAGCGTCGGCATGGCGCTGTCGCGCATCTTCGAGTACGCGCTCCGCGATGACGAGACCATGTGGACTGACGAGCAGCTGCGAGAGATGATCGAGCACGTCGAGTCCATCGCACGCGAGCTGCGCAAGGGCGTGGAGGTGGTCGCATGAGCATGTGGACCACCAAGCACCCGAGGGAGCGGGGCTCCGCGAGCGCGTGGGAGGACGAGGAGCGCCGCGAGCGCACGAGGCACGCGGTGTGGCTGGTGGAGCACGGAGCGTCCATGGCCGTCGTGGCCGCCGAGTGCGGCCTGAGCTACGAGGCGCTGCGCAAGTCGATGAGGAGGAGGTCGGTCGCATGAGCGAGGAGGTCTGGGACGAGATGCGCGAGCGCCTGATGGGGCTCACGTCAAAGCAGCTGAGGCAGATAGCGCGCGACGAGCACATCTGCCTGGGCTACACGGCGAGTCGCAAGGACTCGACCGTGGCCGAGATCGTGAGCGCGAGGCGTCACCGAGCCATGAGGGGCGAGGTCGTGACCACGGGCGAGAGGGCGAGCGACAGCGACTGGTGCCGCGAGTACGGGAGCATCAGGAAGGGGGCAAGGCGATGACTGGCATCGAGCGCCTGCGCGAGATGGCGGAGACCGACATGGCCAACGGGTACGCAAGCGAGAGCAGAGTCCTGAGCAACATCGCCGACCAGATAGAGCGCGAGGCCGAGGCACCCTTCTCGCGGATGCGCGTCCTCGCTGTGGTCACCGACATGGAGCGCCACGTCATCGGCGTTGAGGGCATGGAGGACAGCCCCGTGGCCCGCTGGGCTCGCGAGTTACGTGAGGCGCTGGGCGGCCGCGACGAGGAGGTTACGGACGTGGCCACCATCCGCAAGGACGCCTATGACGCGTACGAGTGGGTCGAGGCCCACGACGGGCTGGACGCCGTCAAGCACCGATGGGAGTGCCTGAGCTACTACGTGGACCCCGTGCCCCGCGCGTGCATGGAGAGGAGGCTCGCGAGCCGCCAGCGACAGATTGACGAGAGCCACGCGGCGCTCAGGCGCAGGAACGAGCGCATCGTCGAGCTTGAGCATGAACGCGACGAGCTGCGCGAGATGGTGAGGAGCCTGAACGCCTTGACGGACGAGATGGAGAAGCGCCTCATGCCCGAGGGCATGTGTTGGCACGTCTACGAGGACGGTGAGCCGGTGCGCTGTGGAGACGAGGCGCCGTTTGGCGCAGGCGGCACCATGACCGTGAACGGTGTCGAGCTGACAGGCGGCGGGCACTTCATCATCCACGGCCGGGCCGGGGGCATCGACCGCCCCTGCCAGACCGGCTACCAGTATGGTCAGCGCGTCAAGCGCCCTGCAAAGGTGCTCGACGCGGACGGGGTGGAGATTCGCGCTCGCGACCACGTATGGCACATGGAGACCGGTCAAGAGTACGTGGTGGTCAGCATCTGCTACGAGGACGGCGTTGTCGTCATTCAGGCTGGTGACAAGACGTCCGAGCATGAGCAGTACG
The DNA here is from genome assembly GCA_949287335.1 of uncultured Olsenella sp. Lineage (GTDB taxonomy): Bacteria > Actinomycetota > Coriobacteriia > Coriobacteriales > Atopobiaceae > Thermophilibacter. Next base: position 4,724 of record CASEGE010000170.1, on the reverse strand, counting down.
CGCCGTCGCTGCTCACCCACCGCGCACCCGTCCTCGCGGCGGACGGTAAGCCGCTGCGCGAGGGGGAGACGGTGTACCACACGAAGTCGTGGATGGACAAAGAGCCGCGTGTAATCGAGCGCCTTGAGCCTCTCGGTGATGAGGCGCGGGTCTGGTTCAGCAACGGAAGCTACGAGTGGTCAGGGAGCCTCACCCACGAGCGCCCCGACAGCTGGGAGCGTCTCTGGATGGACATGCACCCGGCAGACGAGACAGAGTGCGTTGGCCTCAACCTTGAGGAGTTTGAGCGCCGCGCCAAGGCGCTGGCGGAGAGGGGGCTGTGATGGCCGAGACGCTGAAGCCGTGCCCCTTCTGCGGGGGCGAGGCACGACTCGTCGTGTGCGACTCCGAGGGCAATGTCCGCGACGAGTCGTACGAGGCCGACCCCTACAGCGGCCTGAGCTATGCAATCGTTCACGGCTCGGACGGCTGCTGCGGGGAGTGTCCCGTCTCAACGAGCGACCTTCTCCCGTGGCTGTACGAAACGCGCGAGGAGGCAACCGCCGCGTGGAACCGCCGCGCGGAGCGGACGTGCCGCATGAGCACGCCAATCGACGGCGAGTACCGGTGCGGCGAGTGCGGGCATCTCAATCGGGAGACGTACAGGGCGGATAAGGGATGGTACCCGCCGGAGTACTGTGCACACTGCGGCGCGAGAGTTGTGGAGGGAGACGCATGAGCGCGGTGGAGTACACGAGATGCGACGCGGCCGACTGCGGGCGCGTGACGCCCGACGAGCCGGAGGGGTACGTGCACGAGACGGGGTGGGCGCGCGTCACGGTCTGGGGCGGGGAGACGTACGACCTCTGCCCGGACTGTGCGAGGAAGGCCATCAGGGCCGTGGGGATAGGGGGAGACGATGACGCGTGACGCCGACTTCGAGCGCTTCGCAGCGGACGCGGCCACGGGCACGATCCTCGCGCTGCGGCGCATGGGCGGCGCGACCTTCACCGAGTCCGACCGTCGCGCGATGGTGGATGGCCTCGACGTGATTCGCGTCGCGTGCGTGCAGCCCGTGGGCACGTCCGCCGCATCCCGCGTGCCGGGGGCAGTGTCCTCCGCCGAGTACGAGCGCGCCAAGATGATGGTCGTCATGGGCGCCATGCAGCTGTGGGCGTCGGGCAAGCTCGACCTCGTGGAGGTGGACCCGTCATGAGCGTGGAGGACGACGTGAGGTCGCTCTCGGCGCGCGTCTCTAAGCTCACGACCGCCGTCGAGCGCTCCTGCACCGCGCAGGTCGAGAGCGCCGAGTGGTGTGACCAGACGCAGAGCGACGTCGCCACCCTGATGGCAGACGTGCGGTCGATGTCGAGGCGCATGGACGCTCTGGCGCTGGCCGTGACCAGGCTCACCGCCCTGCTCGACGGTCGCGAGGAGCTCAAGACCACGGCGGCCTACCCGGTGGCCGCTGGCGCCTATGACGAGGACATCGCGCGCATGACCGCAGAGGGCGCCACGATCGACGAGATAGCGCGGTGGATAGGCTGCGTCCCGTCCACGGTCGGCAGGAGGCGCCACGTCCTCGGCGCAGACGGCATGGCATCAAAGACGAGGTGGACCGAGGCCGAGGACGCCCGGCTCTCCTCGCTCGCCAGACGCTCGCGGGACTGGGAGGAGGTCGCAGCCGACATGCCGGGGAGGACCGCCGCCGCGTGCAGGCAGCGGGCGCGCCACCTCGGCGTGAGCGTCTTCCCGACCCCGCGCAGGTGGACAGCCGAGGAGGACGAGGCCCTGCGCTCCGGCTGGGCGGACGGCAGCGCCGACGTCCACGACCTCTCCCGTGCGCTCGGGCGCACTGAGAAGGCGATCAGGGTCCGCGCGAAGAGACTCGGCCTGGCGGGGCTCGGGAGGAAGCGCGTCGTCGCGAGAAGGCTCACGAGAGCGTTCTGGGAGAGGGGGTCGGCGTGATGCTGGAGAGAATTGACGCCTTCAGCTCCGCGCTCCCGCGCAAGTGCCTGTACTGCCGATATGGCTACCCCGTGGTTTTCGGCACCGATGACTGGCTGGACGTGCTCGTGTGCGGGCGGCACGCGGTTGACGGCTTTAGGACGAAGCGCATTCCGCTTAGGCTCACCGAGCGGGGCTCCTTTGCGGGAGGGCTCGGCTACCTGCTCGCCCCGCTCGTGGGGCCGTGGGACGCGTGCGAGTGCTTCCGCCCAGTCGGCTACCGACCGAAACGACCGGGCGAATTCGTCAACGCGAGGAAGTTCGAGCTGCTCGACGGGAGCGGGCTCTTCGACGAGATGGAGGCGATGCGAAATGACAGCTGACGACGCTCGCGGCTGCGTGACCGACGTCCGTGGCCTGCTGCGAGCGGCCATGCGGGTGCTCTCAGCGCCCAGGCCGGACTGGGGGCGCGCCGCCGCGATGCTGGACTGGGCGTCGACGCTGTGCATGGAGCTGACGAGGGACTGCCTGAGGGAGGAGGATCATGAAGCCAGAGACTAAGAAGGCACTCGCGGACATCGGATATGGCATCAGGTGCCTGTGGCCAGGCATCTTGGTGCTCGCCATCGTGGCCGTCGTGGTGACTCTCGACTCCTGCTCTGGGGAGGTGGCCGCGGCACAGGGGGCGCATCAAGAGCCCTTCGAGGGACGCTTCGAGTGGCACGAGACCGGCACGACGAGCACGTACGTCCTCGTGGACCGCGAGACGGGCGTCTGCTACGTGGCGAGGCACAAGTGCGGCCTGAGCGTGATGGTGGATGAGGGCGGCGAGCCCGTGACCGTGGACGAGATTGGGGGAGACGATGGCACGAGCGACCGATGACGAGAGGCGGCGCGTGGCGGATAGGCTGCGGAGGCTGAACGCCCCGTCGCTGATAGCTCTGATGAGCATACTCGGCGTGGGCGGAAGGGACATGTGCGACCGCCTCGCCGACCTCATCGAGCCTAAAGGCATCGAATCCGAAGCGTTTAAACTAGTCGAATCAGACGGGTTTGACCGCGAGGCGCTGCTGGCGCTGGCTGACGAGCTGGACGAAAAGGCAGAGAGCGGCGGCTACTTCCTCGTGTCACCGACTCTGAGAGAGTCCGCCCGCCGCATACGCGAGGCGTGCGGGGTGGTCGCATGAGCGACATCGACTGGCGCAGGAGGCTCGCCGACGGCCTGCGCATCGACCTCGATGAGCTTGAGGCGGTGGTCGAGGAGATGTACGCCGCCTACCCGGACTCCCGGGACAGCGCCATGTACCTCATCGAGGACTGGGAGGAGCGCATCCGCGCGGCCATCGGCATGGTCGATGGTGGTTGAGGGTTCCGTGACACGGCCCTCCACGTGCTACGATGCCATAAAGCCTAAAGCGGAGGTGGAGGGTTTGGATACGCCATCCTACACGGACTATGCCAGCGCCGAGGACTTCTTCGAGGCCGTCCGCCAAGCCTCCCGCGAAGCCGAGCGCACGCGCCTTACTCTGCTCCAGATGGAGACACGCGAGGGCGTCCGCGCCCAGGGCTACGAGCCGCGCGTGTCAATCGGCGGCAACGCCGACAAGATGGCACCCACCGACGCCCGCATCGACTACGAGGCGCGCATGGCCGAGCGCATCGAGGCAGACTACCAGCTTCTCGACATGGCGTGCGCGGTGCTTTATGGCCGCGAGTCCGGCAAGGGCGGCGTGGACAGGCTCATGGGCAGCGCGGTGGCGGACTGCATCAGCTTCCGCTACGTGGACGCAAGGCCGTGGTCGGAGGTGGCGGCGCTGATGGGATATAGCAGGTGGTCGGACAAGTCCCTGCGCGACCTCTGCCAGCAGGGCTTCGACGCCATTGACTTCTTCGGGTGGGAGAACGTTCTGGGAGGGGTTGGTGACGCGACGTGAGCCGCAAGCATCCCGACGGCTACGAGCGCCAGCTGCCGAATCGCAGGCGCTGGCTGATTCAGATGGTCGAGATTCTCTCCGACTACCTCGACGATCCATACGAGTATGCAGATTGGTGCGAGTACATGGACGAGCTTGACGAGGTGGAGCGCCAGATGCACATCCGCCCGCGCAAGCGGTACAAGAACAGGACTTCGTAGCCACCAACCGCAGCGCCCCGTTCGGCCCAGCCGTTCGGGGCGTTTTTCGTGCGCGCACACATCGGGGCCGTGGCCTTCGGGCTGCGGCCCTTTTTCGTGTCTCGGGACGGAGGACGAAAAATCGACCGGACGCAACCTGTTGCAACCGGTGCCGACCTGTGCTTTGCCGTGGTATAGATAGGCTGCGCGACATGCGCGAGACGATGGGGGGCGCGAGTGTCGGCCAACCGCTACGCCAACGGCGCCCGCCGCCGCGCACTCGTCGCACGCGTCCGCGCGATGGGGGAGCCGTGCCACATCTGCGGGCTCCCCATCCCGCCCGACGCGCCGCCCGGAACTCCGCTGGCCTTCGAGCTGGACGAGATAGTCCCGGTGTCCAAGGGCGGCTCGCCCATCGACCCGTCCAACGTCGCGCCGTCGCATCGATGCTGTAACGCGTGGCGGGGAAACAAGTCAATCGATCGCGTCGCATCCATCCGCGCCGAGGTGCGCGAGCGGTTCGGTCCGTGGCCGTCGGCGCTTGCGTTCTGTGAGGGCGCGAGGTCCGTTCTTAGGGGCGGCAAGGGGCGCGTCGGTCAAGTACCCGTGAGGCATCCGAAGCGCTCGTCTGGCGCGCTGTGAGAGGCCCAGGGGGGGCAGCCCCGGGGGTGGCCGCCCTGGCGTG
>CASEGE010000169.1 GCA_949287335.1 uncultured Olsenella sp. | reverse complement strand
CGTCAACACCGAACCTACACAAGCGCGTACTTCTCGTCTCCATGTTTTCGCAGGTAGAGCGCGAACCTGCGTTTCATACTCGAAAACGCAGGTCAAGTCAAGACTTTTCATTGACCGAAGAGGGACTTTTCGGTAGATTGTTACGTTGCGACAATTGCCGCCTTCCACCCTTTTGAAGGAGGAAAAGCCTGGTGTCTACCGCAAAGACTGCACTTACCAAACCACAGGGCACGACCGGACGCAAGACCTTTAGCAAGATTGCCCCGGCAATGGAGCTCCCCAACCTGATCTCCGTCCAGAAGGAGTCGTTTGAGCACTTCATGGGCGAGGGTCTCGCGGAGTCCTTCTCCGAGTTCTCTCCCATCGAGAACTCCGCGCACACGATGCAGGTGGTCTTTGGGGACCACCAGTTTGGCGACCCGGCGCACACCATCGCCGAGTGCCGCGCGAAGGACATCTCCTACCAGGCGCCGCTCTTTGTTGACGTTCGCTTTGTCAACAAGGAGACGGGCGAGATGAAGGAGCAGCTCGTGTTCATGGGCGACTTCCCGCTCATGACCGACCGCGGCACCTTCATCATCAACGGTACCGAGCGCGTGGTTGTCTCGCAGCTCGTGCGCTCGCCCGGCGTGTACTTCTCCTCCGAGATGGACAACGGCGTGCGCGTCCACAAGGTGCAGTTCATCCCCGCGCGCGGCGCGTGGCTCGAGTTTGAGGTCGACAAGCGCGGCCACCTCGTGGTCTCCATCGACCGCAAGCGCCGTCAGTCCGCCATCGTGTTCCTGCGCGCCCTCGGCATCGCCGAGACCGACGACGAGGTCTACGCGCTTCTCGGTGACTCGGACATCGTGCGCAACACCCTCGAGCGCGACGCCTCCACCACCCGCGAGGCCGCTCTCAAGGAGATTTACCAGCGCCAGCGCCCCGGCGAGCCCGCCACGGCGGACGCCGGCCGCCTGCTGCTCGATGGCCTCTACTTCAACGAGCAGCGCTATGACCTCGCGCGCGTTGGTCGCTACAAGGTGAACAAGAAGCTCGAGCTTGGCGACGAGCCCACCGCCCGCGTGCTCACGCACGAGGACATCATCGCGGCCATCCGCTACCTGCTCGCGCTTCACGCGGGCGACGAGACCAAGCGCGTCGACGACATCGACCACTTTGGCAACCGTCGCGTCCGCACCGTGGGCGAGCTTGTCCAGAACCAGTTCCGCATTGGCATGAGCCGCATGGAGCGCGTGGTTCGCGAGCGCATGGCCTCCCAGGACGCCGACGACATCACGCCGCAGAGCCTCATCAACATCCGCCCGATCGTGGCCGCGATCAAGGAGTTCTTTGGCTCCTCGCAGCTCTCGCAGTTCATGGACCAGGCCAACCCGCTTGCCGGCCTCACGCACAAGCGCACCCTCTCCGCGCTCGGCCCCGGCGGCCTTGCCGGTCACAAGTCCGGCTCCAGCCGCCGCACCAACGTGCCGACGGCCGTCCGCGACGTTCACAACTCGCACTACTCCCGCATGTGCCCGATCGAGACCCCCGAAGGCCCCAACATCGGCCTTATCGGTCGTCTCGCGCTCTATGCGCGCGTGAACGAGTACGGCTTCATCGAGGCGCCGTACCGTCGCGTGGTTGACGGCAAGGTGACCGACCAGATCGACTGGATGACGGCCGACGAGGAGGAGGCGCACAACATCGCCCCCGCCAACACGCCGTTTGACCCCAAGACCGGCCACTTCATCGAGCTCGACCACAACGGTGAGATCGTGCACCCCGAGCGCATCATCGCCCGCACGCGCGACTTCGACGGCTCCTTCGGCGCCCCTGCCCAGGTGAACGTCGAGGACGTGGACTACATGGACGTCTCGCCGCGCCAGCTGCTCTCGGTGGCCGCCAACCTCATCCCGTTCCTCGAGCACGACGACGCCAAGCGTACCCTCATGGGCGCCAACATGCAGCGCCAGGCCGTGCCTCTGATCAAGGCGCACGCGCCGTTCGTTGGCACCGGCATGGAGGAGCGCGCCGCGCTCGACTCCGGCGAGCTCATCCGCGCCGCCCACGCAGGCACCGTCTCCGAGGTCGACGCCGCTCACGTGGTGGTCTACTCCGACGAGTACGGCTCCGAGCGCTACGACCTCCCCAAGTACGAGCGCTCCAACCAGTCCACCTGCATCAACCACCGTCCGATCGTTCACGCGGGCGATAAGGTCGAGGCCGGCCAGCCGCTCGCCGACGGCACCTCCATCGATCACTCCGAGCTCGCCCTCGGCGCCAACCTCACGGTTGCCTACATGCCATGGGAGGGCTTCAACTACGAGGACGGCATCATCGTCTCCGAGCGCGTCGTGCAGGAGGACCTCCTCACGTCGGTCAGCATCTCCCGTCACGAGATCGATGCCCGCGACACCAAGCTCGGTCCCGAGGAGATTACCCGCGAGATCCCCAACCTCTCCGAGGACATGCTCGCCAACCTCGACGATGACGGCATCATCCGCATCGGCGCCGAGGTCGGCCCCGGCGACATCCTCGTCGGCAAGGTCACGCCCAAGGGCGAGACGGCCCTCACGGCCGAGGAGCGCCTCCTGCGCGCCATCTTCGGCGCCAAGGCGCATGACGTCCGCGACACCTCCCTCAAGATGCCGCACGGCGCCTACGGCCGCGTCGTCGACGTGGTCCGCTTCAGCCGCGAGGCCGGCGACGACCTCCCGCCGGGAGTCAACGAGCTCGTCCGCGTCTTCGTCGCGCAGCGCCGCAAGATCCAGCAGGGCGACAAGATCGCCGGCCGTCACGGCAACAAGGGCGTCGTCTGCAACGTCCTGCCCGTCGAGGACATGCCCTACATGGCCGACGGCACCCCCGTTGACGTCCTTCTCGACCCGCTGGGCGTTCCCTCTCGTATGAACGTCGGCCAGCTCCTGGAGTGCCACCTCGGCTGGGGCGCCTCCCACGGCTGGGATGACGAGTCCGAGAACTCCGAGCGCTACGTGCCCGGCCCCATCCCCGTGGCCACGCCCGTCTTTGACGGCGCCACCGACGAGGAGGTCGCGGAGGTCCTGCGCCGCACCAACATCAACCTCATGAACAAGGCCCGCATGGACTACGGCGACCACATGCGCGAGGAGTTTGTGCCGCAGCTGAACAGCCTCGGCAAGACCACGCTCTATGACGGCCGCACCGGCGAGCCCTTCAAGAGCCAGATCACCGTGGGCACGAGCTACATCCTGAAGCTCGGCCACATGGTCGACGACAAGATCCACGCGCGCTCGACCGGCCCCTACAGCCTCGTCACGCAGCAGCCCCTGGGCGGCAAGGCCCAGTTCGGCGGCCAGCGCTTCGGCGAGATGGAGGTTTGGGCCCTCTACGCCTACGGCGCGGCCAACGTCCTCCAGGAGATTCTCACGGTCAAGTCCGACGACACCAACGGCCGCGTGAAGACCTACGAGTCCATCGTCAAGGGCGAGAACGTCCCCTCGGCGGGCATCCCCGAGTCCTTCAAGGTTCTCGTCAAGGAGATTCGCTCGCTCGCGCTCGACATCGAGCCGATCTCCTACCGCAAGCGCACCGAGCGCGCCGAGCAGGAGCAGCAGGACTCCCTCGAGAGCGCCGTTGACGTCTTCGCCAACATGGACGACGACGTGGCGGCCCCCGCCGAGTCCGCAGACGACCTCGAGGTCGCCCTCGTGGGTGACGCGACGAGCGATAAGGAGTAGCGACTGTGGCAGATTTCGATACCACTGATTTCGACGCGATCAAGATCTCCCTTGCCTCCGCCGACCGCATTCGCAGCTGGTCGCACGGCGAGGTGAAGAAGCCCGAGACCATCAACTACCGCACTCTCAAGCCCGAGAAGGACGGCCTGTTCTGCGAGAAGATCTTTGGCCCCACCAAGGACTGGGAGTGCACCTGCGGCAAGTACAAGGGCATCCGCTTCCGCGGCATCGTCTGCGAGCGCTGCGGTGTTGAGGTGACCACGGCCAAGGTGCGCCGCGAGCGCATGGGCCACATCGAGCTCGCCGCTCCGGTGAGCCACATCTGGTACTTCAAGAGCCCCACGAGCTTCCCTCTGGCCCGCCTGCTCGACATCAAGAGCAAGGACCTCGAGAAGGTCCTCTACTTCGCAAGCTACATCGTCACCAAGGTTGACACCGAGGCCCGCGAGGCCGACGCCGTCGACCTCAAGGAGGAGCTGGACGCCGACCTCGAGGAGCTCGACGCCGAGCGCGACGACCAGATCGCCCGCCTCAAGGAGCAGGGCGAGGACGCCGGCGACGAGTTCGGCGACCTCGAGCCGCTCTCCGAGGACGAGATCCGCGCCGGCATTGCCGACCTCGAGGCCGAGTATGAGGACGAGAAGCGCCTGCGCACCGAGGCCTACGAGAAGTTCATGCAGCTCGAGGAGCGCGAGCTCATCTCCGACGAGGGGCTCTTCTCCGAGCTCAAGCGCTACTACGGCATCTACTTCAAGGGCGGCATGGGCGCCGAGGCCGTGCGCGAGCTGCTTCGCGGCATCGACCTCGAGGCTGAGGCCAAGGAGCTCCGCGAGGTCATCGCCTCCGAGACGGCCCAGAAGCAGAAGCGCGAGAAGGCCATCAAGCGCCTCGAGATCGTTGACGCCTTCCTCAAGGGCGGCAACGACCCCGCCAACATGATCCTCGACGTCATCCCGGTCATCCCGCCCGACCTGCGCCCGATGGTGCAGCTCGACGGCGGCCGTTTCGCGGCCTCCGACCTCAACGACCTCTATCGTCGCGTGATCAACCGCAACAACCGCCTCAAGCGCCTGCTCGACCTCGACGCCCCGGCGATCATCGTCAACAACGAGAAGCGCATGCTTCAGGAGTCCGTGGACGCCCTCTTCGACAACGGCCGTCGTGGCCGTCCCGTCACCGGGCGCGGCGGTCGCCCGCTGAAGTCGCTCGCCGAGGCCCTCAAGGGCAAGCAGGGCCGCTTCCGTCAGAACCTGCTCGGCAAGCGCGTCGACTACTCCGGCCGTTCGGTCATCGTCGTCGACCCCAAGCTCAAGCTGCACCAGTGCGGCCTGCCCACGCAGATGGCCCTCGAGCTCTTCAAGCCGTTCGTGATGCGCCGTCTCGTCGAGCTCGGCAAGGTCGAGAACATCAAGGGTGCCAAGCGCGCCATCGACCGCCAGCTCCCCGCCGTGTGGGACGTGCTCGAGGAGGTCGTCCAGGATCGCCTGGTCCTTCTCAACCGCGCACCTACGCTGCACCGCCTCTCCATCCAGGCCTTCGAGCCGGTTCTCGTTGAGGGCAAGGCCATCCACCTGCACCCGCTCGTGTGCGCCCCCTTCAACGCCGACTTCGACGGCGACCAGATGTCCGTGCACGTGCCGCTCTCCACGCAGGCGCAGACCGAGGCCCGCGTCCTCATGCT
>CASEGE010000168.1 GCA_949287335.1 uncultured Olsenella sp. | reverse complement strand
GCATATCTCCACTCCTTCGTCGGAAGTCGCCTAAAAGGGGACGGGTACGTTTTAGGCAAGTTCTTTTCAGAAAACTTGCCTAAAACGTACCCGTCCCCTTTTAGGCAAGTTTCTCGTTTTGGACACGCTCGAGCTCGTCGAGAACGGCGCGGGCCTCCTTGAACGAGCTCGCCAGGGCGCGGGCGGCATCCTGGCGCGCATCGGGTTCGGGGCGAACGTCATCGGTCACCGCAAGGGCATTGGCAACCGCAACGTCATGGGTGTGCGATATCGAGAGCGCGATCTCGCGAATCCCGCGCTCCCGGGCAATCTCGGCGGCGCGACCGGACAGGATGGCACGCGGCCTTCCGGAGTCGTCGCGCCCCACGGACACGTCGCGGAAGCTCACGCCATCCGAGAAGCCCGTGCCCAGCGCCTTCACCACCGCCTCGCGCGCGGCAAAGCGCGCGGCGTAGTGCTCCGCGGGCCGCGCGCACTTCTCGCAATAGGCGCGCTCCTCCTCGGTGAACACGCGGCGCGCAAAGTTGGGCCGCCGCGCGAGCACGCGCTCCATGCGCTCGATCTCGAGCATGTCCACGCCGATTCCCGCCATTGCCATGATCTACTCCACCGTCACAGACTTCGCGAGGTTGCGCGGCTTGTCCACGTCGCAGCCGCGAGCCCGCGCCACGTAGCGTGCGAGCATCTGCAGGTGCACCACCGCCACGATGGGAACGAGAAGCTCGTCGTCCACGGGCGGGATCCACAGCACGTGCTCCACAAGCGAGGCCACCGCCTCGTCACCGTCGGTGGCAACCGCCACGCAGGTGGCACCGCGCGCGATGACCTCCTGGATGTTGGAGACGGTCTTGTCGTGCACGCGATCCTCCGGCACGATGGCCACCACGGGAAAGCCCGGCTCGAGAAGCGCGATCGGGCCGTGCTTCATCTCTCCCGCCGGGTAGGCCTCGGCATGCAGGTAGCTAATCTCCTTGAGCTTGAGCGCACCCTCAAAGGCAGTCGTCGCGTTGACGCCGCGCCCGAGGAAGAGCGCCGAGTGGGCGCGACGGAAGAGTGCCGCCGCGCGCTTGTCCTGCCACGCGCGCGAGATGACCTCGCGAATGAGGTCCGGGAGCTTGCAGAGGTCGCGGTAGTGGCGCTCCACCTCCGCACGGTCCATCTCGCCCTTTGCCTCGGCAAGGCGCAGGGCGAGAAGCGCGCTCGCCACCATCTGCGCGGTATAGGCCTTCGTGGAGGCAACGCAGACCTCGGGGCCCGCCTGCACGTAGAGCGTGCCGTCGGACTCGCGCGCCGCGGTGGAGCCCAGCACGTTGGTGACGGCAAAGACCTTGCAGCCCATGCCCTTCATGCGGCGCGCCGCCGTGAGCGTGTCGGCCGTCTCGCCCGACTGCGTGATGATCACGCAGAGGGTGTTGGTCGTCACGAGCACGTCCTGCTCGTAGTTGAACTCGGACGCGTAGTCGCAGATGACCGGAATCTTCGCCCACGTCTGGACGAGGGTCCGCGCGATGAGGCTCACGTGGTAGGACGTGCCGCAGGCGATGAGGTAGACGCGGTCGATGGCCGCGAGCTCCTCCTTGGTCATGGAGAGCTCGTCGAGAAACACCCCGTGCTCGCCCATGCGGCCGGAGAGCAGGCGCTCGATGGCCTCAGGCTGCTCGGCGATCTCCTTGGCCATGAAGTCAGCGTAGCCGCCGAGCGTGGCGGCGGAGGCGTCCCAGTCGATGTCGATTGTGGTGGGCACCGCCACGGGCATGCCCTCCTCGTCAAAGACCGTCACGGCGCCGGAGGCCTCGAGGCGGGCGAACTGGCCGTTCTCGAGCTGGATGACGTGGGAGGTCACGCTTGCGAGCGGCGTGACGTCCGAGGCGGCGTAGGCGCCGTCCTCCGTGGACGCCACGACGAGCGGGGAGCCGTTGCGGGCGCAGACGATCTGGCCGGGGGCGTCGGCACACACCACGGCGAGCGCCCACGAGCCCTCGAGCCGACGGCAGGCGTGGCGCACCGCGCGCACGAGGTCGCCCTTGCAGGGGCCCGCCCACGCGTCCTCGACGAGGTGGGCAATGACCTCGGAATCCGTGTCGGAGACGATGGTGTGGCCGCTGCGCTGCAGGTAGCTGCGCAGCTCGCGGAAGTTCTCGATGATGCCGTTGTGCACGATGGCAATGCGCCCCAAGCAGTCCCGGTGCGGGTGGGAGTTCTTGTCGGTGGGAGCGCCGTGCGTGGCCCAGCGGGTGTGCGCGATTCCGGCGGTGCCCACGAGGTTGGCGGTCTCGCAGCGCTCCACGAGCGTGGCCACGCGCCCGGCGCACTTGACGCCGTGCAGCTCGCCGTCCGTGCCCACAACCTCAACGCCGGCGGAGTCGTACCCGCGGTACTCAAGGGTCTTGAGCCCCTCGAGAAGATACCCCACCGCCTGGTTCCTACCGGTATAGCCAACGATTCCGCACATATGGGCCTCCTCGAGTGGGTGCGTCTAAGCTGCGAACCCGATTGTAGCAGGGCTGGTACGCCTCACCCAGACCAGACGAGAAGACCATCGAAGCCCGAAACAAAGTCGGCGGGTTGGGGGTGCCCGACAACGCGGCCGGTTCCGCGGCAGGGACCGTGCCACCGCACTTCTCGCCCGTGTCCTGAAAAAACGGGGCTTCGGCACGAAAACGGGGCTGCGGCACATCGGTTGTGCCACGGCCCCGCGTCTTAAGGACACGTCAGAGAATCCGCGCGCCTACGCCTTGAAGGGCTCGAGCGCCTTGAGGACGAAGGCGTTGGCCTGCTTGCAGAGCTCCTCGGTGGGAGCCTCGGCAAGGGTGCGGACCAGCGGCTCGGTGCCCGAGGCGCGCACGAGCACGCGACCCTGGCCGGCGAGAAACTCCTCGGCCTGCTTCACCGCCGCGAGGACGCCCTCGTCGTTCATTGCGGCGTCCTTGTCGGTGACGCGCACGTTGACGAGCTCCTGCGGGTAGAGCTTCACCGGCGCGCAGAGCTGCGAGAGGGTCTCGCGCTCGGCGCGGAAGACCTCCATCACGCGCAGCGACGTCATGATGCCGTCGCCCGTGCACTCGATGTCGCCAAAGATGATGTGGCCAGACTGCTCGCCGCCAAGGCTGTAGTTGTTCTCGCGCATGCACGCGTAGACGTTCTTATCGCCCACCGCGGTGGTCTCGTAGGAGAGATGGGCCTCGTCAAAGGCCTTGAACAGGCCGTAGTTGCTCATGACGGTGGGAACCACGGTGCCGGCGGAGAGGCGACCGTGCTTGTTGAGGTAGACGCCGCAGATGTACATGATCAGGTCGCCGTCCACCACGTTGCCGCGCTCGTCCACGGCAATGCAGCGGTCGGCGTCGCCGTCGTAGGCAAAGCCCACGTCGAGGCCCTGCTCGACCACGTGGCGACGCAGGCGGTCG
>CASEGE010000167.1 GCA_949287335.1 uncultured Olsenella sp. | reverse complement strand
TAGCCGTCCTCGAGAATGGTCTCGATGAGGCTTGGGTCCACCTCGCGGATGCGACCCACGCGCCCGAGCTCGGGATCAATCTGCTCGGCCTTGAGGGTCTTGCCGTCTGCGCCCGAGAGGCCCACCGCGTTGTGGCCGTACTCGTTGAGCGCCCAGACCAGGTCCTGGTTGACCTTGCCCACCAGCACCTCGCGCACGGCCTCCATCGTGGCGTCGTCGGTCACGCGCAGGCCGCCCTTGAAGGTGACCGGCAGCCCCAGCGCCTTGACGTGCGCGCTTATCGCCTTGCCGCCGCCGTGGACGAGCACGATGCGGATGCCCAGCAGCTTGAGCATCTCGATGTCCGCCACCACCTGGCGACAGAGCTCGGGATCCTCCATGGCCGAGCCGCCGTACTTGATGACGAAGGTCTTGCCCGCCATGCGGTGGATCCACGGCAGGGCCTCGTTCAGGACGTCGACCTTCGAGGAGGCGCGCTCGCGCTCCTGCTTGTCGCGCTGCAACATGTCTGCTCCAATCTGGCGAGAAGGACGAGCGGGTCGTCCGGGCCAAGGCGGTCGGCCAAGGTCCGGCGCTCAGACAGCTTCGCCGCAAAGAACGCGGCTGCAGAACTCGCGGCGGACCTTGGCCGACCGCCGCGGCCCTGCGTCAGGCGCTACGTCCGGTAGTCGCCGTTGATGGTCACGTAGTCGTGGGTGAGGTCGCAGGTCCAGACGCGGCCGCACGCCTCGCCCGCGCCCAGGTTGACGGTAATCTCGATCTCGGGCGCCTCGAAGCGGCGCAGCATCTCGTCCTCGTCCATGGGAACGGTGAGGCCGGCGCGGCACACGGGCACGCCGAGAAAGTCGATGTCCACGCAGGCCTGGTCGAAGGCGACGCCGCACTTGCCGGCCGCCGCGGCAACGCGGCCCCAGTTGGCGTCATGGCCAAAGACCGCGGTCTTCACGAGCGGGGAGTTGGCAATCGAGCGCGCCACCGTGTCCGCGTCCTTCTCGTTGGCGGCTCCCATGACGTTCACGGTCACGAGCTTGGTGGCGCCCTCGCCGTCCGCCGCGATCTGGCGCGCGAGGTCAATGCAGGCGCTCCGCAGGGCGGCGGCAACCACGGGGTAGTCGGGCGAGGACCCGTCGATCTTCTCGCCCCCGGCAGCACCCGTCGCAAAGAGCAGGCAGGTGTCGTTGGTCGAGGTGTCGGAATCGACGGTCACCTTGTTGAAGCTCTCGCCCACGGCGGAGCGCAGCGCGGTGCGGGCGGCACCCTCGGTGAGCGGGGCATCCGTTGCCAGCACGGCGAGCATCGTCGCCATGTTGGGCTGGATCATGCCAGATCCCTTGACAAAGCCGCCCACGTGGACGCGACGACCGCTGGGGAGGGCGCCGACAAGCGCCACCTCCTTGGGACGCGTGTCGGTGGTCATGACGGCGCAGGCGGCATCATGGGCAGCGGCCGCAGTGGGCGCAAGCGCCGCCACCGCCGCCGGCACGCCGGAGACGTAGGGCTCAAGCGGAAGCTGGACGCCAATCACTCCCGTTGAGGCCACGAGCACCTCCTCGGGCTCGCAGCCCAGCTCGGCAGCGACGAGCGCCGTGGCCTTGAGCGCGCAGGCAAGGCCGGGCTCACCCGTGGCGGCGTTGGCGTTGCCCGAGTTGAGCACAACCGCTCGGGCACGGCCGCGGGCGGCGCGCTCACGGCTCACGGTGACGGGAGCGGCGCAGAAGCGGTTGGTCGTAAAGGTGCCGGCCACCACGCACGTCTCGTCAGCAACGACGAGCGCCAGGTCATAGCGGTTGGGGTTTTTCCTAAAGCCCGCCGAGACGCCAGCGGCGCGCATGCCCACCGCGGCGCAGACACCGCCCTCGCAGGGCGAAAAGCCGCAGGCCTCGGGCGCGTCAGGCGTCATGGGGACCACGAGCGGTTCTATGGTTGCCATGTTCTTCTCCGTTGTTTGGTCCGTCCCAAGCCACTCCGCAATCTCCTTGAGGGCTTGGGGCGCAGGCTAGACGAGGGGCGCCGGGGCAAGAAGCCCGGCGGTCTCGGGAAGGCCGAGGACGGCGTTGGCGCACTGGACGGCCTGGGCCGCGGCGCCCTTCCCGAGGTTGTCGATCGCGCAGGACGCGATGATGGTGCGTCGTCGCCTGTCGTCAAGGGCAACGCCCACCTGGGCGCGGGCCGTGCCAAAGACCGAGGAGGTTGCCGGCATCTGTCCCGCGGGAAGGGCTGTGACCAGCGGCTCGTTTGCATAGGCGCGCTCATAGGCGGCCTGAACGTCCGCGGCGGTGACGCCAGGGGCCGCCTCAAGGTAGACGGTGGAGAGCAGCCCGCGGGTAAGGGGCGCCAGGTGCGGCGTGAAGACGACGGACATCTCCCTGCCAGCGACCTCGGAGAGCGTCTGCTCGATCTCGGGCGTGTGGCGATGCTTTGCCACGCCGTACGCCTCGACGGACTCGTTGGCATGGCAGAAATGCGTGCGGGCGTTGCAGCCCCTGCCCGCCCCCGAGACCCCGGAGATGGCGTCCGCGATCACAAGATCGCCGGTAGCGAGCCCCTGACCGAGCGCAGGAGCGGCGGCAAGTGCCGTTGCCGTGGGATAGCAGCCCGGAACGGCAACAAGGACCGCCTCGCCGCGGGGACGGCGCTGTGCGAGGGCCGCGAGCCCGGAGCGGTTGAGCTCCGGAAGGCCATAGACGGTCTCCTTAAGGAGCTCGGGGCTCGTGTGCGGAGTCGCGTACCATGCCTCGTAGACCGAGGCATCATGAAGACGGTAGTCGGCGGAGAGGTCGAGCACCGTCACGCCGAGCTCGAGCAGCTTCGGGGTGAGCGCCAGACTCGCGGTGTGCGGGACGGCGAGAAACGCAACGTCGGCCGCCGCGGCGATGGCCTCGGCATCCGGCTGCACGAGCACAAGGTCGCACGCGCCTGCCATTGAGGGATAGAGGGCGTCAAGGCGCGTGCCCGCCTCCTTGCGGTCGGTCACCATGACAAGCTCGAGCGCCGGATGGGAGAGCACGAGGCGGCAGACCTCGATGCCCGCGTACCCCGTTGCTCCCACGACACATGCCCGTATGCGCTCCATATGCAGGCCCTTCTCGATAGCGTTTTTCATACCGAGAAGATAGGCAAGGCCTCGGGAGGGGTCAAGCGCCCGCACGCAATCAGACACCTGCTTGTCACACTTCGCACGCCTCTGCGCCGCCCGTGCGGCCCGCCGCTCCCGCCGCTCCC
>CASEGE010000166.1 GCA_949287335.1 uncultured Olsenella sp. | reverse complement strand
TCCCCCGGGGCGTCGCCGGCGCCCTCGCCGCCCGCCATCAGCCGCCTGCCCAGTGAGCGGGCGGGGGAGCTCCTGACGAGAGCGGCCTGCCGGGGGCGGCCGTCATCCCGTCCTCGAGGTGCGGGACCCTCGCGATACTTGGCGATACTTGGGAGGGGGCCGCCTCTCCCCGGGTGCCGTGCCCTCTACCTGCGAATGTCTTCCCGTCACGGTGAGGTCGCGCCGCGAAGGCCGCCCCGGGCGATACTTGGCGATACTTGGCGATACTTGGCGCGGCGCCGGGCTCCCGCCGGGCGTCCCGACGAGCCGTGTCGGACCTCTGTCGGACCTTGTCGGACCTCTGTCGGACCTCTGTCGGACCTCTCCCGAGGCAATGCCGACGCCCACGCGGGACCGCAGGGCTCGCATCCCGCTGTCCCGGCGCTCCGCCCGATAGCCTTCGGAGCATTTCGGAGTAGCCCCGGCACCCTCCGCCCGCGCCCCGTTCGACTGGACGGCGTCTGGCGGCGGCGCGCGGGATTGTGCGGCTGAGTCAAAGTGATGAAAAACATGCATACTGTTTTCATCAACGAGAGGAGGGCGAGTTGTCGACGGAGGCAGGGAGAGTCGCGGAGAGGATAGCCGCGGAGGGCCCCGGGAGGGCCTTCACCGCCGCGGACTTCGCCGACATCACGAGCGCCAGGAACGCCGGCAACGTCCTCGGGAGGATGCACGCCCGCGGCGAGCTGGCGCGGGCCATCCGCGGCGTCTACTACGTCCCGGAGAGGAGCGAGCTGCTCGGCACCGAGGTCCCCGCGAGCGTGGACGAGGTGGTCCGCGCGGTGGCGCGCGCGAACAGGTGGGTCGTCGCGCCGGCCGGCGACGCGGCGCTCAACGCGCTGGGGCTTGACACCCAGGTCCCCGCGCGCCACGTCTACGTGAGCAGCGGCCCCTACAAGACCTATTCCTACGGGCCGTACGAGATCGAGCTGAGGCACCGCGCGAGCCGCGACCTCCTCGGCTGCTCGCCCGTCACCCGCACCATTGTCCAGGCGCTCAAGGCGCTCGGGCGTGGCGGGGCGAGCGACGAGGCCCTGTCCGCCCTCGCGCGGAACCTCACCGACGAGGACGCGGAGACCTTCCTGGCCGAGTCGAGGGGGCTCACCTCGTGGGTCGCCGAGGCCGCCAAGAGGATATGGGAGCAGCGGCGCGACGGATAGGGTCGCGTGAGCGCGGCGCGCGGCCACGTTCAGGGCCGGGCGCCGCTGCCGCTGCTTGGCCTGCCGCCAGCTTTACTACGACATTTACTACGACACTTATTACGACATGGGATGTCGTAATACCCTCCACGCCCCGTCTTTCCTGGAGCCGACGCGCTCGATTACCCGGCCAGGTCACGCACGCGCCACGAACGAAAGTGCCCCCGGCGAGCTCGTGCACGTAGGCGTTAAGAAGATGGCAAGGGTGCCCGACGGCGGGGAGCTGGAGGGACGACCCCTCGTTGGTCCGGCCGACGCCGTCGGGTCGTTCCCGTACATCGTAGTCGTCGACTTCTCCTGCGTCACAGACGCCGAGCTGCTCGGCGACGAGCGGGGCGCCGCCCGCGCTGCCCTCACGGGACGCCGCTCCTCCTCCTTCGGCGCGCTCGGCGCGCCCGTCGAGGGCGGGGTCGTACTTGTCGTCCAGGAAGGGCCGGGCATCCGCAATCAGCACGACGGCGCGCGCCGGCCCTACGCGCCCTCCGCCATCACCGTGAGGCGGCCGCCCTCGAGCAGGACGGGCGCGCCGAGGCCGCTCTGGAGCTCGAGGAGCTCGAGGAGCTCGCCGACCGAGGAGACCGTGATCCTCCGCTCCTCGACCCAGACGGCAAGCCCGTCACGGACGATCTCGCACTCGACTCGACGAGCCTCGCCCCCGGACACGGCCGGGAGTCGGAGTCGGGACCAATCGGGAAGGCCGCCCGCATACGCCTCTTCTCGTGAAAGTCGCACGTTTTCTCGTTAAGCCCCTTGCCACATTCCCATTCCGCATTGCGGTACGACGCAGTTCTTCTCGCCAAGCGGAAATGAAACCTAGCTTGACAGCGAAGCAGACGAGAGGAGATCAGCCGCTACCTCAGAGCTATGAAACCTAATGCTGCAGTCCTCTTTATGTGGAAACCCCAATAAGGGAAGGTCCCCATACCAAACGATTTCCTCATCAAACACGGCAAGACCCCGCGGTGCCCCGGCAGCAAAAGCAACCGAACAACCAGCTTGCTGCAAATCGATGGACGCCCACCGATACAATTGTTGCTTATCGCCACCGTTCTCGTCGGGCTCTTCTCGGCACATAACCACTTTGATGTCTATCCCGCGCCCAGAGGCCGCACGGAGCTCCGCCTCCAGGGACTCAATCAACTTGGGGCTGACAAAGGGGGCGCAAATCACTATGGAGCGTTTTGCAGCTTTGATATCTGCAGACAACACTCGAAGGAAATCTCGAGTGGTCACAAACGAGCCAAAAGCCATCTCGTCTGATTCGC
Source organism: uncultured Olsenella sp. (assembly GCA_949287335.1). Taxonomy (GTDB): domain Bacteria; phylum Actinomycetota; class Coriobacteriia; order Coriobacteriales; family Atopobiaceae; genus Thermophilibacter. The sequence continues at coordinate 14,130 of CASEGE010000166.1, read as the reverse complement.
CCCCTTCTGTCGCAACTTCATAGCCCAGAGAGGCATACGTCTTAAGTCGGCGCTTATACGACCGGTCGAGCTGTGGGATGGATGCATCGACGTAATCGAATACCACAACCGAAGATTTCCCGGCATAGGTTCGGTGGAGCCTTCCTGCCTCCTGAATAAGCCTACCGTCATACGACACCGGCGTCGCGAGGAACAGAGCCTCGAGACTGGGGAGGTCGAAGCCTTCGCCAAGATAGCTCTCTGTGGCCACAATGGCATATGGCTCGTCACCGGCGCAACGAGCCTCATCAAGGCGCTGTTTCCTTTCTTTGGCAGTTCCCTCCCCGATAAGTAGTCGAACGTTCAATCCGCGTTCTCCGAGCATCTTCTCCAGCTCCCGCGCATGGGCCTTTCGCTTTGTGACGAGAAGAGCGATGTGGCCTTCGCGGACCACTCGGGAAGCATCGTCGACAATCAGCGTGTTCCGCACGGGACTAGCGCAAAGAAGGTCGAGTATCTGATTGAAGGTCATTCCCTCTTGATATTGAGGGTACCTGACACCGGTAAAGCGCGGCCTAAGCATACGAGCTATGCCCTGCTCCCGTGCTTGGTCTTTGGGGTTGACACTAAAGAGCACCGGGCCGAGAAGGAGCTGAAGGGATTTAGTAAGCCCATCCGCTCGCTTTGGGGTTGCCGACAAACCGAAAACATAGTGTGCTGGAGCGGCTTTAAGCACCTCCTCAAGCTGGGACGCCCCCGCATAATGACATTCGTCGCAAAGGATGAGACCATAATCGCGAACACAATCTTTTACGTGACGGCCCTCGCTGGCATCGGCTTCGACAAGCGACTGAAATGTCGCAACATCAACCAAACCAGAAGGACGCGCTTTTCCACCGCCAATCCTGCCAATCTTCGAACGCTTGCGATGGCTTATCTTCCCCTTTGGCGTCAACAGTGGCTCAGGCTCTTCATGAATATCAAGAAACTCAGCAAGGCGCTCAAGCCATTGTCCAATAAGCACGGTCTTTGGAACGATAATGAGCGTCGAAACCTTTAACTGCGAGATAAGATAGGCTGCTATCACAGTCTTTCCGAAACCGGTTGGCGCCGAGAGAATCCCACAGTCATGACCGAGCAGGGCTCTTGCTGCAGCCATCTGATTGTCTCTCAGGGTCCCATTGAAGCTCATATCCACGAATCGGCCGAGTACCCGCTCGTCTTTGACAAGGCAATCGACGCCGATATGGTTAAGCAGTGAAAGAAGGTCGTTTTCACAACCGCGCGGCAAGGCAACGCAACCGTTCCTCGTCTCGCCAACATACACCATACGTGATATTCCATAGACGGAGCGATGTGCCGCCTGTGCCCTGTAGAACTCAGGGTTCGCATAGGCAGCAAGACGTCGGATGGTATCGAGCGCTGCGGGGGACAGACCACTCTCCGGAACGTAGAGCATATCGGCTTTTGTTACTGTTAGCCCATATGGGAAGTCTTTTTTGCCTAAGTCCAGATAGGCCCGTCTTCTACCTCGATCTTTCTCTGGGATTGTTTCGTCAGCGAAGTGCGTATTTCCGGGAGCCAAACCACGCAATTGCCTGGATACCTCTTGGACTTGCTCAACAGTGCACTTCTGTAAAGAGGAAAGGTAGGCCCATTGGTCGGGATATGCATGGAAATCATTATCAACGAAGACGCTGTTACCACTCGATAAGGCACTCCCCTGAAACGGTAAGGCAATAAGATTGCCAAAACCTCCGTCAGGCAGAACGTCTTGAGAAGGGAAGAGCCGGTCATATGATTTAAAATCTATTGATGCTGTTCGACGCATCGCCCTGGCAAGCAGCAGCGTTCCAAGCTCGCGTGCCACTCTTGCCGGAATCGGCTCCTCGAAAAACACCCAAGCATGTGCTCCGTTTCCGGATCTTGACCGCTCAATTGCAACGTCAACGCCAAGCTCGCGCCCAACGCCACAGTATGCCGCGACCGACTCGCGCCATCCCTCCCCATCAAAGTCAGCAACCAGCAGCCAGGTGGTGTTATCAGGCATAAGCGGGTAGAGACCGACTACATCTTTGAACTTCTCGCTTTTACCGTTGAAATGAGCGAGAAGAACCTTGTCGTCTAAACAACGAAATGAGCGATGCGCGCATTCACCGCAGGGAACTCGCTTACCAGCAGAGCGCGGGCAAACACCCCTGAGAAACTCATTGGCACAGGAAGGCGCATAGCCTATCCCCCCTTCACGCCTCTGGTACCCATGCGCGAAGACATCGACCCTTCCCCGAAAGAGTCCGCGGAAGAGAGCCAGTTTCTCCACAGCCGAGCTCCGTGACGTTACCGTTGGAAAAGTCGGACTGTTTTCACGTTGCGAGGAGACAGCCGCATCCCATTCTTGCTGTGTGACAAACCAGGGATTGCGCTCTTCATCCATGCACTCAATCACAGAGTCGCCAGACCCGGAAGCGTGTTCCAACCTCCTAAGGCGCGCTAGGCGCCTCCCGTAGAGCACCACGGAAGTCCTTGCGTCCACGGATTCCATAGACAGCTCCCGTTTCGCATCGTCACAGACTATTCAATCAATAATACCCATCGGCCTCTAATCTGCGCTTCTAGTCACAAGCAAGAAGAGGAGCGCCAAGAAACCTCAATAGACCATAACCGCCTCACTTTACGTTTGGATGAGATGCAGTGCCGACGATGGGTAAGACGGCAGCTTGAAGCGTTGCGTCCTGTTGGGGGTTGTGTACAGTCGCCCCCGGCCGTATGCACACCCTTTCTGCGGTTGTGTACGGCCCGCCGCGTTGTGTACACTCGCCTTGCCGTTGTGTACAAAGTTCAATTTTTTTCGTAGTGCTTCTCGGTATAAAACCGCAGGTCAAAAATGTGCGAGAAGAACATCAACCTTTTAAGTTCGTACACAATCCCGAGGAAACTGTACACAAAGCCAGCGAAGCGTCATTGGAATCGCGGAGCCGCGGCTGGGACATCGCAGGCGAGCCGACAGCGAGGCTCTTCGCGCTCTGTGGCATGCGCTTGCAAAACAGAAGCCCAATAATCCGTTGGTTCAGGCACCGCTCCCGCATCCCTTCCTTAGGGGTTGCACCGCTTGCAGGGGTCATACCCTCGGGAGATGAGCTCGTCGCGCGTTCCAGTGTACTCCAGCTTGTTCTTCTCGCTCATCTGGTCGACGGAGCTGCACTCCGGATAGTGGAACTTGTCGGTGTTGACGTTCACGATATAGGTGACCTCGGGTGCTGCCGCCTGGCTCCCAGGCTCGGGCTCCGGGGTGGGCTCGGGCTTCGGCGCAGGCTCGGGTTCCGGCGCAGGCTCGGGTTCAGGCTCAGGCGCCACCCTCCGGCTCTCCCCCGTCGCATAGTCAATTGCCACGCCCGGCTGGACGTTATACACAAAGACGTTAAACGAAACGCCGAGTCCGCCATCATCGAGCGAGAGCGCCTCGAGGTGAACACCGCGCGCGACGAGCTCGTCACCGGAGAACACCGGCGTGGCGCGGTAGAGCACCCTACCTCCCGTTCGCTCGACATAGCGCGCGACCTCGTTCTCAAATGGAAGCATGCCCTCCGTGTTCATGCTGCGCGTACCGGTTATGAGGTTTTTCTCGTTGGCATCCTCCGTGGTGAGCTGCCAGCCAATGAGATGGCAGCGGTTGTACAGGTAGCGCCCGTCCACAAGGTCGTCGTAGCGCACCGTGTGCCAGCCGGAAGGCTTTACCATGCCTATTGAGCCGCGCTCCTCGTTGTCTCCCGGCATGGTGGAGGGGCTCACCACGGCGGTCGCAACGCCGCAGCGACCAAGCGCGTCGAGCGGTGCATAGGATTCGCTTGCGGCCGGGAGGTCCGCCTCCGAGAGCGTCGGAACGCTGTTGTTGACGGAAACGTAGGGCGAGCCGTCGTACTCCGGCACCTGGGAGAGGTCAAATGAGACGGTGGTGGGAACGTCTTCTGGTTCCTGAGCTGGTTCGGGGTCTTCGGCGGCGGGTGTCTCGGTAGGGACGGGATCGCCCTCGGGCATCGCACCCCCGTCGTCCTTCTCGTCCTTCTCGTCCTGTTCTAACTGGACGACCCTCTCAACCGTTATGTCATTCGCTGGGGGTACGCCCTCTTCCGTATCCGAGGGCGTCGCGGCAAGCGAGCCAGCCAGCAGAAGCGCAGCGAGAAGCACGCCCAGTTTGCCACGCCCTCTCGCACCGACCGCCATATCGCATCACCCCTTAGCTGGGAAAATGATAACAGCAGGACCTGCCGGCGCTCCAAGGCGCTCTGGCAAGCGGCGCAATCTTGCCGACGTACAGTCATCGCGGTGCCACCCCCAGGGCGAAAAGGGCGCACATGAATTGGCGGCGTCGGCACGGCGGGGGGCTCGGGCGCACACGAATTAGGGACGTCGGCACGGCGTGTGGCTCGGGCGCACACGAATTGGGGCCGTCGGCACGGCGGGGGCTCGGGCGCACACGAATTGGGGACGTCGGCACAAACGTTCTGCCGACGGCCCCAATTTGTGTGCACCACCTGATAAAAGCCCAGATAGCGAGAAGAGCGCCGTGCCGAGGCCGCCAATTTGCGTGCGCTCTTCTCGACCGTCGTGCCGAGGCCGCCAATTCATGTGCGCCCACACCACGGCGCGTGTGCCGACAGCCCCGATTCCCGTGCGCATGTGCCACGCCGCACGCGCCACGCCGCCCACACTACGCCGCGCCCGCGCCGCCAAATGTGCGCAATCCGTGGTCGCGCATCAAAACGAATCCCGATGGGCATATTCGAGCGCATACCCACAGCCCGGGCGCCCGCCCAGGAAGGAGCGAGCCCATGTCACCCTCACCCAACAACGCCGACGAGCGCGAGCTCACCCCCGCCGAACGAGCGGGGCTCGCAGTCATCTCGCTCATCCTGATCGCGCTCTATGCGCTTATCGTCACCTCGGCCGCCCATGGCGCGATCTGGGCGCAAGTTGTTGTTGGCATCATCGTTGCGTCCTGGGTTTTCGTGGGACTTGCCCTCGCACGCCTGCTGTGGCTCGACCGGCGCGAGAGACGCACCGGCACCACGTCACGCAGCCAAACGCACGCCCCGCGCCGCTCCCCTGCACTACACTTGACCCAAGACCCCAGGCAAAGGAGCGCACATGGCAGCCACGCGATCAACGCAGGTACTGAGCGGAACCTACGAGAACCACGTCCTCCCCTTCCTCTGGCTGAGGGGCGAGTCCCACGAGTCTCTTACGGAGTACCTCGAGGCCATTGCGGCAGCGGACATTCATGAGGTGTGTCTGGAGTCCCGCCCCCACCCGGACTTCTGCGGTGACGGCTGGTGGGCCGACCTGGCGTTCATCATCGATGAGTGCAAGCGGCTGGGCATGGGCATCTGGATTCTCGACGACGCCCACTTTCCCACCGGCTACGCCAACGGCCTTGTAGAGAAGAGCGACCCAGCTCTTAGAAAGACCGTTCTCAAGCAGCGCGTTGTTGACGTTGTGGGCCCCACGCCAGGCATGTCCGTCTCGCTTGCCAACCCCTTTGACAAGACCGAGACGTACCTGGGCGCCGCTCTTCTTAGGGACGGTAGGCCCATCGACGGGGCTCCACAGCCCCTGCGCGACGGGAATCGCTTAATCTTTGATGCTCCCGAGGGTGTGACGCAACTGCACCTCTACGTTACCAGCACAAGCTCAGGTCACAACGACAACTACATCAACATGGTGGACAAGGCATCCTGCGACCTGCTCATCAAGGCTGTCTACGAGCCGCACTACGCGCACTTCTCGTCCGAGTTTGGCCGCGCCATCAGGGGCTTTTTCACCGACGAACCCGGTTTCATGAACGAGAAGGGCGCAACGGACGCCACCGGAACCTCGGACAGCCTCATCGGCAAGCCGGGCATGCCGCTGCCCTGGTCCGCCGAGGTCGAGCGGCGCCTTCGCGAGCGCTGGGGCGAGGCGTTTCTCTCCAGGCTGGCGCAGCTCTGGGCCCGCGACGACGCAGGTGCCGGGGCACGTCACGATTTCATGGACGTTGCCACCGCGCTCTACCGGGAGTGCTTTGACGAGAACCTCGGCACGTGGTGCCGCGAGCGGGGCGTCATGCACATCGGCCACGTCATTGAGGACAAGGGTTGCCACGAGCGCCTGGGCGTGGGTGCCGGCCACTACTTCCGCGCCGTTGCCGGACAGGACATGGCAGGCGTTGATGTGGTCATAAACCAGCTGGTCCCAGGTATGGACGAGGGCTATCACTCCTACGGCCGAGGCGTCTGGGACATGGAGTTCTTCACCTACGTGCCGGCCAAGCTGGGAAGCTCCGCAGCGCATCTTGACCCCAGGAAGGGCGGGCGCTGCATGGCCGAGGTCTTCGGCGCTTTTGGCTGGCACGAGGGTCTGCGCGAGATGACGTGGATCGCCAACCACTTTCTCGTGCGTGGCGTCAACTGGTTTGTGCCGCACGCCTTCTCGCAGGCACCGTTCCCGGACTTTGACTGCCCGCCACATTTCTACGCCCACGGCAAGAACCCGCAGTTCAGGCACTTTGGCAAGCTCATGACGTATCTCAACCGGATGGGCACCTTGCTCTCCGGGGGTCGTCCGCATCCCACGGCCGCGGTGCTCTACAGCGCGGACGCCGCCTGGGCGGGAGACGCCGACCCCATGCAGCACGTCTGCCGCGAGCTGGCGCGCCATCAGATCGACTTTGACCTCGTGCCTGAGGACGCATTCGCAGACACCACCCGCTACCAGGTGGTTATTGGCAACACTGACAACGAGACGTGCTTCTCGGTATACGGTCAGGCGTATCGGTGCCTTGTGATTCCGCGTCGCGAGTATGTGGGCGCGGCAACGCAGGAGCTGGTTGAGAGGTTGGGCGCCGCGGGCGTGACGGTGCTTGCCACGGACGAGCTGCCGCGGGCGCTCTACGACGGCACATTTGTCGCTGGTGCGTGGGCAGGCACGCACGTGATCCCACTCGCCGAGCTTGCGGATGAGATGCGCGAGCTTGGCCTCTATGACGTGCTCACGTCGGGCGACGAGCCGTGGCTGCGCGCGTATCACTACACGCCAGATTCGCACGGAGACTCTTGCGCCGAGACCTACTACCTACTTGTTAACGAGCACCCCAAGCGCAGCGTCTCCACAACGGTCTCCGTACTTTGCGACGGCAAGGTCACGCCGCTCACGGGCATGCGCCACGACGTACTCAACGGCGGGGCGCAGGCGTTTGACGGGGCACTCGAGCTTGCGCCGTACGAGGCGTGCCTGGTGGTCTCGTCACCTGAGGGACCCGTATGCGCCAACCTGGGCGCCAATGTCGCGCGCGGCAATCGCACTCGGCTTGAGCTTGCGGGCAGCTGGCACGTCTCGTTCTCCTCAAGCGAGAAGTATCCGAAGTTTGCAAACGAGCACGAGCTCACGGCACTTGTCGACCTCTCGCGCGAGCTTTACCCGCAGCGCGCGGGCACCTTCCGCTACGAGCTCTCGTTCACCACCGAGAAGGACCTCGGGGACGTCACGCTCTCGCTAGGCGAGGTTTACGAGACTGCCGAGGCATGGCTGGACGGCAGCGAGCTTGGCGTGCGCCTGGCCCCGCCCTACGTCTTTTCCGCGGGCACCCTTGCCGCCGGCACCCACGCGCTCGCGGTCGAGGTCACCAACACGCTGGATCACGAGGTCTTTGACATCTTCTCGATGACGGAGGCAAGCGAGCCGAGCGGCCTCTTGGGTCCGGTTGCGCTCGAGGGATGCGTCTCGGCCAGTTAGCTTGCGGGCTCCTGCCCACGCCACCGCCTACTCCGCAGCGGAAGCTGGCTCCCACGTGCCATCACGAACCTGGGACCATGTGGCGAGAAGCACCTCGCGCTCGGGCACGACAGCCTCCCCCACCTCGGGCAGCCCGTCCGGATCGGCAACGTCGGCGCGCGCGGAGCGTGTCCGCGCCTCGGCGACAAGTGCCTGCTGGCACCTCTGACTCGTCACAAAGTCAATCCAGGCCTGCGCCTGCGCGAGGTGCTCGCAGCCCAAGACGATGGCCGTGCAGGCGCAGGTCACGAAGGCTCCCCTCCTGGGGTAGACGGGCTCGAGCGAAAGCGAGCCGTCCGCGAGGCCGCACAGGACCAGCTGCTCGCTGGTGAGCGCCACGCAGGAGTCATCGGCCATCGCAAGCCGTGCGTCGTCGCCCGTCATCACGCGAGCGCCCGCGGCGAGAAGATCGCTCGCGTACTGCCACGGCGCATTCTCGTCCAAGGCCCGCCCGGCTCCGTCCCGTTCGTCGCCCTGCACGTTAGCGGCCTCATCGTCCTGCTCGCCGGCTCTGTCGCCTGTTTCCGCGTCGTCATCCTGCTCGTACGCGCCTGCGCCAGCAACGGCCTCCGCTGCGCCAAGCTCCGCCTCAATCCCCGCAAGGTGCGCAAGCCCGCACTCGCTCGCAGCGGGGTCCTCCATCACCACGTGCTCCGCAAGCCGCTCGTCAAGCAGCGACTCATAGCCCGTGACCTCGGGAAATCCGTCCCCCTCAAACGACTGTGCGCCCATCGCAATCACCGCAACCTCGCGGGTGACCGGCGTGATGCAGCCGTCCACGCTGCGGCAGTCCTCGCGCATCGCGTTGTTCTCACCCGAGATGTACTCGTCGAGAAGCCCCTCGAAGCCAACATACCAGCTCGGGTCCCCGCCCCAGACCACGTCCGCCGCGGGCTCGAGCACGTCCGCTCCCGACGCTGCGTCACTCCCGTACCACGAGAAGAGTTCCGAAACCGGTGCCTCGATCACTCGCACAGAGACGCCCGTCTCCTCCGTAAACGCAGGCACAACGGCGTTTATCAGCGCCTCGGAACATGAGGTCCGCACGATGAGCTTACCGCCGAGCTTTCCCTCCATGGGGTTTGTTGCGGCAGACTCTGCGGATCCACCTGAGCCCTCGTCGTGCTTGTCGCACCCGGCGAGCAACGCGGCGCAGCTCAGGGCACCTGTCATGAGTGCCCTTCTCGTCAGCGAGCGCGACACGGCTACGCCAGTCCCTCGAGTACCCTGCGCATCTCCGCCTGAACGGCATGGTCCGAGTTTCTCCCAATGACGTGCTGGCCGATTTGCTTCACGGCGTAGCGAGCGTTCTCCATCACGCACGGGTGGCCGACAAAGCGCAGCATGGCATAGTCGTTCATAGAGTCGCCAAAGGCCATGACCTCGTCCTTCTCGATGCCCCAGTAGCGCATGACCTGCGCGAGCCCCGTGGCCTTGCTCACATGGCGCGGCGTGACGTCAATCCAGCGCGAGCCACTCGGCAGGAAGGTGAACCACTCCGAGAGCTCCCGCTCGAGCACGTAGGCCATGTCCATAATCTGCTCGGGCAAATCGCAGCAGATGGCCGCCTTGATGATGCTCACGTCCGGCGAGGGCGGGTCAAAGACGCACAGGGCGTCGGGCAGGTCCTTGTCGAGCTCGCGGATATAGGAGCTCTGGTCGTTGAGCAGGTAGGTGTGCGAGGCGTCATAGAGCGCAAGGTGCAGGCAGTCAAACATCTGGCAGGTCTCGAAGAGGCGCATGACGGCTATCGTGGAGAAGACCTCGCGGTCGAGCAGACGGCCGTCCGCGAAGACCTGGGTGCCGAGCGAGCCCACGTAGTCGATCTTGTCGGCAACGGGAGCAAAGAACCAGCGCAGCGTGTCATAGCGGCGGCCCGAGCTCGCAACGAAGCGCACGCCCTTCTCGGCAAGGGCCTCGATGAGCTCGTAGGTCTCCTCGGGCACGCGCGAGTCATCGTCGAGCAGCGTGCCGTCCATGTCGGATGCAATGAGCCTGATCATGGAATCCCCCTTGTCACAGCCTTGTCACTAGGATTCGTCACGCAGAAACGCGGGCTCCTCGCCGGAGCGCGTCGCACGCGCGATCTCAAAGAGCGCCTCAGCCACGCCGTCCTCCCCAACCGGGCCCACATGGTGGCGTGCCAGTCGCTTGACCTCCTCGGTTGCGTTGGCAACGGCCGTTGCGTGGGGCACCTTGCGCATGATGTCGAGGTCGTTCTCGGCATCGCCGAAGAAGACCACCTCCTCGGGAGAAATTCCCAGCGCGCCGAGAAGGTCGTCAAGGCCGCTAGCCTTGGAGACGCCCTGCGGAAGGACGTCAAACCACTCGGAGATGGGCGAGACGATCCTCACCTCGGGAACCGCCTCGGCAATGATCTGGCGGCAGCGGTCCATGCGCTCCGGAGCACCAGGGCACGCGATGGTGGCCGCGATGAACTCCTCATTTGGCACCTCGTCGACCATGGTGCCGGTGAAGTGCGTGCGCGCCTCAAAGACGGCAAGCTCGCGAGCCGTGGTGTGCACGCCGTAGGCGGGGTTGGACTCGTTGGTCTTGTTGGGGTAGCACACGAGGAACATGCCCTTCTCGCCGCGCAGGGCCTCGTCGATGCGCACGAGCACGTCATGGTCAAAGAGCACGGTGCGCACATAGGTCCCGTTTGCCCGAACGCGCTTGCCATTTGAGAAGATGCCCGTCAGGAAGCAGTCCTCGTCGCCCTGGAAGAAGCGCCTGAGCTCAATGGGCTCGCGACCTGTGGCGGGACCAAAGGGCACGCCGGCATCGAGCACCGCGTGAACGGCCTCGATGGTGCGCGCCGTGACGTGATGCGCGCCATAGGGGATGAGCGTGTTGTCCATGTCGGAAAGAACGAGCTTGATCACAGGGGTCTCCTCGAGGTTTGCCGGGCGCGCGCCCTAGACGGTCTGGGGCAGAAGGTCAAAGCGGTCGATGGTCATGATGATCTGCTCGATGTCCACGATGCCGCGAAGGCGCACCACGCGCTTGCCGCCCACGTAGACGTCGAGGCTCCTGAAGCCGGACTCCATGCGCAGACCGGTCCACTCGAGGCGGTCTATCTCGGCGTAGCTCACCCACACCCTCGGGCCCACAAAGGGCGTCACCACCATGCTGTCGCTGAAGGTGGAGACGCGGTAGCGGCACATGAGGCGCCACAGGACAAAGCTGGTGAGGATGTAGGCGTCAAAGAACCCCAGCACCGGTATGTGGCTCGCCACAAAGACGTTTGCCTTGCAGAGCCAGCCCATGATGAGGCCGAGCGCGCCCATGAACACCATCGAGAGCACGATGGCGCGCGTAAAGGGCGCCGGCACGGCATAGGTGTCGTGGTGGCTGTGATGGCGCTCCGAGATGCGGACGTTGCCCACGTGCTCGATGAAGAGCGCGAGAAGGGGCGTGAAGGCCGCGATGGCGTTGAGGGCAACTTCGGACAAGGGCTATCCCTCCACGGGTGCGCCGGCGGAGGCGGCAACGGGTGCGCCGGCCGGCGCGGCAAACTTGGCGACCAGGCGCTCGAGCATGTCCACCGTGACCTCGAGCGAGCGCACCGGGACAAACTCACGGACGGAGTGCGCGTTGTAGCCGCCCGTCGCGAGGTTGGGACAGGGCAGGCCGCGGAAGGTGAGCTGCGCGCCGTCGGTGCCGCCGCGCGCCGGGACCACTACGGGCTCGATGCCCACCTCGCGGTTGGCCTCAAGCGCAAAGTCAATGAGCCGCTGGTCAGCGGGCCCGAACTTCTCGGCCATGTTGCGATACTGCGGGCGGATGGACACCTCGACGGTTCCCTCGCCGTAACGGCCGTTGAGGAAGGCCGCCACGTCGCGCATGGTCTGCTCGCGGCGGGCAAAGACCTCGGCGTCAAAGTCGCGGATGATGTAGGAGAGCGTGACGTCGGAGGCGGTGCCGGAGATGTCGGTGGGGTGATAGAAGCCCTCGCGGCCCTCCGCGTGCTCGGGACGCTCCCAGGCGGGGATCATCTGCTGGAACTCGGACGCCACCGTGATCGCGTTGATCATGACGTCCTTGGCGGCACCCGGGTGAACCATCACGCCGTGAACGGTAACGGTGGCCTCGCTGGCCGAGAAGCACTCGTAGTTGAACTCGCCGAGCGCCTCGCCGTCCACGGTGTAGCCGCCGCACGCGCCAAGGGACTCGATGTCAAGCAGGCTGGCGCCGTGACCGATCTCCTCGTCCGGGACAAAGGCGGCCACGATGGCGGGGTGCGGGAGCTCGGGGTTTGCCGCCAGTCGGGCGAGAAGTGCCATGATCTCGGCAACGCCGGCCTTGTCGTCGGCGGAGAGCAGCGTCGAGCCATCGGAGCAGATGATGTCCTGGCCGACAAACTGGGCGAGGTCGGGCACCTGCTCGGGCGTGGTCTGGACCGGCTCGCCGTCCACGATGCCCGAGACAAGCGCGCCGCCCTCGTAGCGCACGATGTGGGGCCTGACGCCGGAGGCGGGCGCATCGGGGGACGAGTCGATATGCGCGCAGAGCACGAGCGCGGGCAGGTCCTCAGAGCCGACGGAGGCGGGCAGGGTGCCCGTCACGTAGGCATGCTCGTCGGCGCGCACGTCCTTGCAGCCAATGGTGCGCAGGTCGTCAGCGAGCACGGCCGCCATGTCGTGCTGGCGCTCGGTCGAGGGGGTCTGCTCGAGGTTATCGGGGTCAGAGGCGGAGTCAACCTGCACGTAGCGCATGAAGCGCTCGACAACATCCGATGTGGACATGGGACCTCCCTGGGCTTATCGCTTTTCTCGCCTGCTAGTCTAGCGCAGGGGCGGGTCTCGTGCGTCATCGGAGCGTAACCTCGCGGCGACGCGCGGACCGGGCGAGAAGTGCGGACGGCGCGCAAGCCAGACGCGCGGACCGGGCGTAGAATGGTGCCACCCGAGAAGAGACGAGGCACCCATGCCCAGCAGCAACCGACAGAGCCTGCGCCCCCACAAGCGCGGCACCCGCATCGAGCCCACATCCCAGCCAGCACCGCAGAGGCGCCAACCGGCAAGCGCCGGGCGCGGCGGCACAGGCAATAACAACGCGGTGCTTCTCGCACTGCTCGCCGCGTTTGTGGTGCTCGTTGCCGGGGCGCTCGTCATCAGGGGCTGCGTCACGCAGCCTCCCGCCGCCGAGGAGGCGCCGGAGGCTGTCGAGGAGACGGGCCCCGCCACGGTGCACTTCGTTGCCGTGGGCGACAACCTGCCCGAGATCGAGATCGCCAACTTCGCCGACGCCCAGGCAGGCGAGGTCGGCGACGGCGAGTACGACTACACGGCGCTCTTCTCGCCCATCAAGTCCCACGTCGAGTCCGCCGACCTTGCGTACGTGAAGCAGGAGACCCATCTTGGCGGCGACAACATTGGCCCCAAGGGCTACCCCTCCTTCAACACCACCGACGCCATGGCAGACGCCATCGTGGACACCGGCTTTGACCTCGTGGGCTCCGCGAGCAACCACTCGTACGACTGGGGCTACTACGGTGCCAACGACCACTCGCGGGAGGTGTGGAACTCAAAGCCGGTCGTCTTCACCGGAACCGCCTCGAGCGAGGAGGAGGCCAACCAGATCGCAACCGTCGAGAAGAACGGGATCACGTTTGCCCTGCTCGACTACACGTACGGCGTCAACGGCTACGACGAGGAGGACCTGCCCTCCTATGCCGTGAACTACATGCACAAAGATCGCATCGAGGCCGACGTGAAGCGCGCCCAGGAGGTTGCGGACGTGGTGCTCGTGGCCATGCACTGGGGCACCGAGAACCTCATGGAGGCCGACGAGACGCAGCTCGACTACGCGCAGTTCTTGGCGGACCTTGGGGTGGACGTGGTGCTGGGCTCGCACCCGCACGTGATTGGCCCCATGACCTGGGTTGAGGGCGAGAGCGGCAACCGGACGCTCGTGGCGTACTCGCTCGGCAACTTTGTGAGCAACCACGAGACCCCCGGGCCAGAAAACGAGCTCGAGGGCATGCTGAGCTGCGACTTTGTGCGCGATGCCGAGACGGGCGAGGTGAGCGTGGAAAACGTGAGCTGGACGCCGCTCGTCATGCACACCGACGGAACGAGCTTTGCGGTCTATGCCGTGCGCGACTACACGGCCGAGCTTGCCGCCGCGCACCCCGTGCTCTCGACGCTCGACGACCCCCTGGCCTGGCTGCGCGACACCTCAGAGCAGGTCGTGAACTACCTCGGCGACGAGTTTCCCATCGACGCGTAGCTGGTTCGCCTAAAAGGGGACGGGTTACTCCGGCCTGCCAATTGGGGACGGGTTACTCCGCTCAGGCAAAAGGGGACGGGTTATTTCGCTCAGAGTTTTTGGGACAGGTTTCTA
>CASEGE010000165.1 GCA_949287335.1 uncultured Olsenella sp. | reverse complement strand
GCCGATGTAGTTGTCGACCGGCATCCAGCGGTCCACGGCCTCGCGCGAGAAGGGCAGCTCCTCGTTGTGCGGGTCGCAGTAGCGCAGGTAGTACCAGCTGGAGCACGTGAAGGTGTCCATGGTGTCGGTGATGCGCTTGGCGGGCTTGCCGCACTTGGGGCACGTGGTCTCGTAGAACGGCGCGTAGGCGGCGAGCGTCTCGCCGGCGCCGAGGTCGAGCGCGTCCGGCAGCGTGACGGGCAGGTCCTCGTAGGGCACCGGCACGTCGCCGCAGTCGTCGCAGTGGATCATCGGGATGGGGTTGCCCCAGTAGCGCTGCCGGGAGATGAGCCAGTCGCGCAGGCGGAACTGCACCGTCTTGCGACCGAGGCCCTGCTCGCCGAGCCAGTCGATGATGGCGTCCACGGCCTCGGAGTGCTTGCCGCCCTTCATGCCGGTGAACTGGCCGGACTGCACGAGGTAGCCCTCGGCCTCCATCGCGTGGTCCCAGTCGACGGAGGTCACCACGAGCTCGCGCTCGTCCTTGAGCTGCTCGTAGAGCGGGTCGTCCTTCTCGCAGATGATCGGGGCGATCTCGAGGCCGTACTTCTTGGCGAAGTCGAAGTCGCGCTGGTCGCCGCAGGGCACGCCCATGACGGCGCCGGTGCCGTAGTCCATGAGGACGTAGTCGGCGACCCAGATGGGCGCCGGGCGGCCGTTCACCGGATTGATGACGTAGCGACCGGTGAATACACCGTGCTTCTCGCGCTCAGAGCCCTGGCGATCGACCGAGGAGACCTTCTCCGCGGCGGCCTTGAGCTCGAGGAAGGCGGCCTCGTGCTCCGTGCCGGCAACGAGCTCCGCAGCGAGCGGACTCTCGGGCGGCAGCAGGAAGAAGGAGACGCCGAAGAGCGTGTCCGGGCGCGTGGTGAAGACGGTGATCTTGGTGTCGGTGGGGGTCACGCCGTCCTTGTCGGCAAGCGTGAAGTCGATCTCGGCGCCCTCGGAGCGGCCGATCCAGTTGGCCTGCATCGCGCGGACGCGCTCGGGCCACTTGCCCTCGAGCTTCTTGAGATCGTCGAGGAGCTCCTGGGCGTAGTCGGTGATCTTGAAGTACCACTGGGAGAGCGCGCGCTTCTCGGGCACCGAGCCGCAGCGCCAGCACTTGCCGTCCACGACCTGCTCGTTGGCAAGCACGGTCTGGCAGCCGGGGCACCAGTTCACCGGCGAGTTGTCGCGATAGACCAGGCCCTTCTCCCACATCTTGAGGAAGATCCACTGGCCCCACTTGTAGTACTCGGGGTCGCAGGTGTTAAACATGCGGTCGTAGTCGTAGGAGAAGCCCATGCGGCGCATGGTCTTGGTTGCCTGCGCGATGTTCTGGTGCGTCCAGACGCTCGCCTGCGTGTTGTGCTTGATGGCGGCGTTCTCGGCGGGCAGGCCAAAGGCGTCGTAGCCCATCGGGTGCAGCACGTCGAAGCCGCGCATGCGGGCCTGGCGGGCCATGGCGTCGCCGATCGTGTAGTTGCGCGCATGGCCCATGTGCAGGTCGCCCGAGGGGTACGGGAACATCTCCAGCACGTACTTCTTGGGCTTCTCGGGGCTCTCCTCGGTCTTGTAGAGCTCCTCGGCGTCCCACTCCGCCTGCCAGCGGGTCTCGATCTCCTCGGCGTCG
>CASEGE010000164.1 GCA_949287335.1 uncultured Olsenella sp. | reverse complement strand
TGAGCCCTCGCCACCCGCGCATCGCCCCAACGGACAAGTGGGTAGGATATACACGCAACTGTTGAAGCCAGGCGGAATGGTAACGGTCGCCGGGCGGTATCGTTTAAGGAGCACCAACCATGCAGGACGCCACTCGTTCCACCAGCGCCACCCCCCGCAGCTACCTCTTCACCTCGGAGAGCGTGACAGAGGGGCACCCCGACAAGATCTGCGACCAGGTCTCAGACGCCATCCTCGACGCGCTTCTCGCCAAGGAGGCCCAGCTCCAGGCCGAGGGCTACGTCGCGCCCAACGGCACCCCCGCCAACGTGGACAACGTCCGCTGCGCCTGCGAGACCTTTGTGACCACGGGAACCGTCGTCGTTGCCGGCGAGGTTCGCACCGAGGCCTACCTCGACGTCCAGGCCATTGCCCGCGACGTGATCCGCCGCATTGGCTACGACCGCGCCAAGTACGGCTTTGACGCCGAGACCTGCGGCGTCATCAACATGATCCACGAGCAGAGCCCGGACATCGCGCAGGGCGTGGACGAGTCCTTTGACGCGCAGGCCGGCGCAAGCGACCCGCTCGACCGAACGGGTGCAGGCGACCAGGGCATGATGTTCGGCTACGCCACCGACGAGACCTCTGTCTACATGCCCATGCCGCACTACCTGGCCTCTCGCATGGCGGAGCGCCTGGCCGCCGTGCGCAAGGACGGCACGGTGCCCTACCTCCGCCCGGACGGCAAGACCCAGGTGACCGTGCGCTACGAGGACGACAAGCCCGTGGAGGTCACGGCCATCGTGGTCTCCACCCAGCACGACGCCGCCATCGCCAGCATGGACACCGTGCGCGAGGACATGGTCAAGCACGTGATCGCTCCGGTTCTGGACGAGGCCGGCATCGCGTGGGACAACGCCACCATCTACGTGAACCCCACCGGCCGCTTTGTGGTGGGTGGCCCCATGGGCGACACCGGCCTCACCGGCCGCAAGATCATCGTGGACACCTACGGCGGCATGGGCCGCCCCGGCGGCGGCTGCTTCTCCGGCAAGGCCTGCACCAAGGTGGACCGCTCGGCCGCCTACGCCGCGCGCTGGGTGGCCAAGAACGTGGTGGCCGCGGGCCTGGCGCACCGCTGCGAGATAGAGCTGGCCTACGCCATCGGCGTCTCCCACCCGCTCTCCATCATGGTGGACACCTTTGGCACGGGGACGGTGGCGGACGAGAAGATCGAGAAGGCCGTCAAGCAGGTCTTTGATCTGCGTCCCGGCGCCATCATCCGCGACCTGGACCTCCGCCGCCCCATCTACGAGAAGACCGCCGCGTACGGCCACTTCGGCCGTGAGCTCCCGGAGTTCACCTGGGAGCGCACCGACCGCGTGAATGAGCTTCTCGCCGCTGTGAACGCGCTCGGATAGCCCCTGGTGCCCGGCCCCTGCGGCGGATAAGGTATAACTACGAGAGCAAGTTCAGCCGCAGGGGAGGGGCGTGTCATGCCAGATTCCAGCAAGAAGCACGAGGCCGCTCATTTCGCGCCCCACACGCGCGAGTCGCTCGAGGGCGCCGTTGCCAAGCCGCTCGACCTTGACGAGAAGAACCTCAAGGACCTGACCTCGGGCGGCGCGGAGCGCCTCGAGGCCTCCGCCAAGCGCGTCACGCGCCACGAGGCCCCCGCCCCCGCGCGCAAGGGGCGCGTCCCGTTTGCCGCCAAGGTGCTCATCGTGCTTCTCGCCGTCATTGGCGTGGTGGCGGGCGGCCTGTGGGCATGGGTGAGCGGTATCGAGGGCGAGATGCGGGTGCGCGACGAGGACCGCGCCGACCTTGAGGACGCCCTCGTCACGCCCGGGGAGCAGAGCGCCGCGGACCAGGCGAGCAATGCCTTCTACGTGCTCATCATCGGCTCCGACGCCCGCGAGGGCGAGTCCGTCTCCCGCTCGGACGTGATCATGCTCGCGCGCGTGGACACGGACGCCCCCTCCATCACGCTCGTCTCCATCCCGCGCGACACCATGATCTATCGCGGCGATGGTGCCATCGAGAAGATCAACGCTGAGTACAACTACGGCCCCGGCCCCACGGTCCGGGCGGTTTCGGAGCTCGCGGGCGTGGACATCGCCCACTACGTCGAGGTCAACTTCGACGGCATGAAGGACGTGGTGGACGCGCTCGGCGGCGTGACGGTGAACATCCCCGAGGACATCACCGCCGGCAACGGCGGCATCAGCCTCTCCAAGGGCGAGCAGGTCCTGAGTGGTGACGAGGCCCTCGCGTACGCGCGCGAGCGCTACAACGCCACCGGCGGCGACTTCGGGCGCGCCCAGGCGCAGCGCCAGATCGTGGAGGCCATCGTGCGCGAGGTGCTCTCGAGCAGCCCCGTGGAGATGCCGGGCCTTGTCACCAAGCTCGCCCAGGCCATCACGACGGACCTCTCCGTGCCGGACATCATCTCCTACGCCCTTGCCCTCCAGCAGGCGGGCGGCTCGCTCACCACCTACTCGGCCGCGTGCCCCAGCTATACGCTCAACCAGGACGGCGTCTCCTACGTGGCCACGATGTATGCCGAGTGGCGCGAGATGATGCAGCGCGTGGACGCCGGGTTGGACCCTAACGACGAGTCCGCAGGGATCCCGGATGCGCAGCGCGAGAACGAGCGCCTTGGCGCAGCGACAAACGCGGCGGGCCCCAAGGACTACGAGGACCTCGCGGAAAACGCCCTCACCACCGACGACGTGGCCCGCTAGACCCGCGGGGCAGGCGCGCCTCAATAAAGTTGCATCAACATTTCAGAACCCCCCGTGACGGCCGCGCTCGCGCGGCCGTTGCCGTTACCTGCGCATTTGCCGAAGAGGGGCGCATGCGCCCGTATCGGGTTTGTAGCCGGTTGGTGACGCTTAACATTTGTTATGCACTCCCACAACCGACTGTTGTATAACTAGAGGGCAACTGAAGATGCGCGGGGGCGGGTAGTTTCGCCTTCATTGAACATTCGATATGGAGGATTAGCAGCATATGACTCTGCTCGAACTACTCCACCTCTTGAGGAAGCACCTCAAGCTCGTGGTGGCCCTTCCGCTTGCGTGCGCCTTGGTCATGGGCGTCTACAGCTTTGCGTTCATGCGAAACGAGTACACGGCCACGACGAG
>CASEGE010000163.1 GCA_949287335.1 uncultured Olsenella sp. | reverse complement strand
CGCCCCACGCGCTTTCTCACGAGGAGCCCCGGCGCGGCCGCGGCGCGCGTCCCAAGCGCACGCCCGAGCCCGAGAGCGCCTACGACATTGTCAAGCTCACGCGCTCCACGGAGCGCGCCACGGCCCTCGAGCTCATCGAGCGCGGCCTCGACGGCTTTGTCGAGCTCCACGGAGACCGCCTCTTTGCCGACGATGCCGCCATCGTGGCGGGCATTGGCTGGAAGGGCGGCCGCGTGATGACCGTCGTTGCCATCGAGCGCGGAAACTCCACCAAGGAGCGCGTGCGTCGCAACTTTGGCATGGCGCACCCCGAGGGCTATCGCAAGGCGCTGCGCCTCATGCGCCAGGCCGAGAAGTTCCATCGGCCGGTGCTCTGCCTCGTGGACACCTCCGGCGCCTACTGCGGCATCGGGGCCGAGGAGCGCGGCCAGGGCGAGGCCATTGCCACCAACCTCGTTGCCATGAGCGGGCTCAAGACGCCCATCGTGAGCGTCGTGGTGGGTGAGGGCGGTTCCGGAGGCGCGCTCGCGCTCGCCGTGGCCGACCGCGTCTACATGCTCGGCAGCGCCGCGTACTCCGTGGTGAGCCCCGAGGGCTGCGCCTCGATCCTCTGGAAGGACACCAAGCGCGCGGACGAGGCCGCGGCCGCGCTGCACATCACCGCGGGTGACCTCTCCGAGCTCGGCCTGATCGACGGCGTGGTGGCCGACTTCGGCCTCACGCACACCGAGATCGCGCACGATCTCATGCGCGAGGTCGAGCTCGCCCTGGACGAGCTCGCCGGACTCGACGCAGGTGCGCTGCTGGGCCAGCGTTACGACAAGTTCCGCGCGATGGGAGGTAACCGCATATGCTCGCGATAGTCACCGACTCCACCTGCGGGCTCACGCGCCAGGAGGCCGCCGAGCTTGGCGTTGACGTCGTGCCGATGGTCTACGCCACGGACTTCACCCGCCACGAGGAGGGCTTTGTGGGCGAGAACGGCCCGTACGGCGAGCTCTTCTCGGCAAGCAGGCACATCGCAACCGAGGCGGTTCGCAGCTCGACCTTTGAGGGCGTGTTCCGTCGTCACCTCGAGGAGGGAGACGACGTGCTCTGCGTCACCATCTCGTCTCGCCTCTCGGGCACCTTCCGCAGTGCGGAGGAGGCCGCCGCTGCCGTGGCGTCCCCGCGCGTTGCCGTGCTCGACTCCTGGCTCACGGCCGGGGCGCTCGAGTTTCTCGTCCGCCGCGCCCGTGCGCTCGCGGACTCCGGCATGGAGCTCCCCGCCATCGTCTCGACGCTTGCCGAGAAGCGCGAGGGCACGCGAATCGTCTTCTCCGTGCCTGATATGGTGGCGCTCTCGCGCAGCGGCCGCCTCGGCGCCATCAGGCGCGCCGTGGCCACCAAGCTCAACCGCTATCCGGTGATGGCGCTTTCCGAGGGCGGCATCGTCAAGCTCGCGGACGGTCGCGGCGCCCGCGGCATGGCTGCCGCGATGGTGGAGTGCGTGCCGAGCGACGCCTCCGAGCTCCTGGTCTCGCACTTTGGCCCGCGTGGCGTGGAGGCCCGCGAGGTGTTTCTCGCCGCGCGCGAGAAGTTCCCGCAGGCGCACGTCCGCGTGAAGGACGGCGGCCCCGTCCTGGCCGAGCACCTCGGCCTGGGTGCCGTTGGCCTCTCCTGGATGTAGGGCGCGCGCCCGTCCTTCTCGCCAGTCGCCATCTTGCCCGCCGCAATCTCAATTAATCTGGGGACGCTTTGCGACACTTTGGACCCCCAAACTGTCGCGAAGCGTCCACAACTATGTACGGTGTGGACCGCTTGCGACACTTTGGGGCTCAGAACTGTCGCAAAGCGTCCACAGACGCGCCGACGGGGACTGCTTGCGACACTTTGCCGAGAAAAGCGTGCAGCCGAGAAGCCCGGCGCCCTTCTCGCGTGAACATATCGTGAAGTATGGATACGCCCGGCACCGTGGCGTTTTGACAACAGCCGCGCATGCGCGTAATCTTCACCGTTGCGTCAATCCGGGGCAGAGGTGCTGCTCAGCCCTTGAATACGGGTTACAACAGGCACAACGTTAGGTATAGAAGGAGAGAGCTTTGCCTACAATCAACCAGCTCGTTCGCAGCGGGCGCGTGAGCGTCAAGTCCAAGTCCAAGAACGCAGCTCTGCAGCACAACCCCCAGAAGCGCGGCGTCTGCACCCGCGTCTTCACCACCACCCCCAAGAAGCCGAACTCCGCCCTTCGTAAGGTTGCCCGTGTGCGCCTCGTGAACGGCATCGAGGTCACCGCCTATATCCCCGGCGAGGGCCACAACCTCCAGGAGCACTCGATCGTCCTCATCCGCGGCGGCCGCGTGCGCGACCTCCCTGGTGTCCGCTACAAGATCATCCGTGGCGCCTACGACTGCGCCGCCGTCCAGAACCGCAAGCGCGCGCGTTCCCGCTACGGCACCAAGCGCCCCAAGTAGTCAGCCGCCACTAATCGCTTCAAGCACTAAGGAGAAACAACATGCCGCGTCGTGCAGCAGCAGTGCGTCGTGAGGTCCAGCCTGACGCCGTCTACAACAACCGTCTCGTGACCCAGCTCATCAACAAGGTCCTTCTCGATGGCAAGAAGGCCACCGCCGAGCGCATCGTCTACGGTGCCTTTGACATCGTTGCCGAGAAGTCCGGCGAGGACGCCCTCACCGTCTTCAAGAAGGCCATGGACAACATCCGCCCGACCCTCGAGGTCAAGCCCAAGCGTGTTGGTGGCGCCACCTACCAGGTGCCGATGGAGGTCAACTCCCGTCGTGCCACCACCCTCGCCATCCGCTGGCTCGTGAACTTCTCCCGCGCTCGCAAGGAGAAGACCATGGCCGAGCGTCTTGCCAACGAGATCCTCGACGCCTCCAACGGCGTGGGCGCCTCCATCAAGAAGCGCGAGGACCTCTTCAAGATGGCCGAGGCCAACCGCGCCTTCTCGCACTACCGCTTCTAATTCGCCGGATCGAGGAGAAGCCCTATGGCAAAGGTTAAGTACAAGCTTCAGGACATGCGCAACATCGGCATCATGGCCCACATCGATGCCGGTAAGACCACCACGACCGAGCGCATCCTCTACTACACGGGCAAGACCCACAAGATCGGCGAGGTTCACGACGGCGCTGCCACCATGGACTGGATGGTCCAGGAGCAGGAGCGCGGCGTGACCATCACCTCCGCGGCCACCACGTGCTTCTGGAAGGACCACGTCATCCAGATCATCGACACCCCGGGTCACGTGGACTTCACGGCCGAGGTCGAGCGCTGCCTGCGCGTCCTCGACGGCGCCGTTGCCGTCTTCGACGCCGTTGCCGGCGTTCAGCCGCAGTCCGAGACGGTCTGGCGTCAGGCCACCAACTACAACGTCCCGCGCATCGCGTTCATCAACAAGTATGACCGCATCGGCGCCGACTTCTTCCACGCCATCGAGACCATGAAGGACCGCCTGCGCGCCAACGCCGTGGCGGCCCAGATCCCGATGGGCTCCGAGAACAACTTCTGGGGTCTCATCGACCTGGTCACCATGACCGCGTGGGACTTCAAGGAGGACGCCAAGGGCATGATCTACCCGGAGGCCATGGATGCCATCCCCGAGGAGTTCATGGACCTTGCCACCGAGAAGCGCGAGGAGCTGCTCGACGCCGCCTCCAACTTCTCCGACGAGATCATGGAGGCCGTGCTCGAGGAGGCCGAGATCTCCGTCGACGACCTCAAGGCCGCCCTTCGCAAGGGTGTCATCGCCGGCGAGCTCAACCTCGTCTTCGTTGGCTCCGCCTACAAGAACAAGGGCATCCAGGAGCTTCTCGACGCCGTCGTCGACTACCTCCCCAGCCCGCTCGACGTCACCGAGATTGACGGCAAGACCCCCAAGGGCGAGGACGACGTCCGTCACGCCGACCCCAAGGAGCCCTTCTCCGCTCTCGCCTTCAAGATCATGACCGACCCCTACGTGGGCAAGCTCACCTACATCCGCGTGTACTCCGGCCAGGCCGAGGCGGGCTCCTACGTCTACAACTCGGTCAAGGACGGCCGCGAGCGCCTGGGCCGCATCCTCGAGATGAACGCCAACGACCGCGTTGACCGCGAGGAGTGCTCCGCCGGTGACATCGTCGCCTGCGTCGGCCTCAAGAACACCACCACCGGTGACACGCTCTGCGACGAGAAGCACCCCATCATCCTCGAGTCCATCCAGTTCGCCGACCCGGTCATCGACGTCGCCGTCGAGCCCAAGACCAAGGCCGAGCAGGACAAGATGTCCGTCGGCCTTGCCAAGCTGGCCGAGGAGGACCCCACGTTCCAGGTCCACACCGACCACGAGACCGGCCAGACCATCATCGCCGGCATGGGCGAGCTGCACCTCGAGATCATCGTCGACCGTCTGCGTCGCGAGTTCAAGGTTGACTGCAACGTGGGCAAGCCGCAGGTCGCCTACCGTGAGACCGCCGGCAAGGCCGTCATGCACGCCGAGGGCAAGTTCGTCCGCCAGTCCGGTGGTCGCGGCCAGTACGGTCACGCGATCATCGACATGGAGCCCAACGAGGAGGGCAAGGGCTACGAGTTCGAGAACGCCATCGTTGGTGGCGTGATCCCGAAGGAGTACATCCCCTCCATCGACAAGGGCATCCAGGAGGCGCTCGAGAGCGGCGTCATCGCCGGCTACCCGGTCGTCGACATCAAGGTCAAGCTCATCGACGGCTCCTACCACGAGGTCGACTCCTCCGAGGCCGCCTTCAAGATCGCCGGTTCCATGGCCATCAAGGAGGCCCTGCGCAAGTCCGACCCGATTCTCCTCGAGCCCGTCGAGCAGGTCGAGGTCGAGACGCCCGAGCAGTACATGGGCGACGTCATGGGCAACCTCTCCGGCCGCCGCGGCAAGATCGAGGGCATGGAGGACCGCCGCGACACCAAGGTGATTCGCGCCAAGGTGCCCCTGGGCGAGATGTTTGGCTATGCCACCGACCTCCGCTCCCAGACGCAGGGTCGCGCGAGCTACACCATGCAGTTCGACTCCTACGAGCCCGTCCCGAAGAACATTCGCGACGAGATCGTCGCCAAGAACGGCGGAAACGCTTCTTAAGTCAACGACCACGAGCCCTAGCTCATTTGGAGGTACAAAGTGTCAAGCCAGAAGATCAGGATTCGCCTCAAGGGCTACGACCACGAGGTCGTTGATCAGTCCGCGAAGCTCATCGTCGACACCGCTCAGAAGACCGGTGCCCGCGTGTCCGGCCCCATCCCCCTGCCCACCGAGCGCAACCTCTACACCGTCATCCGCTCGCCGCACAAGGACAAGGACTCCCGCGAGCAGTTCGAGATGCGCACCCACAAGCGCCTCATCGACATCCTCGACCCCTCGCCCTCCACGGTCGACTCGCTCATGCGTCTTGACCTGCCGGCCGGCGTCGACATCGAGATCAAGCTCTAAGCTGTAGATCCAAGCGCACGTTCGGAAGCCCCCGACCTCCCCGGTCGGGGGCTTCTTTGCCTAAAAGGGGACGGGTACGTTTTGGGCAAGTTTTCTGAAAGCGCGGGACGCGGGCGGCGAGAAGTACGCGCAGGTTTTGGCGGCCTCGGCACACGCGGCGGTGGGGGCGCACAAAAAACCGGGCGCTCGGCACGGCGGGCGAAAAGGGCGCACAGGTTTTGGCTGCCTCGGCACAAACGGTGTGCCGAGGCCCCGATTTTGTGTGCGCCGGCGAGAAGAACCGCAGGTCGCATTTCTCTCCGTGTGCCGAGCCTGTCAATTTGTGCGCGCTCATCTCGCCGAGCGTGCCGACGGCCTTAAAAAGTAGTGCGCTCTTCTCGCTCAATTGACACGGCCCCACGTCTTCAGGACGCTCGGCGCGCGCGAGGGGATTGCCGGGGAACCTGTCCTCGCACGAAGGGCGCGGGCCGTGACGCCCGCGCCCTTCGCGCGTCTGTCGAAACCGTAGAGTTTAGACGCGCCGCTCCTCGGCACGCACGATGGCGAGAAGGAAGGCGAGCGTGACGACAAGGTCGACGTCTCGACCGCGTGCGACTCGAAGCGATGCCTCCTCCTCGTCGTCCTTCTCGCCTGAGAACCTCAACTCTGCGACACGCTCTCCGGAACGTTCGAGCGCAACATGCTCTCCGAGCCAGTTGCCCGAGACGGTGACGTCGCATCCAGTCAGCTCCCAGACGAGGGCGATGCCTCGGTGCCGCCCGCCCATACGAGGTTCCTTGCTCAGGCGGACGTTGCCCAGCCCGTCAATCTTTGCCTCGATCGATGGCGTCTGAATCCCGGCCGTAATGAGGCGATACGCCACGCGGGCGACGCATCTTCCGTCGGAGCCTCTGATGGCCCAACGCTCTCCGCGCACCACGCGAGCCGTGTGCTCGATAACGTAAAGAGTCGTCTCTCCAGAACCAAGCACTTGCGCAGAGAGCTCGCGGGGTGAGCCTGACACGCGCATGCGAAGCGTGACGTTACTCTCGAGCGCGCTGCGCAGTACGCTGAGCGGCACGTTCTCGTGTGACGTCGCGCGTGAAAGCGCCGCCTCGATAAGTGCGGTGGCGAGCGGCACGAGCGAGAGCGCCCCTCCAGCGAGCGGGCCCGCCTCGGAAACGAGAGCGGGGGCGATAAGGACGCACCCGAATGCCCCAATCGCTGCGCCTCTCGCTAGCGAAAGACCCGTTCTTCTCCGCTCTTGATGCGTGGTGAGTGCCACGGTCTCAAGGCCGTCTCGAACAAGGGAATCCACGCTCACCCCAAAGAGCGCGCTCATCATGACCAGCAATTGGGCGTCGGGGGTGGACTTGTTTGACTCCCACGAGGAGATTGTCTGCCTGCTCACGTAAAGCGTCTTGGCGAGCTCCTCCTGCGTGAGGCCGCGTTGCTGTCTGAGCTGGCGGATGGATGACCCAACGTCCACGGCGCCTCCTCTCTCGGAGCGTTAGCGACACTCTACCTATTTGGCAGCGTGGAGTGTGTCAAATGTGCTTTACATCGCGCGGAACTTGCCTAAAAGGGGACGGGTACGTTTTAGGCAAATTGGGCGCCGAGAAAACCGGCCCTCTGTACCAGTTTCCAAATGTGAGGTCGAGAAAACCGGCCCTCTGTACCGCCCGTCGGGGGGCACCGACGTGAAATGCCGTCTTCTGTACCGGCAAGGGGAGGCGGCGCGGGCCCGGGGCCGGTACAGCCGCGGGCTTTTCTCGGCGCGGGCGGTACGGCGGCCTGG
>CASEGE010000162.1 GCA_949287335.1 uncultured Olsenella sp. | reverse complement strand
GACATGGCGCGCCCCAGGCGAACCTGGCGCTGCAGCATCTGGCGCTCGACCTCGTCGATCGCGGGCGCCACCGACTCGGCCGCGGCGGTGGGCGTGGAGGCACGCCTGTCCGCGACCATGTCCGCGATGGTGGTGTCCGGCTCGTGGCCAATCCCCGTCACCACGGGCACGGGGCACGCGGCGATGGCGCGCGCGAGGCCCTCGTCGTTGAAGCACATGAGGTCCTCGAAGGAACCTCCGCCACGCACGAGCAGGATGGCGTCGGGCCGCGACGCCGCGGCGGTTCCGAGCGCGCGAATGATGGTCGCGGGGGCGTCCGACCCCTGGACCGAGCAGCCCACAACGTCAATCTCCACGAGCGGGTTGCGGCGCGCGAGCGTGCGCTTGACGTCCTCGATGACGCTGCCGGAAAGCGACGTCACCACGCAGACGCGCGAGCAGAACACGGGGACGTGCCGCTTACGGGAGGCGTCCATGAGGCCCTCCCGCTCGAGCGCGCGGGCAAGCTCAGCCACCTGCTGGCGGAGCAGCCCCTCGCCGGCAGCCTCGACCCTGCTTGCCACAAACGAGAGCTTGCCCGAGGCCTTGTAGACGTCAAACTTTCCCGTGAGCTGCACGGCGAGGCCGTCCCTCAGCTGAAAGCCCATCTTGGCCGCCGTGCCGCGCCACACGATGACGCTCATCGAGGCACCGTCGTCCTTGACCTCAAAGTAGCAGTGGCCCGAGCGCGCATTGGGGCCGCGAAAGCCCGAGACCTCACCGTTCACGACGAGCGCTGGCCAGGCGGAGACGGCGCCCTTCGCAAGGGCAACCGCGTCAGAGACGGAGAGCGGCTCTTGCCGCGCGTCCTTCTCAGCCATCACTCTTCTCCCCTGCCGCCATAGCGGCCCAGCAGGTAGAGGAGCTGCATGATTGAGGTGAGCGCCGCAGCGACGTAGGTGAGCGCGGCAGCCGTGAGCACGGAGCGGGCGCCCTTCTCGTCCAGGCCAGAGCCGTTCTGGGAGAGGTAGGCAACGGCGCGCCGCGAGGCGTCGATCTCCACGGGAAGCGTGACCACCTGGAAGAGCACCGCAACGCCAAAGAGAGCGATCGCGATCTTGACCAGGCCAAACATGTTGAGAAACACGCCAAACAGCAAGACGATGACCCACCCCTGCTGGGCAACGTTGACCACGGGCACGAGCGCTGTGCGCAGACGGTAGAAGCCAAAGCCCTGCGCGGCCTGAATTGCGTGGCCAGCCTCGTGGCACGCCACCGCAACGGAGGCAACCGAGGCCCCGCGGTAGTTGTCATCGGAGAGGTGCAACGTGTTGTCGCGCGGGTCATAGTGGTCGGTCAGGCTTCCGGGCGTGCGCGTGATGCCCACGCCGTCCGCCCCGGACTCGGCGAGCATGCGGCGCGCGACGTCGGCACCCGTGCCGGGAACGTTGGCCGAGACCTGGGACCACTTGCGATAGGTGCTCCTAATGTAGGCCTGTGCGAGTCCGCCGATGATGAGGGCGACAAGGGCGATGAGGTAGTAGCCCATGTCGATGCCGTATCCGTAGTAGAGGGGCATGCTCGTCTCCAATCGATAGCCTGAAGACCATTCTACCCGCAGACCGGACAATAATTACCCGAAGCCACCGAGGCGACAGCCTAGCCCAAAACGCCGGGATGCGCTACAGCAGCTCGATGCTCCCGTTCTTCACGGTGAGGCCCACCTCTCCCGCCAGGAGGCGATCGAGCGTGCTGCCCGCAAGCTCCCAGCGCCAGTCATGGGCCAGCCGCGAGCTCCCGCGGTCGAGCAGAAAGTCGAGAAGGTCGTCGCGTGTGGCGATGAGCTGCGTGGCAACGCCGCTCTTCTCGGAGACAAGGCGCAGGACGGCGTACATGAGGTCGATCACGCCCTCCGTCTCGGCCGAGGGGCGGGCGTGCCTTGTCATCTTGGGGCACTCCTCGGCGGGGCACGCAACGCCTCGGGCAACGGCGTCGACGAGCGAGAGCGCGTCCCTCTCGGCCATCTGGTCGATGCCCCGGATGCGACGCAGGCGCTCAACCGAGCTCGGCGCGCGCTTGCACACCTCCACGACCACCTCGTCGGAGATGACCCACTTGCGGGGGATGTCGCGCTCGGCCGCGACGCGCTCGCGCCACGCGCAGACCTCACGTGCCACGGCGAGCTGCCGGCGCGTGAGCGAGCTCGCGCGACGCAGGCGAAGGTACGCCTCGCGCGGGTCGCGGCGGATGCGGGAGAAGTCGCACAGGCGCTCCATCTCGGGAGTGACCCACGAGAGCCGGTCTCTCCCCACGAGCTCGGACACCATGCGGTCGTAGATCCCGGGCAGGTAGCGAACGTCGTCCTCGGCGTAGCTGAGCTGCTCGGGATCGAGCGGGCGACGGGACCAGTCCGTGAGCGACTCCGCCTTGGGAAGCCGCACCCCACAGTAAGACTCAACGAGCGAGGCATAGCTCACCTGCTGGCGAAGGCCGAGAAAGGCCGCGGCGAGCTGCGTGTCAAAGACGGGGGCGCACTCGACGCCCATGCCATCGAGAAGGACCTCGAGGTCCTGGCTGCACGCGTGAAAGACCTTGGTGATGGAGGGGTCCTCGAAGAGCGCGGCGAGCGGCGAGAGGTCCTCGATGAGTATGGGGTCGATGGCCGCGATGTCCTCGCCGGCGGCAACCTGGACGAGGCAGAGCTTGGGGAAGAAGGTCTTCTCGCGCAGAAACTCGGTGTCGACGGCAAGGACCTTGGACGCGGCGGCGCGCTCGCAGAACGCGGCGAGCTCTTCTTGAGTTGAGAGGTACAAAGACGCTCGATTCTCTGGTGCGACGATTGGGTACACTAAGACGTGCGCCGACACATGCCGGCAGCGAACTATGATACAAGAATCACCACGTCGCTTCTTCTGGGGAGGGAAGTCGTGCGCGCGCTGGTCATTCATAACCCACGCTCCGGCTTTGGCTCGGACGCGATCTTTCAGTTTGAGAGGGCCCTCGTCCGAGGAGGCGACGAGTGCGTCCTGAGAATCCTCGAGGGCGACTTCCTGGCCCGCGAGGCCTGCGCCGACGCCGAGGACTTCGACCTCGTGACCGTTTCGGGCGGCGACGGCACGGTGGCGTCGCTGCTCTACGAGCTTCGCGGTCGAGACGTGCCCATCTGCGTCTTTCCCTCGGGAACGGCAAATCTCCTGTGCTCCAACATAGGAAACGCGCCCGAGCCCTCCGCCCTCGCCCGCGCCTGTCGCATTGGCAGGACGGCGGAGCTCGACCTTGGGGAGATCTCCTGGACGCGCGAGGACGGCACGCGCGAGGTGCGCGGGTTTGCCCTCATGTCAGGAACGGGCTTTGACGCGCAGCTCATGCAGGCCGCGCTGCCCAACAAGGCGATCATGGGCCAGGCCGCCTACTTTGCCGCGGCGCTCGCCAACCCCCGGCCGAGCGTCGAGCACTTCACCATAACCGTGGACGGGCGCACCTACGAGCGCGACGGCATCACGTGCCTCGTTGCCAACAACGCCATGATCCAGGGCGACATCCAGCTTGTCCCGGACTGCCGCATGGACGACGGGATGCTCGACGTCATCATGGTGGAGACCTCCGACGCGGCACAGCTGCTCAAGCCCCTTGCGTTTGGCCTCGTCGACCGAAGCGGCAAGGCCATCGGGCGTCCTCACCTGGAGAGCTTCTCTGGGCGTGAGATCAGGGTCGAGTCCATGGGCGCCGTGCCCATCGAGGTGGACGGAGAGGTGGTGAGCGGGCTCGTCCGCTCCTACGAGGCGCGCGTCCTGCCCAAGGCGGTGCGCATCATCGTGGACACGATGAGCCCCTACGGAAGCGCCGACGACGGCTCCTCTCGCTTCGGTGACTCCGACGTCATCGCCTACCCCAAGTAGCGCATCTGAGCGCACGGCGGCTCAGAGCACAAGCCCCAGCGCCGCATAGGCAACCATTCCCGTGAGCGCGCACCAGATGAGCGAGCCGGTCCTTCTCGCCACAAGAACCACGAGGGCAGAGGCGAGCACCGCGGGAAGCGAGAGGCCAACGGCCGGGTCGAAGAGGTCGTTTGCGACAAGGGCGGCAAACGCCGCCACCGGGATGAGCCCGAGCGCCTCGGTCACGCGGGGCGAGAGCTCCCTGCCCTTGAGGACAAAGAGCGGGACGCAGCGGCACGCGAGAATGACCGCGAGCACGCAGAGGTAGAAGACGAGGAAGTCCGTCTGGGTCATGCCCGCTCCCCTCCCGACCTTCTTCGGGCGCCCACGACCATGCCGGCGACAATGCCGAGAAGGGCGCCGAGCAGCACCGCGAGCGACCCCGCGCCAAGCGCCTTGAGCGCGATCACGCCTGCGACGGAGACGACGGCAACCGTAACCGTGACCCCGTCCCAGCGCTGGCCCGCGAGCAGGCACACAAAGATGGAGGTCATCGCAAAGGACATGACGGCCGTTGGGATGGCGAGGGCGGGTCCCACGGCGGCCCCAAGTGCGTTTGCCGCCGCCCAGGAGAGCATGCTGGCAACGTTTACCGCCGTTGCGCGGCGCTCGTCCCAGTCCTTGCCGGAGGCAAAGCGCTCGAGGTTGACGCCAAAGCTCTCGTCGGTGACCGTTGCGGCAAAGAGTGCGGCAAGCGGGCGGGGGGCTCGCGCGAGATAGGGCGAGAGCGCGGCGGAGTAGAGCAGCTGGCGCGTGCTCACGAGCGCCACGCTCGCGATCATGGAGGCGACGGGCGTCCCAGAGAGGGCGAGCGACGCCATCATGAACTGCCCCGCGCCCGAGTAGAAGGTGGCGGAGAGAAGAAGCGCGGCAAGCGGAGAGAGGCCCACCTCCGCGGCGAGCACGCCGCACGGTATGCCGATGGCAACGTAGCCAAGCATGATGGGCAGCGCGACGGGGAGCGCCGCGCGCACGGCATCGCGCACGGACATGGGGCGTCTAGCCAAGGTCAGCCGGGAAGCGCACGCCAACCTGCGCGCGCACCTCGTCCATCACGGCAAGGGAGTCGAGCGTGACCGTCTCGAAGCGCTCGCACGCGGCCAGGGCGCGCTCGTCCCCGGCAACCGCGCGGACGAAGTCCTCGATCTCGCACACCATGTCGTTCTCGCGCACCTCGACCTCGATGGGGCGGTAGTCAGCGCCCTCGACGCGAAAGACCTGGCCCTTGTCCTCGTGCTCGTACAGGCGGAGCCGCTCGGGTCCCGAGGTGGGCTCCCAGACGAGCGTGGCGCTCTCGCCCTCCACCTGCGAGGGTAGCGCGTCGTCGCTCGTCTTGCCGTAGGAGAGGCTCACGATCTTGTCCCCATAGCCAAGAAGGACCTCCCCCGCCAGGTCTATCGTGTCGCAGGGATCGCCCGGCTCGCAGCCCGGGACCCGCGACGTCAGCGCAAGGGCGCGCACGGTCTGGGGACGTCCGAAGAGCGCGATGGCGGGCTCCATGCAGTAGACGCCAATATCCATGAGGGCACCTGCCGCCATGCGGGGGTCAAAGATGTTGAGGCGCTCGCCTGCGCGCAGGCGCTCCATGCGCGAGGTCACCTTCGAGAAGCGCAGCGTGACAAGGCGAACGTTTCCCAGCTCGCTCGACACGATCTTCTCGATTGTCCCGAAGGCGGGCACATGGAGGTTGCGCGTGGCCTCGAGGGCAACCACGCCCCGCTCGCGGGCTGCGTCAAAGACGCCGCGCGCCTCGCGCTCATTGGAGGCGAAGGACTTCTCCACGAGGACGTGCTTGCCCGCGGCTATCATGCGCAGCGCCTGCGGGGCGTGGAGCGCGTTGGGGCTTGAGATGTAGACGGCGTCGATGCCCGGGTCATCGGCGAGCGCATCCAGGCTGTCATGGAATCGAGAGGCTCCGAACTTCTCGCCAAACCCCCGCGCCCGAGCAACATCGCGCGAGTAGGAGCCAACGAGCTCCGCACCGTCGCACAGTGCGAGCGCGCGGCAGAAACGCTCGCAGATTCCGCTCGTACCGATGGTCGCAAAGCGCAGCTTGGACATGCCAGTCCCCTTTCGACGTCACCTGACGAGATTCTACACCGCACGCTTTTCTCGCGCCGACGCCGACAAGCTGCTAAGGTGTTGCAAGAGAACAGACAGGGGGAACCATGTACGCTTTCGAGGGGCGCGTTCGCTACAGCGAGTGCGACGAGACGGGGCGCCTCGCGCTCGTCTCGGCAATGAACTATCTGCAGGACTGCTCGACCTTCCAGTCCGCGGAGCTCGGCCAGGGCATTGACGGGCTCGTGGAGCGCGGGCTTGCCTGGGTGCTCGCGAACTGGGCCATCGAGGTCGACGAGCTCCCCCGCTTTGGCGAGCGCATCCTCGTGTCCACGTGGTGCTACGACATGTCTCGAGCACATGCGCTCAGGAACTTCCAGATTAGGACCCTGGACGGCCGCTCTCTCGTGCGTGCGGACTCCCAGTGGTTTGTCTTTGACGCGAAGACCGGCCACGCCACCCGCGTCCCGGAGGACCAGCGCATCTATCTGAGCGATGAGCCCAGGCTCGACATGACGCCCTTTGCGCGCAGGATTCGCGTGGAGGGGGAAGGAGAGCTCGCCCCAAGCTCGACGGTGGCGCATCGAGACCTCGACACCAACCGTCACGTCAACAACGCCCAGTACGTTCGCCTTGCCATAGACGCGGTCGAGGCGCTCGGGCACGAGGCGCCGTTCGGGAGGCTGCAGGTACAGTACCGCTCAATGGCGCTTCTCGGAAACATCGTGGTGCCCCACGTCCACCCCTGCGAGGGCGGTTGGGACGTTAATCTTACCAACGAGTCCGGAACGACCTACGCGGTCGTACGGCTTCAGAGCTAAGGAGTATGACATGAACGTGCACGTCTCTGCGGCACTTATCAACAAAAACGGCAGGCTTCTCGCCGCTCGGCGCGCGGACGGCGTGCAGCAGGGCGGCGAGTGGGAGCTTCCCGGGGGAAAGGTCGAGGAGGGCGAGACATCAGTAGAGGCCCTGCGCCGCGAGCTTGAGGAGGAGCTGGGGATGATGCCCCGCTCGATGTGGCTCTACGACACCGTGGAGTACGACTACCCCGACTTCCACCTCACGATGGAGTGCTTTGTGTGCCGCATCGACGCGGACGCAGAGCCCGCGCGCAACCCCGAGGTACATTCCGAGCTGCGCTGGCTCTCGCGCGACGAGCTCCTGGACGTTGCGTGGCTGCCCGCGGACGTGGAGCTCGCGCGCTCGCTCACCTATTACTGGGACGAGGCCTTCTCCGACCAGCTCCTCTAACAGCCCGACCTGACAATTGGGGACGGAGGCGTTTTGTCAGGTTCTTGGCCAACCTGACAAAACTCCTCCGTCCCCAATTGTCAGGTCGTGGGGCTTGCTATGATGGAGCGAGAAGAGAGGAGCGTCATGTATAACGAGACACACTACGCCGCGCCGGAAACGTTCCAGCAGGCTCCGCAGCGTGTTGAGCCCATCATCGAGAGCGCGAGCGCAACGACCGACCCCGAGAACTCCAACTCAGGACCCGCCGCCTACGTGATCTTTGGCTGCGCCGCAGTCCTTCTCGTCGTGCTCGCGCTTGGTCTCTCAAGCTGCATCGGGGCCGTGTCCCAGCTTGCGCTGAGCGGCGCCGACACCTCATACGGCTACGGCTATGGGGACCCCTACTACGACGACTACGGCTTCGACGATTTTGGATTTGATGACTTTGGCGTCGAGTTTGAGTACAACCTCAACAGCGGGCTCAGGCGCTAGCGAGACGGGAGATCACATGAGCAAGGCAGACGACCTCTTCATCTCGATGTGCGCCGACATCATCGAGCACGGCACCACAACTGAGGGTCAGAAGGTTCGCCCGCGCTGGGAGGACGGCACGCCCGCCTACACGATCAAGCGATTTGGCGTGTGCAACCGCTACGACCTGCGCGAGGAGTTCCCGGCGCTGACCCTTCGCCGCACGGCGCTCAAGTCCGCCATGGACGAGGTGCTCTGGATCTACCAGCGCAAGTCCAATAACATCCACGACCTCAAGCCCCACATCTGGGACGAGTGGGCGGACGAGACGGGCTCGATCGGCAAGGCGTACGGCTATCAGGTGGGCGTGAAGTCCCACTACCCCGACGGCGACTACGACCAGATGGACCGCGTCCTCAAGGACCTTCGCGAGAACCCCTACTCTCGCCGCATCATGACGAACCTCTACACCTTTGCCGACCTCTCGGAGATGAACCTCTACCCCTGCGCGTTCAACGCGATCTATAACGTCACGCAGGAGCCGGGCGAGGACCGTCCCACGCTCAACATGGTGCTCGTCCAGCGCAGCCAGGACGTGCTTGCAGCCAACAACTGGAACGTCTGCCAGTACGCGATTCTGCTCATGATGGTGGCCCAGGTCTCCAACATGAACGCCGGCGAGCTCGTCCACATGATCGCCGACGCCCACATCTACGACCGCCACGTCGACGTCATCCGCGAGCTCATCTCGCGGCCCACGTACCCCGCCCCCACCGTGCGCCTCAACCCCGAGGTCACGAACTTCTACGACTTCACGACCGACGATCTCATCGTCGAGAACTACGAGCACGGTCCGCAGGTCACCAACATCCCAATTGCGGTGTAGTCCACCGGCGAGAAGGACGGGGCATTGCCTCGGCGCTCAGACAGCTTGCCGAGAAGAACGCTCGGCAAGAACTCGCGGCGGGACAAAGCCCCGTCCTTCTCGCCTACGTTACTCGAGCACGCGGCCCGGCACATTGTCCCGCGCGCAGTTCTGCAGGCGCGCCCTTTGCGCCGAAGCTGTTTGAGCACGGGGCATTGTGCCGGGCCATGACCCACAGAAAGGTATGAATGATGAGCTGCAAGCTAAATGCGATCGTGGCGGTGTGCGATGACTGGGGAATCGGGCTTGGCGGCGGGATGGTCGTCGAGAATCGCGAGGACATGCGGCACTTTGTTGCCTGCACGACCGGGCATCCCGTCATCATGGGACGCCGCACGCTCGAGAGCTTTCCGGGGGGTCGGCCCCTCAAGAACCGTCGAAACGTCGTGCTCACGCGGGATGCGTCGTTTGAGCGCGAGGGAGTCGAGGCGGTGCACTCGATCGACGAGGCACTTCTCGCCGTGAAAGACGAGGACGAGGCTTGGGTCATCGGGGGCGGACAGGTCTACGAGCTGCTTCTCCCCCGCTGCGACATGGCCGTTGTGACGCGCAACCACTGCGTGAGGCCAAGCGACACCTACTTCCCCAACCTGGACGACAACCCCGCCTGGATGGTTGCCGAGACGCGCGAGGGTGGTGTCACGCCCGATGGCGTACCCTTTGACTTTGTGACCTATCGGCAGTCTAGGGGCTGACAGCTCGACGCGCTACTCAGCCGGCGCTTCCTCCGCAGGGGCCTCCTCAACGGGAGCGAGCCCGGAGATCACGTTGGAACCGCCATAGAGCGCCGAGAAGAACGCCTCGTTGCCAGAGACGTTGAGCGCCCAGCCGTCATCGTCCTTGGAAAGCGTGAGGTCAACGGTTGTGGTCGTAGGGACCTCGTTGGCATCAAGGTGGGCGTACACAAGATCAACGAGATGCGAGAAGAGCGCCGCCTTGCCACCCTGTGCGTAGGTGTCCTCAGACTCCTGGGTTTCAGTGAATGCGGTAAAGTCCGCACCTGCGGCATCGAGCGCAGAGGCAAGGCTCGTGTTAGTGATCGTTGCGCTCACCGTGGCGGTCTCGCCGTCAACGGAGGGCTCACCAACCTCGTAGGAGAAGTTCTTGAAGCAGTGGCGGTGCCATTCGTCCGCCGAGACACCGTACTTCTCGAGAGTCTCCATCGTAGCGGCATCGCCGAAATCTGCCGCGGGCCACGCCGCATCCTCGGGCTCCTCGCCATTCTCGTCGGGAACGGGAACGACGTAGCTCTCGAGCAGGTTCGTGACAAGATCTTTGACCTGGTCAGAATCGGAGGCGCAGCCGCTCGTGCCAGCACCAACAACAATAGTGAGCGCCACGGCCGCGGCAAGGCGCAGAAAGTCTCTTCTGATCACGTTCTTCTCCCCCACTTGGTTTGACGCAGACAAGCTTACCCCAAATGGGAGAAGCGGGTAGCACGCAACCGCAAGTGAAAGGCTGCACCCAGATCACGTGCACATGGCACAATCAGCCCAAGGCCCTTCTCGCCATTGTTCGACTCATTTTCAAAAATGAGTCGAACATCCTCGTGAACGTAACTCATTTCTGGAAATGAGTCATGAACTGCAACTCATTTCCGGAATTGAGTGGAGACCAAGCCGTATCTCGACTCATTTCCGGAATTGAGTCGAGCACAAACCGTATCTCGACTCATTTCCAGAATTGAGTCGAGCACAAACCGCAAGTTCAACTCATTTCCGGAAATGAGTGGCGAGAAGGACGGAGAGGCACTCAAATCCGGAAATGAGTTGTTTGGAGGGACTCATTTTCGGAAATGAGTCGCACCAAAACGCCGCCTCGACTCATTTCCGGAAATGAGTCGACAGTCGCAAATAGCCAGAAGCAAAATGCAAAATGCCAAACGCCACATGCCAAAAGCCAAGCGCTGATCACAAAGTGACAACCACAAGCCGCAAGACACGTGACAAGAAAGGGCCCGCCAGCGAGAAGAGCTGGCGGGCCCAAAGTCAACTATTCCGTGACGGGAACTAGTCGATGTCGAGCGCGGCGTCAACCTGGCTGCGGAGGAACTCCTCGGCGTCCTTGCGGCCACGAGAGAGCTCGGCGGCGGCCATGACGGGCACCCAGTAGTGCACCTTCTGCTTGGCAACGTCAGCCTTCTTGGAGAAGACGTCAAGGTAGGCCTCGGCGTGGCCAGCGTGATACATCTTGAAGAGGATGTAGGTCATCGCGGCGTCAGCCTCGGGAAGGCCACGGGTGACGTGGGTCCAGTCGCAGGCGTAGAGCGTCCCGTCCTCGGTCACGATGACGTTGGAGGGGTTGAAGTCGCAGTGGCAGATGGCACGGCCGGGAGCCATGCGATCGGCACGCATCTGGAGGTCGTAGCGCACGGACGGGTCGAGCTCCTTGACCTTGCCCACCATACCGGCGATCTTGGTCTTCTGATCCTTGAGGAGCTCAGGAGCAGTCGTGTTCTGAATCTCGATCTGGAAGTCGACGAACTGCTCGAGAAGGGCGTCGTACTCAGGGGTGCCCTCGGCGGCGTCCATGAGGGAGCGCATGGTCACGCCCTCGACGTACTCGGTGGCAAGCGCCCAGGAGCCGTCGGCGACCTGAGAGACCTCGAGGACCTTGGGAACGCGCACGCCGGCCTCGGTCACACGGGCGATGTTGAGAGCCTCGTTGAAGATGTCAGAAGCGGGCTTCGTGGCCTTGAACACCTTGACGATGCGGTCGCCATCGACGTAGACGGCCTTGTTGTGGCGCTCGACGATGAGCTTCTTGCTGTCAGAAAGTTCCATTGCTGCCTCCTTCAGGGCAACGAGAAGAACGTGTGCGGACTAGTCCTCGTAGGAGCTGGGCTCGCGGCCATAGAAGGCGTCGAGGTAGAGCTCCTTGATCTCGGACACGAGCGGGTAGCGCGGGTTGGCGCCGGTGCACTGGTCGTTGAACGCGTTCTCGGACATCTCGTCAATCGTGGCGAGGAAGTCCTCCTCGGTGACGCCAAAGCCGGCAATGGTCGCGGGAACGCCCACGTGGGCCTTGAGCTCCTCGATGCGAGCGACGAAGTTCTCGAAGACCTCCTTGTCGTCCTTGCCCTGGATGCCGCAGAAGCGACCGGCCTCGGCGTAGCGCGCGAGGGTCTTGGGGTGATCGTACTGCGGGAAGGTGCCCATCTTCACCGGGCGCTCAGCGGCGTTGTAGCGCATGACGCGGGTGAGGATAACGGCGTTGGCCAGGCCGTGCGCGATGTGGTGGTAGGCACCGAGCTTGTGGGCCATGGAGTGGTTGACGCCGAGGAAGGCGTTGGCGAAGGCCATGCCGGCGAGGCAGGAGGCGTTGGCCATGTGGTCACGGGCCTCAACGTCGGTGCCGTCGTCATAGGCGCGCTCGAGGTAGTTGAGGACGAGCTTCATGGCGCGAAGCGCGAGGCCGTCGGTGTAGTCGGACGCCATGATGGAGACGTAGGCCTCGAGGGCGTGCGTGAGGACGTCGACGCCGGAGGCGGCGGTCAGGCCCTTGGGCTGGGTCATCATGTTGTCGGTGTCGACGATGGCCATGTTGGGCAGGAGCTGGT
>CASEGE010000161.1 GCA_949287335.1 uncultured Olsenella sp. | reverse complement strand
TTTGGCCTTTCCGGCCTGCTTGAGAGTGCGGGATGGCTGCTGGAGCCACTGCTTGTCGCCGCGACCGTGCTGAGCGCGGTGCTGCTCGTGGGTCTCGTCGCGGATGCGCTCCTGGCGTGGGGTGCGGCGCGCTACGGTCACACCGACCGTGAGCTGGTGCTCGTTACCGGCGGTCTCACGCGGCTCACCGTGATTGCCCCGCGCGCCCGCCTGCAGCGAATAGAGGTGCGAGCCAACCCATTCCAGCGGCGTGCCGGTGTGGCAACCCTTTCCGTGCGCACCGCGGCGAGCGACGCGGACGGCCTTGAGTTGCGCGATCTGCCCGCAGTCGCCGCCGACGAGCTTCTCGCTTGGTATCGCCCGCGCGGATAGCGGGTTGCCGTTGCTTAACCGGGCATCCTTCTCGGCGGCGTGCTCGTCACGCACTTCGTCCCCACAAGCGCGCTTGAAACGCCGAGCGCGATGGCGGACCTCTGCTCCGCTTACGCGCGGACCGTCAAGGAAGGCCGCTACGACGTACTTCTCGCCAGTGCGCTCTTCACGTTCGACTTCGTGAGCATCCATCCGTTCAACGACGGCAACGGGCGCATGAGCAGGCTCCTTATGCTGCTGACACTCTATCGCGGTGGCTATGACGTGGGGCGCTATGTCTCCGTAGAGCACGAGATTGAGCGAACCAAGGAGACGTACTACGAGGCGCTTGCGGCGAGCTCAGCCGGCTGGCAGGAGGGCGAGAACAGCTACCTGCCGTACGTGACGTACTTCCTTGGCGTGGTGCTTGCCTGTTATCGAGAGCTGGACGAGCGTATGGCGGTGCTGTCTCAGGGGTCTTCGGAGGAGGTTGTGCGGGCCTTCTTCGCCGGGCGTCTTGAGCCTGTGAGCCGCCGTGAGATGGCGGAGGCGTTGCCCATCATCAGCGCGCGCACGCTTGATAGGGTTCTCTCGCGGCTTCAGAAGGAGGGCGAGTTGGAGAAGGTCGGTGCGGCTCGCGCCACGCGTTACCGCTGGGTGCGATAGCGTGGCCGTACCGCCTCATGGGCCGAGAAGAACCTGTGGGCCGTGGCCCCGCGTCCGCCCCCGCGGGTATACTAAAGCCTCAGACGACAAACCGCCGGAGGCCGCATGGAATCGCTGTACACAAAGTATCGCCCGCAGACGTTTGAGCAGGTCGTGGGCCAGCAACACGTGGTCGAGACCCTCAAGCGCGCCGTCCTTGAGGGACGCACCAGCCACGCCTACCTCTTCTGTGGCCCGCGCGGCACGGGCAAGACCACCATGGCGCGCATCCTTGCCAAGGCCCTCATGTGCGAGCGCGGTCCCGCGGCCCTGCCGGACGGCACCTGCGAGCAGTGCCGCCTCATCGCCGCTGGTGAGCATCCGGACGTCATAGAGCTTGACGCCGCGTCGCGCACCGGCGTGGACAACGTGCGCGAGGAGATCATCTCGCGCGTGAACTATGCGCCCTCGCTGGGCCGCTACAAGGTCTACATCATCGACGAGGTCCACATGCTCACCACGGCGGCGTTCAACGCGCTGCTCAAGACCCTTGAGGAGCCGCCCGAGCACGTGGTCTTCATCATGTGCACCACCGACCCGCAGAAGATTCTCGCCACCATCCTCTCCCGCGTGCAGCGCTTTGACTTCCACGCCATCGGCAACGACGAGATGCAGGCGCACCTAGCCGTCGTGTGCAAGCAGGAGGGCTTCTCCTACGAGGAGGCTGCGCTCGAGCTCGTCGTGCGACACGCTCGCGGCGGCATGCGCGACGCGCTCACCACGCTGGAGCAGCTCTCGGTCTTTGGGGCGGGCAGCATTGACCTCGCAACCGCCTCGGACTTTCTCGGCGAGGTTTCCGCCGAGGTACTGGGTGCCTTCTCCCGCGCCATGGCGCACCGCGACGTCCCAGCGCTCTTTGCCGAGGTGGCAGCGCTTGCCGAGGCGGGCCGCGACCTGCTGCAGTTCACGCGGGAGCTCGCGGCGCACGTTCGCGACGTCTACGTGGTCGCCTCCGTCCCGAGCGCGGACGACGTGGTGGCGGCGCGCGGCGAGGAGCTCGACGCGCTGCGCACCGAGGCGGCGGCCTTTGGCTCGACGGAGCGCCTCGCCCGCGTGCTCACCGTCCTGGGCGACGCATCGAGCGAGATGCGCACGGCCACTAACCAGCGTCTCGTTCTGGAGATTGCCCTTACGCGCATCGCGCGTCCCGCCGCGGACCTCACGCTCGACTCCCTCGCCGAGCGCGTTGCCGACCTCGAGCGTCAGGTGGCCATTCTCGCCACCCCCGGTGCCTTGGCAAGCGCGGCACCGGCTATCGAGAAGAACCTCGAGCAGCTGCCCGCCATCCAGGCAACGCCCCAGCCCGAAGTTGCTTCCCCCGCATCCACCGAGAAGAGCAGTGAGCCTGTTGCCGTTCCGGCCCCCGAGCCGGCGCCGACCGACCCAGCCGAGAAGTCGCCCCAGCCGAGTGCCCCCGTCGCCCCCGCGACCTCCCTCAGCGCGAGTCGCGAAGCGAGCGACGAGCGCAGCGAGGAGCGCCGAGCGGGCGGGGGAAGCCGGGGCGGCGTCGGAGGGGCCGGCCTCAGCAACGGCAACCTCCAGCGCGCCTGGAAGCAGGTCGTCGACCAGCTCGTGGCGCAGATGCCCGCCAAGGGCTCGCTGCTCCTCTCGTCGACCGCGGTGTCCGACGACGGCGAGAAGCTCATGATCTCGCTGCCCAAGGGCTCGCATTTCGCCGCCCGCATGCTCGAGCGCTCGGACATCCGCGCGAGCGTCGACCCGGTGGTGACCATGGCGTTTGGACCTCGCCAGGTAATCTACGTGGAGTCGAGCCTCGCAAGCCAGGCCATCTCGCGCGCCGAGCAGCCGAGAACTGCGCCAGCCCCGGCCCCTGCGCCAGCCCCGCAGCCCGCTCCGATGACGCCCGTACCCGCACCGTCCCCGGCACCG
>CASEGE010000160.1 GCA_949287335.1 uncultured Olsenella sp. | reverse complement strand
GACGTGAGCCTCGACATCTATCCCGGCGAGTTCGTGTTTGTCGTCGGTCACTCGGGTTCCGGCAAGTCGTCGCTTCTGCGCCTCATCACGCGCGAGCTCAAGGCGAGCTCTGGTCAGGTCATCGTTGCCGGCCAGGATCTCACCAAGATGCGCAACAAGAAGGTGCCCTACCTTCGTCGTCAGATCGGCACGGTCTACCAGGACTTCAAGCTCCTGCCGGACAAGACGGTCTACGAGAACGTTGCGTTTGCGCTCGAGTGCATCGGCAAGCCCAAGTCGGTCATCAAGGCCCAGGTGCCGGAGGTGCTTCGCCTCGTCGGCCTCGCCGAGAGGATGCACCACTTCCCCGATCAGCTTTCCGGCGGCGAGCAGCAGCGCGTCTCCGTTGCGCGCGCCATGGTCAACCGCCCGCCCCTGCTCGTCTGCGACGAGCCCACGGGTAACCTTGACCCGGCGATCTCGCTCGGCATCATGAAGCTGCTCGACCTCATCAACCGCGCCGGCACCACCGTCGTCATGGCCACGCACGACCGCGAGATGGTCGACTCCATGCGCAAGCGCGTCATCGCGCTCGAGGCCGGTCACGTGGTCCGCGACCAGGAGAGGGGAGGCTACGGCTACTATGGCGCCCTCTAACATCGGATACTCCCTGCGCGAGGCAGGACATCACTTCCGTCGCAACTGGACGACCGTCCTCGGC
Source organism: uncultured Olsenella sp. (assembly GCA_949287335.1). GTDB lineage: Bacteria > Actinomycetota > Coriobacteriia > Coriobacteriales > Atopobiaceae > Thermophilibacter. Next base: position 3,863 of record CASEGE010000160.1, on the reverse strand, counting down.
GCCATCGTGACGATCTTCCTCTCGCTCTTCATCATCGGTCTCTTCATCCTGGGCTCCGCCATGATCAACAGCGTGCTCGGCGGCGTCGAGGACAGCCTCACCATCCAGGCGTTCCTCTCCGACAGCGCCGACCAGTCCGCCGTCGACTCCTTCAAGGCCGAGGTCGAGATCTGGGAGAACGTCGAGTCCGTGACCTACAAGTCCAAGGACGAGGCGCTCGAGGAGTACCGCACCTCCATGTCCAACCGCAACGCGAGCGACGCCGTTGCCGCCCTCGACGGCGAGAACCCCCTGCCCGCCTCGCTGGTCATTCGCCTCACGGATGCCCAGCAGGTCCAGGCAACCGCCGAGCGCATCGCCTCCGACCCCTCCTTCGCGTCCATCCGCGACGGGGCGGACGACCCCACGTCAAGCGCGACCGACGACGTCCTCTACGGGCAGGGTACGGTCGAGCGCCTGCTTGAGTTCACGAACTACATCCGCATCGGTGCCGTGGTTCTCGTTGCGCTGCTCACCTTCGTCGCGTTCGTGTTCATCAACAACACGATTCGCCTCGCCATCACCGCGCGTCGTCGCGAGATCGCCATCATGCGTCTCGTCGGCGCGTCCAACGGCTTCATCCGCGGGCCGTTCGTGATGGAGGGCACGCTCGAGGCACTTATCGCCGCGCTGCTTGCCATCGCCGCCCTCGCGGGTGGCCTGAGCGCCATCATGCCCGTGCTGGCCAGGAACCTCTCGTTCCTCTCGTTTGACATCCCCACCACCACGCTGTATGCCACCTTTGGCATCCTGCTGGTCATTGGCATCGTCATCGGCCTGTTTGGCTCTGCTATTGCCATGAGGCGCTACCTCAAGGTGTAGCGAGAAGCACGGAGAGCTCGTTGTGCCCCCGGTCTGCCGCGTGCGGGCCGGGGGCTTTGCTGTGGCACGTGGGCGCCTCGCGCGTGTCCGGTGCATCGGGTAAGCTGGAGACAAGAAAACCGCGGGCGAGAAGAACGACGAGAGGGGGTTCGCATGGGGCGCGGCAGGCCACACCACGGGAATCGCAGGCGCGGCCGCTCCGGCGGGCCGCGCGAGCACCAGCATACCCTCACCGGCACGCTCGTGGTGTCGCGTCCAGGGGCGGCCCATGTGGAGACTCCCGAGGGCGACTTCGAGCTCGTGCGCCATGGCCAGCGCGAGGCGATGAACGGCGACGAGGTCGAGGTCGCGATCATTGAGCGGCGCGGCCGCGCGCCGCGTGCCGTGGTGCGCTCCGTCGTGACCCGTGCCGTCGAGACCTTCCTCGGTCGCTACGCCCAGGCGGGGCCACTCGGCGCCGTCACGCCGCTCGACTCGCGCATCGGCCATGACTTCTTTGTCGTTCCCGAGGACCCCAGCCCGGCTCGGCTGGGCGTCGGCGAGGGGGACGTCGTCGTTGCCCGCATCACGGAGTACCCCACGCGCAAGAGCTCGGCCGTCGTGACGCTGGAGCGCCGCGTGGGGGCGGCGGACGAGGTCGATCTCAACATAGAGGCCATCATCGCAAGCTTTGGTCTGCCGGGGGACTTCTCGCCCCGTGTGCTTGAGCAGGCCGAGAAGATCTCGGCCAACGTGGACGCCGCGCTTGCCCAGGACCCCGCCCGCCGCGACCTGCGCGACGAGCTCTGCGTGACGGTTGACCCTGCGGACGCGCGTGACTTTGACGATGCCGTCGGGGCGGCCCGGCTCCCCGACGGCGGCTTTGAGCTTGCCGTTCACATTGCGGACGTCACGCACTACGTGGGGGCTGACACGCCCATCGACAACGAGGCCAAGCGCCGCACCTGCTCGGCGTACCTCGTGGACCGCGTTATCCCGATGCTGCCCGAGCGGCTCTCCAATGACGTCTGCTCCCTGCGGCCGGGAGAGGACCGTTTGGCCATGAGCGTCATTATGCGCCTGGATGCGCGCGGGCGCGTCACGCGCGCCAGGATGTGTGCCTCTGCCATGCGCTCCTCGGCGCGCCTCAGCTATGACGAGGTCGACGCGTTTCTCGCCGGCGAGAAGGGCGCACCCAGCGAGAAGATCGCCGAGCTCCTTGCCGTGCTCGACGAGATTCGTGCGCTGCGCGAGCGCGTGCGTGCCGAGCGGGGTGCCATCGACTTTGAGACCGTCGAGGCTCGCGTCACGCTTGACGGGGACGGGCATCCGACGGGCGTCTCCGTGCGGCGGCGCACCCGGGCGACCGGGCTTATCGAGGAGGCCATGCTGCTGGCCAACGAGTGCGTGGCCAAGCGCCTGGCGGACGCGGAGGCCCCCGCCGCCTATCGCGTCCACGAGCGGCCCGCCCCCGATGACCTCAAGGCCTGCGTCCAACCGCTGCGCGAGCTCGGGCTTCTCGACTCGGACACGACGTCGGGCCTGCTCTCCGGCAGCGCCTTTGCCATTCGGGACATCCTGGCGCGCGCCGAGGGGTCAAGCGCCGCTCCCATGGCAAACGCCCTGCTGCTGCGCGCGCAGCGCCGCGCGGTCTACCTGCCCGCAAACGAGGGTCACTACGCGCTCGGGGCGCCTGCGTACTGCCACTTCACCTCGCCCATCCGGCGCTACCCGGACGTGCTCGTCCACCGCGCCCTCAAGGCCCTTCTCGCCGGCCGCATCGAGGGGCGCGAGATGCGCGCGCAGGCATCGGCGCTGCCCCAGCTCTGCCGGACGTGCTCCGAGCGCGAGCGGGCGGCGGACGGCGCCTCGCGCGCCTCCCAGAAGGTCAAGATGGCCGAGCTCTTCTCCGAGCGCGTGGGCGAGCGCTTCTCGGGCGTGGTCTCGGGCTGCGCGAGCTTTGGCGTCTTTGTGACGCTCGACGAGACCTTCGCCGAGGGGCTCGTCCCCGTGCGCTCGCTCGGGGACGAGTGGTTTACCTACGACGAGGCCCGCATGACGCTCACGGGGGAGGAGACGGGCGAGGTGTGGCGCCTCGGCCGACGCGTGGCGGTTGAGGTTGTGGACACGGACGTCGCGCGCGGGCAGATTGACCTTGCGCTCGTGCGGGGACGCCGTGGCACGGACCGTCCGCGAGGTACTTCTCGCCGACCGGATATGCCTGCGCGATAATGGGAACACTTACTATCTAGCAGATACGCGCGGCAGCAGCTGCCGCCAGGAGGTTTCATGGATCAGACGACGCTTACCGAGGAACTCGAGAGGGCCGAGGGGCTCATGCTCCAGGGGGAGCCCGAGCAGGCCGCCGAGCTTCTCGCCCACCTGGCCGAGGACGCCGAGGAGTACGTGGACAAGAACTGCCCCACCACCGACGAGGTGCAGTGGTTCAGCTTCCCCACGCTCTTCGAGCGCCTGGCGTATCGCCGCGTCGAGGACGACCCGCGTGAGCTTCGCGACGTGGGCGAGCCGCTCGACCGCCTCTACAACGATCTTGCGCTCGCCAACGTGCAGGCCGGCGACTACGACGAGGCCGCCGAGGCACTCAAGCGTGCGGTGCGCTGGAACCCCATGGACTGCAGCTATCGCCTCAACCTGGCCGACCTCTTCCGCGTGGCCGGGGACATGCAGGAGTACCTCGCGCTCACCTACAGCGTCTTTGAGCGGGCGAGCGACGCGCGCCACCTGGTGCGGGCCTTCGTGAACTTCTCGGGGTACTTTGAGGTGTGCGAGAAGCCCCGCACGGCCGCGGCCGCCCTGCGCGCGGCGCGCGCCTTCGGCCTGGAGGACTCCACGCTCGAGGCGGCGCTCAACCAGGCGGCGGGCACCGAGAAGGACCCGGACCTCGTGGACGACGCCGAGATGCGCGAGCTTCTCGCCGCGGAGGGGCTGCCTGACGGCGCCAACGCGGAGATTGCGGTCTGCCTGCTCATGTGCGCGACGGACGCCGCCGAGGCGGGTGAGCG
>CASEGE010000159.1 GCA_949287335.1 uncultured Olsenella sp. | reverse complement strand
CCAACGCCCGCCGCATCCGCCCGCCCTTGTCGCCCGTCGCGCGTGCCACGCTAGCTCAGCCTCCAGAAGAAGCCGCCGTCCTTGGGCGAGGTCTCGCCCGACCCGCTGAGCGCCGCCCGAAGGTCAGAGATGATGTCCGCCATGCTCGTCATCTGCTGATAGAGGTTGGAGTCGCAGGTCCAGACGTTGCCCTCGCGCACGGCGCGAAAGTCCGCGAGCAGCGCGTTTTTCTCGCAGAGCTCCTCGAGGCTGCCCACGCCGTCGTCAATGGTTGCGTTGTAGATGATGACGTCGGCGTCGCGCGCGCCCTCGTAGAAGCGCTCCATCTCAACGGTGACGGTGGTGGGGGAGGAGTCGACGGCGCCCTCCTCGGCGAAGCTCACGTACTCTCCTCCCGCGGCCTCGATCATCTGGCAGAAGTAGTCGCCGTCGCGGCGCGTCACGGCGGCACCATCCTCGTTCACGTAGAAGAATGCCACCGTCTTTCCGAGCGGTCCCTCCGCGGAGGCCTCCTCCACGCGCGCCGCCACGTCGTTGAACACCGCCGCGGCCTCGTCCTCGCGGTCGAAGAGCGCGCCCATCAGCTTGATCCACTCCAGGCGCCCCAGCATGCTGCCCTCGCGGCTCGACTGCTCCATGAGGACGGTGACGCCCAGCTCCTGAAGCTTGGCGCGCACCTCGGGCACGTGGTCGATGTTGGTGTTCTCGATGGCAAGCGGACAGCCTGCGGCGGTGATGAGCTCGTAGTCCGGTGCGCGGTAGATGCCGCCGTAGGCGATGGTGCCGTCCTCCAGGCGCTCGGTGAAGGCGGGGACGGGAGAGTCCTCGGCGCGCATGGACGAGACGGAGATGGCGTCAAGCGCGCCGATGGCGTCAACGAGGCAGATCATGCCGGTGGAGACCAGGTAGACGTTGGCGAGCGGTTGCTGGATCAGCGCAACGTCCTCGGGAAGGTCGATCGGCGGCGTGGCGCCCTCGGGCACGATGAGAAAGCGCTCGCCGCTGGCGAGGCGTGCGAGCTCAAAGCCCCCGTCATAGGTCTCGAGCGAGAACTGCGTGGCGTGTGCGAGCGGCTTGGGGGTGGGCTCGCCGAGAGCGGAGAGCCCCTGGGCTGCGTCCTTCTCGCCGGAGCAGCCGCTCAGGGCAAGCGGTGCAAGTAGCGCACCGGCTAGGCGCAGGGCTTCTTTTCGGGTGGGCGAGAAGGACATGGGACGGGACTTCCTCTCTACGGTGCTTGACCCTCCCATGATACTGACAATTGGGGACGGAGGCGTTTTGTCAGGTTTTGATGCGCGCCGGTCCGCTGTCGCGGGGCGTGTCTGAAACAGCACGTCAGCTGACGGGCTCGATGCTGCCCAGGCGGATGCTTCCGACAAGGGCCGGCGTGGCGAGAAGTGCGGCGAGCTCGCGGGCGCGTCCGGCGGCCGTCTCGGCCTGGTTGACGAGGGCGACGTCAGCGAGGGCCTCGGCGTTGGCGGCGCGGGCGACGAGCTCGGGTGTAGCGGGGTCGTCCGGCGTGCAGCCCGTGAGCTCGCAGAAGAGCTCCGGGCGGTGGACCTTCTCGCGCACGGGACGGCCAAGGCCGGACGCGCCGAGCACGAGGACCGTGCGGCCCGAGCACGCGGGGATGACGGGCTCCCAGGGGGCGTGGGCCTTGAGGGGGAGACGCCGGGCGCCGTCGGCCTCCACGAGCACGTAGTCCGCAAGGGACGCCAGCGCGTCGATGCCGAGCGAGGGGGTCACGAGCTTGCCGTTCTTCTCGGCCTGCGAGCCCACGCAGACGACGCGCGACTCCGCGAGCGCCGCGCGCACGTCGTCAGCGTTGGCCGAGGTCACGAGCGGCACGCCCGCAAACGGCAGGATGTGCGTCGTGGTGGTGAGCACGACCGTGCCCGACAGCTCGCGCGCGAGCGCCGCCAGAAGCGATGTCTTGCCGCCGCTGCCAATGACCGACGTCACGCCGCGGGCGGCGCCCAGCAGCTCCGCAAGTCCCATGGCGCACCTCCTCGAAGCAATCCTACCGTTCGGGGGCATTGGAGTTTCGAAACTACAACGATAGATTACTCTTTGTTTGGTGGCCAAACTAGTTGGATGGCCGCGGAGGCGGAATCACGGATCAGCAGGAGGACCAATGACCGACGCCAGCACCCCCATCGAGCTCCCGCGCACCTTCGAGGAGTTCAACGAGCAGCGACGCCAGAGCTTTCTCAAGGTCAAGGACTTCAAGCAGGCGGGCGGCAGGCTGGTGGGGTATCTCTGCAGCTACACGCCGCTCGAGGTGATCGACGCCGCGGGCGCCTCCGGCGTGGGGCTCTGCGGCACCTCCGACGAGGTCATCCCCGCGGCAGAGGAGGTCCTGCCGGCCAACCTCTGCCCACTCATCAAGTCGACCTACGGCTTTGCGTACTCGCAGAAGTGCCCGTTCACGCACTTCAGCGACCTCATCGT
>CASEGE010000158.1 GCA_949287335.1 uncultured Olsenella sp. | reverse complement strand
TGGGCATAACCTGACAAAGCGCCTCCGTCCCCAAATGTCAGGTCGTTTGCAAAGCGGGGCCCCGTGAGGAGCCCCGCAAAGAGTCGAGCTGTCGTGCGCTTAAATCTTACGCCTCGTCCATCTCGGCGAGCTCCTCCTTGGAGAAGCCGGTGATGAAGACCACGATGGCAGCGACCACGAAGGAGATTGCCATGCCGATGATGGCGAAGATGACGTTCTGCTGGCCACCCTGGAGGTAGTTGAGGATAACCATGAAGTTCGAGGAGCCGCCGGCGAGGTAGTAGGTAACACCGAGGATGCCGGAGACCACAGCGCCGATGGCGCCGCCGATGAACATGCCGAGCATGGTGCGGCGGAAGCGCAGGAGGATGCCGAAGAGGGCGGGCTCGGTGACGCCGCCGGCGATGGCGGAGATCACGTAGCCGAGGGCGAGGCCCTTCTCGTCCTTGTTCTTAAGGCGCAGGAAGGCACCAAAGGCGCAGCCCCAGACGGCGGTCATGGCGCAGTTGGTGGAGACGAAGACGAACGGGTCGTAACCAGCGGCGATGATCTGGACCTGGGCGAGCAGGATGACGGGCAGGTGCATGCCGGCCACGACGAAGAGCTGCCAGAAGGCGCCGAGGATGGCCATCACGAGGAAGACCCAGATGCCGCCGAGGTCAGCGATGCCGAAGAGCGCGCCAGCGATGATGTTACCGAGCTCGTTGCCAAGCGGGGCGAGCACGATGAGCATGATCGGGACAACGACGATGAGCGTGCAGAACGGGGTGAAGATGGTGGTGAGGACGTCAGGCATGTGCTTGCGGATGAACTTCTCGACCACATAGAGCACAGGCACGGTGAGCATGATGGGCAGGACGGACTGCGAGTAGTTGGCCGCAGTGATCTGGATGCCGTAGACGCTCACGATGCCCGTCGGGTCAGCGGAGGCCGCGGAGACGATGCTCGGGGCAATGAGCAGGCCACCGAGAAGCATGCCGAGCACCGGGCTGGCGCCGATCTTCTTGGACGCCGCGTAGCCGAGGTAGATGGGCAGGAAGTACATGCCCGCCTCAAAGAGCGTGGTGTAGAAGAAGGTGTAGAGCGGATCGGTCTCGGTCACGATGTTGAGCATCTGGGGGCCGAGAATAACGGCGAAGGTGCGGAAGAGGCCGGAGCCCATGAGCAGCGGGATGAGCTGGACCATGGAACCGGAGAGGTAATCGAGAATCGCGTTGCCAACGCGCGCCGGGGTAAGCTTCTCCTTGGGTGCGTCGAGGTTCTCCTCGACGACGGCACCGCGCTTGACGCCGGAGATGGCGACAAACTCGTCGAGGACCTTGGGCACGTTCTGGCCGATGATGACCTGAAGCTGGGTGCCGGCCCACTGCGCGCCGAGGACGCCCTTGACCTTCTTGATGGCCTCCACGTCGGCCTTGTCGCGGTCAACGAGGGTGAGGCGCAGACGCGTCATGCAGTTCGTCGCGGTGGTGACGTTGCTGGCGCCTCCCACCAGGTCGAGCACGCTCTGTGCGATTTGCTTGTTGTCTACTGCCATATTGCTTTGACTCCTCTTCTCCTGGGAGTTGCGTGCTTGTGGACGCTTCTCGCGTTTGCCGGCGTGCTGTGCGGTCTGCTGCCCACGTAATACGGGTGGTGCTGGTGGCAATTGCCTTGCTAAGGTAGTTATACGGCCAATTTGCTTCTCGCCCGGCGAATCCCAAATTTAGTAAACGCGTTAGTCCTTGAACTAAATCCCTCGTGTACCTCGCACGTGTTGTTTGACAATGGGGACACGATGAGAAGAGGTCTCTCGAAAGGAGCGCGCATGAGCACGGTTAAGGTCAACGGACGGCACCTCGAGAAGGACGGACGCCCGTTCTTCTGGCTGGCGGACACCATCTGGACCGCATTCACCAACCCCACCGACGACGAGTGGATCGAGTTTCTCGACCAGCGCGCCGCCCAGGGCTTCAACGTGCTTCAGATCAACGCGCTGCCCCAGTGGGACCGCAGCGGCGCCCCGTTTGACCGCTACCCCTACACCACCGAGGACCACGGTCTCACCTTTGATTTTACACGTCCCGTGCCGGAGTTCTGGGCACACGCGCGCTGGCAGCTCTCCGAGGCCGTGAGGCGCGGCTTCATCCCCGCCATCGTGGTGCAGTGGTGCAACTACGTGCCCAATACCTGGGCCTCCAATATGAACTCGTCAAACATCATCCCCGACGAGCTCGTGGAGCCGGTGGTGCGCCAGATCTGCGAGAGCTTCAACGAGTTTGACCCCATCTACGTGGTCTCCGGCGACACCGACTTTGACCACGAGGAGCCGCTTAACCGCTACACCATGATCGCGGACCTCATGGAGCGCTACGCCCCGGATGCCCTTACCTGCTATCACATCAAGGGCCGCTACGACGGTCTGCCCGAGAGCCTGGCCGAGCGCGCCGACCTCTACCTCTATCAGTCCGGCCACAACATCTCCGCCCAGGACGGCGCCTACACGCTGGCCCGCAGCTTTGCCGGCCGTCCCGTCGCGCGCCCCATCATCAACTCCGAGCCCTGCTACGAGCAGATTGGCTACTCACACATGATCTACGGCCGCTTCCGCCGCGCCGACTGCCGCCGTGCCCTGTGGCTCTCCATTGCGGGCGGCGCCTCCGCGGGCGTGACCTACGGCGCCCACGGCGTGTGGAACTGGCAAAACGATAAGGTCAACGCCGCCATGGACCTCGGCGAGGGCTTCCTCAAGGCCATGCCGCACGAGGTGGCGCTGCGCTTCCCGGGCGCCGAGGACTTTGGCTTTGCGCGTCGCTTGGTGGAGCGCCTGGGTCTCTTTGAGCTTGAGCCCGCCACCGATCTTCTCGCCAATCACGAGCAGGACGTGTACGCCGCGCGCACGGCGGACGAGGCCACGCTCATCGTCTATGTGCCCACCAACGCCGACCTCAAGCTGCACGGCGACCTTACCGGCGCCCACCTTGTCTGCTACGACCTTCTTGAGCGCACCACCACGCCCGTTGAGGCCGTCTACGACGCCGCGGCGGACGTCACCACCGTCAAGCAGGGCACGTTTATGGAGGACGCGCTTCTCGTGGCGTCTCTCGCGTAGCGCGCCAAAAGGACCGTCACCGTTTCAACATCGAAAGGAGCAGAACATGGCAACTGGAGCATTTCCCGAGGGCTTTCTCTGGGGCGGCGCAACCGCGGCCAACCAGTGCGAGGGCGGCTACGACGCGGGCGGCCGCGGCCTGGCCAACGTTGACGTGATCCCGCACGGGCCGGACCGCCTTCCGGCCATGCTCGGCAAGGGTACGCCGCTTGCCTGCGACGACGAGCACTACTACCCGAGCCACGAGGCCATCGACCTCTACCACCACTACAAGGAGGACATCGCCCTTCTCGCCGAGATGGGCTTTAAGGTCTACCGCATGTCCATTGCCTGGACGCGCATCTTCCCCAACGGCGACGAGGAGACGCCCAACGAGGCCGGCCTTGCCTTCTACGAGGACATCTTCCGCGAGTGCCGTGCCCACGGCATTGAGCCGCTGGTCACGATCACGCACTTTGACCTGCCCATCCACCTCATCAAGGAGTACGGCGGCTGGCGCAACCGCAAGCTCATCGAGTTCTACCAGCGCCTGGCTCGCACGCTCTTCACGCGCTACAAGGGCCTGGTGAAGTACTGGCTCACGTTCAACGAGATCAACATGATCTTGCACCTGCCGTTCATGGGTGCCGGCCTGGTCTTTGAGGAGGGCGAGAACCGCGAGCAGGCCATGTATCGCTCCGCTCACAACGAGCTCGTGGCGAGCGCCTGGGCCACCAAGATTGCGCACGAGATCGACCCGGACGTCATGGTGGGCTGCATGCTCGCCGCCGGCAGCTACTACCCCTACAGCTGCAATCCCGCCGACGTGCGCGACGCCCAGCTCAAGAACCAGGAGAACTACTTCTTCGTGGACGTTCAGAGCCGTGGCCACTACCCGGCGTTTGCCCTCAAGAAGTTTGAGCGCGAGGGCATCGACGTGGGCATGACCGACGAGGACGCGCGCGTGCTCGCCGAGAACACGGTGGACTTCATCTCGTTTAGCTATTACTCCTCGCGCTGCACGGCCGCCGAGCCGCCCGCGGATGCGGAGATGACGGGCAACGCCTTTCGCGGCGTGAAGAACCCCTACCTCCAGGCGAGCCAGTGGGGCTGGGCCATCGACCCCATGGGCCTGCGCGTCACGATGAACGACCTCTACGACCGCTACCAGAAGCCGCTCTTCATCGTGGAGAACGGTCTGGGCGCGCGCGACGTGGTTGAGCCGGACGGTACCATTAACGACGATTATCGCATCGATTACCTGCGCGCCCACATCGAGGCGATGCGGGACGCTATCATCGAAGATGGAGTGGATCTTCTCGGCTATACCACCTGGGGTCCCATCGACCTCGTCTCCGCGTCAACCGGCGAGATGTCCAAGCGCTACGGCTTCATCTACGTTGACCGCGACGATGCCGGCGAGGGCACCCTCGAGCGCAGGCGCAAGAAGAGCTTCTCCTGGTACAAGAAGGTTATCGCCTCCAACGGCGCGGACCTTGACTAGAGTTGACTAGAGAGGGAAAGAACCATGGGACTGTTTGATTTTCTGAAGAAGCCCGCCGCCCCGGCCAAGCCCGAGCCCGTCTCCGCCGCTTACGCTGCCGGCGTGGTGTGCGCGCCCGTCTCCGGTGACGCCATCCAGCTCTCCGAGAGCGCCGACCCGGTCTTTGCCTCCGAGGCCATGGGCAAGGGCATTGCGATCAACCCCTCTGGCGAGGTTGCCTACGCGCCCGTGTCCGGCACCGTCTCCGCCGCCATGGCGCACGCCGTGGGCATGGTCGCCGACGACGGCGCCGAGGTTCTCGTCCACGTGGGCATCGACACCGTGGAGATGAACGGCAACGGCCTTACCTGCCTCGTCTCGCAGGGCGACCACGTTGAGGCCGGTCAGCCGATCGTGAGCTTCTCCAAGTCCAAGATCGCCGCCGCGGGCAAGAGCGACACGGTCTTCACTGTGATCACCAACTCCGACGACTACACCGTCGAGCCCGTTGCCAACGGCCCGGTTTCCGCTGGCTCCGTTGTGGTGAAGCTCACCAAGTAACGCGCTCTTAAGTTCGTTTGGGAGCCGCCCGCTCTTCTCCCTGGCGAGAAGGGCGGGCGGCTTGTGTCGTGCGGCCGCCGGCCCTTCTCGCCCGCGTTTTCCGCCCGCGTTTCCGCTGGCCCTCCTCGCCCGCACTTCCCGCCGGTCCTTCTCGCCCGTACTGGATAACGCACAGAATCTGGTTCAGTCTTCTATATCCGCAGGCCAGATTTTCGCACAAGTCGGATTCTGTGCGTTAATCCACTCCATCCACCCTGACAGCCCGTCCGGAGCGTCAGGTTCTCCACGGGACCCACGACTTTACCTCGCTTGCGTAGTGGACGCCCTGCTCCCAGGGAAGCAGCGACCAGATGAGCGTCTGCCGGCGCCTCCGCTCGCTCTCAAACGCAAGCGCGGCGCGAACGTTGCCGAATGCGCATCCGCCGTCCAGCTCGTCTATCAGCATCGCCGCCTCGAGCATGACTGCGTCAAGGCCTCCCGGCATGAAGAGGTCCTCGGACGTGACGACGAGCGTGATGTGTCCAAGCGCCGCCAGCTCCCTGTTTCTCCTGAGGTCGTCAAGATACTTCTGTCGAACGTGTCTGATCGCGAGGGACGCGTCACCGTTTCGCGCAGCCTCGGCGACCGCCTCGAGGTCAAGGTGGCTCTGGCTGTCGTAATTGAATCCAACGTGTGTGCCAACGACTTCGATGTCGGGAACGCGCGAGCCCTTGCAGCCGAGGGCAACCATCTCGGGCGTGGTGCCGTGGCGCACGTTGAGGGCGACCTCGCCAAGCTCGTAGCCCCGCTCGTGCACGGGCAGGCGAGCCATGAGCGCAATGATCGCCTCCATGGGTGACCAAGCGCTGTCGGCGACAAAGGAGAGGCTGTGGCGGACAAGCGGCGCGGTCTTTCGTTTGGTCATGGTTTCGAGGAAGCTCGAGATCTTATGGGTGCTCGTTGCAGGTTCGATGCCGTATGTCACCTCGCCGAGTCGAGGATTCTCAGCGTCGCGCGAGTAGGTGCCGCAGAGCTCATAGCCAAGAAGCGCGTGCGCCTCGGGCGTCATTTCGTCGATGAGCGAGAAGAAGAGCAGCTCGGGACAGGGGATGAAGAGCCCGTCGCCAAGGTCCACGAAGGAGCGGGCGGGAAGCGAGGTGGCGCGCACCGAGCAGCGGACAAATGAGCCGCGAAGCCGCTGCTCCTGGAGGGGCACGAGGACGCTCAGGGGCTTCTCGGCGCTCGGCGCCTCCCTGAGGCCAAGCCGGTCAAGGGGGATGATGCCGGGGGTCCAGCGCTTTCGCGGAGAGGGGCTTGGCGAGGGGAGGTCGTGGCGGCTCTCGGGCAGCGGTCTGCGCGTTTTCCGGTACACGCGAAGGGCGCGGAGTGCGCTGAGCTTGTCTAAGGTGAGTATCACCGAATTCTCGCTTAACAAATTCAAACAAACGTTAATTTGAGCATAGTCTACGGTAGCGAGAAATGCAAGAGGTCGTTGTGGGGCGACGGCGCGGGCAGGGGTGTCGCGGCGCGTCCTTCTCGTCCGCGCTTCTTGGGCCTCGACAATAACGCACAGAATCCGACTTGTGAGAAAAACCGACCTGCGGATATAGAAGGCCGAACCAGATTCTGTGCGTTATCCAGCGCGGGCGAGAAGGACCGGTGGAAAGCGCCGGCGAGAAACGCGGGCGGGAAGCGCGGGTGAGAAACGCGGGCGCCCACGCCACCATGTGCGGTCGTTACGCTCCGCACATGGTGGCGTGAGCGGTGTCGAGGGCCTCGATGAGGGGGAGAAGGCCGTCGAGGTTTGAGCTCATGGTGGTCATGATCACCATGACGTAGGGTCCGCTCTCGGAGAAGACCACGCCGGCGTCATTGGTGGCGACAAGCTCCCCGTTGTCCGGGAACCAGCCGGGCTTGCTCCACACCGCGCACTTCTCGCGAAGAAGGTTGCCGATGGGGGAGCTGTTGGTGCGTGCAAGGTAGCCCGTGAGCTCGTCGGCCCCCGCCTCACCGGAGGTCCCGTACCGGTAGATCTCCTGCCAAGCCGAGGCGAGCTCTCCCGCGGAGATCTCCGGGTAGTACCACCACGCGGCGTCCGGTGCGGCGGCCGTTGCGCCATGTGCCTGCAGCCAGGACGAGTGCACGGAGAGGCCAAAGGTGTTGATGAGTGCCTCGAAGTCTTCGTTGGACGAGTCGACGAGGCAGCGCTCCATGGTGGAGGCCATGCCCGCGGACCCGCCGTTCTTCTCGCAAACCGACGCGCAGAACGTAGCCTTGATGGAGCTGGCGGGGTAGAGGCGCTCGTCGGCGTTGTAGGTGATCTCGTTTCCGGTGGTGAGGTCGCGCATCACCACGCCTACGTGGTAGCCGCTCTCGGTGAGCGCCAAGATTTCTTCCTCAGCGGACTTGAACGCCAGGGTGTCGAGAAACCCGTCGGGCGCGGTCACGGTGACGCCGCCCACGGACGTTGCGGTGGTCACGGGAGCGGTGGTGTCAAAGGGCTCGAGTTCCGGCTCCGGCTCTGGCTCTGGCTCGGCCTCCGGCTCCGGCTCCGGCTCGGGGTCGGTCTGTGCCTCGGGCGCGTTCTCGGCGTTGGGCTCCTGCTCGGGCTCGGTCTCCTCGCCGGTCTTGTCGAGAATCTCGATCTGCTCCGAGGAGCTCTGCTGCGCCTCGGGCGCGTCCTGCGACGTTGTGTCGCACGCGCAAAGCGGCAGCAGGCAGGCGGTGGCCAAAAGGGTGGCAAGGATGGCGGTGCGGCGCATGGGGACCTCCGACCCGGGGTTCTTCTCGCATATCAGTATAGAGCCGCCGCGTGGGGTGGCGTTCATCCAACGTGCGAATCCGGGGCCGAGTGCCCGGACGGACGTGGAGGACCCTTCGCGACAGTCTGGGGCGCAAAGTGTCGCAAACGGTCCACGGGCGGCCGGGCGGGGACTCTTTGCGACGGTTCTGCCGAGAAAAACGTCGCTTTGGGTCTCCAGGTCACCCGGGCAACATCGGGCCCACGTCGCCCGCCGTGCCCGCGCACCGTGGAGAAATCGTGCCTCGCCGGCCGTCATGCCCGACGCCATCCCTTGTCTGCACAGGTTGTGCAATACTACGCACGCTGTGAAATAACGACAAAGGAACCACATGCAGGAATGCGTGCTCAGCACCGATCGCAGGAGCATCCGCACCAGGCGGGCCCTGCGGCGCGCCCT
>CASEGE010000157.1 GCA_949287335.1 uncultured Olsenella sp. | reverse complement strand
GCCACGCAGCACGCGAGCGCCGCCCAGTCGAGCGCGGCAAATGGGTAGCGTCGGTAGCTGCTCTCACGGGTGCGCAGGTAGAAGCCGCGCTGCTCGGCGGCAAGGGCGATGGCGTCCGTGCGCCCCACGGAGCTCACGAGCAGCGGCACGCACAGGGGCAGCATGAGCCGCATCTTGCGGAAGGGGTTTTTCGTGTCGTACTCCACGCCGCGGGCGGTCTGCGCCTCCATGATGGCGTTCATCTCCTGCGAGAAGACCGGGACAAAGCGCAGCGCCGTGGTGAACGTGAACGCGTAGCGATACGGCACGTGCAGCACCTCGACGCACGCGTTTGCGAGGTCGGTGAGCTTGGTCACCATGAGCACCAGCAGAAGCGGCAGCGCAACGCCAAGAAGGCGCAGGCAGACCTTTGATCCCGAGACAAGGCCGCCCGTGGTCACAAATCCCCAGAGCGTCTCGCCGCTTCGCACAAAGACGAGTTGCAGCATAAGCATCACGACGCCCAGCGGCACGAGAACCTTGAGCAGACGGGCAAGGCGACCGGCCACTCCCGCGTACGCCCCGAGTGCAAACGTGAGGGCGAGAAGACCAAGGAGCAGCGCGTAGGTGTCGGCGAGAAAGATGGCAATAATGAGCGCCGCCGCTAGGGCGAGCTTGGCCACGGGGTTCAGCCGGTGGAGGAGGGTGCTCCCGGGCACGTAGTCGATGACGTTAGTCACGGCGAACCATCTCCTCGACAAGATCGACGACTTCGGAGACCTGGGTGATGCCGGCAAACGCGGGCGAGACGTCCGCGGCAAGCGCCCCGGAGAGCGCGACGATCTGCGGCGGCTC
Organism: uncultured Olsenella sp.; assembly: GCA_949287335.1. Lineage (GTDB taxonomy): Bacteria > Actinomycetota > Coriobacteriia > Coriobacteriales > Atopobiaceae > Thermophilibacter. The sequence continues at coordinate 6,954 of CASEGE010000157.1, read as the reverse complement.
CACGTTAGCGCGGCGCATGACCTCGGCATTTGAGAAGACCTCCGAGGAGCTCCCGCGCCCGACGATCTCCCCGCGCGCCATCACGATGACGCGCTCGGCAAAGTCCGAGACCACCTCCATGTCATGGCAGACCATCACGACGGCGCACCCGCGCGCGGCCATCTCGCGCACCGTCTCCATGACGGTCATGCACTCGCGGTAGTCAAGCCCACTCGTGGGTTCGTCGAGTAGGACGACCTCGGGCTCCATGACCACCACGGAGGCCAGCGCCACCATCTGACGCTGACCGCGGGAGAGCGAGAAGGGCGCCTCGTCTGCGGGCAGGCCAAAGCACTCGATGACGGCGCTGGCACGGCGGCGCGCCTCGCGAGGCTCGACGCCCGTGAGCTCGAGGCCAAAGGCAACCTCGTCGAGGACGGTGTCTTTGCAGATCTGGCGGTCGGGGTTCTGGAAGAGCGTGGAGACGTGCGCGGCCAGGCGGCTCGTGGGCGTCTTGTGCGTGTCGAGTCCAGCCACGCGCACCTCGCCGGACTCGGGGCGCAGAAGGCCGTTAAGGAGCTTGGTGAGCGTGGTCTTGCCCGCGCCGTTCTGCCCGACCACGCCCACGATCTCACCGGGGAAGACGTCGAAGGTGAGATCGCGTACCGCCGCGCCGGTCGAGTGGTACGTGAAGCAGGCGTTGCGGAAGGAGACCACGGGGGGGCCCTGCTCAGCGCGAGGGCGCGGGGCGCTTGCGGCGGCGCGGCCCTTCTCGGCAGCCTTGCCCGGATGCGCGCCGATGAGCTTCGCCACCAGGCGCTTTGCCTCGGCAACAGTGAGGCACGGCTCACCAGGAGCAATGAGGCCGTGTTGAACGAGGCTGTTGGAGACGCGCGCGACGCGCGGGCTGTCCACGCCCAGCTCGCGCAGCTCGGCGCCATGCGAGAAGACCTCGCGCGGCGTGCCGTCAAAGGCGAGGCGACCCTCGTTGAGAACGAGGATGCGGTTGCAGTACTCGGAGAGCGTGGCAACCTTCTGCTCGATGACCACGACGGTGATGCCCTCGCGCGCGTTGAGGTTGCGAAGCGTGTCGAAGACCATCTTGGTGGACGTGGGGTCAAGCGCTGCGGTGGGCTCATCGAGCACGAGCACACGCGGCCGCAGCGCCAGCATGGCGGCGATGGCAACCTTTTGCTTCTGTCCGCCGGAGAGCGTGGCAATCTCGCGCTCGCGCAGCTCGGGGATGCCCACGGCGTCGAGCGCGGCGGCGAGGCGCCCCTCGATCTCGTTGTGGGGCACGCCGAAGTTCTCAAGGCCAAAGAGCAGCTCGTCCTCCACGACGGAGGCCACCATCTGCGCGTCGATGTCCTGGTTGACGCTGCCCACCACGCGCGAGACGTCCGTGAGCGTGACGTCGCAGGTGTCGTGGCCGTCCACAAGGGCCGCGCCGTAGAGCGACCCGTGGAAATGGTGGGGGATGGCGCCGGACAGGACGGCGGCAAGGGTTGACTTGCCCGCGCCGGAGGGGCCGAGGACGCCCACGAACTCCCCCGGCGAAATGCCGAGGGAGATGTGGTCGAGGGCGCGTGCGTCCTTCTCGCCAGCGTAGGCGAAGGAGACGTCGCGGAGCTGGATGATGCTGCTAGATGACATGGGCGCCTTTCAAGTGAGACTGGTGCCAGGTTCCAGTGTCACGCATGCGGTGATGGGGACTAGTCGTCGAGCTTGAGGGCCTTCTTGATGGGGAGGTAGAGCGCGCTCACGAGGATGGCGTTGAAGACGCCGGTGAGCAGGACCACGGGCAGCATGGCGGCTGCGAGCTCGGCGGCGCCGCCCACCATGGCGATCTTGATGAGCATGAAGATCACGCCGGAGACGACGGTGGTGACAAAGGCGCCCACGAGCGGCACAAACCTCTTGGCGGAGCCGCGCATGCCGGCGGCGACGATGAGGGACATGAGCATGGCGGCAATGCCCTCGGCCGCAAAGTCGATGAACGGCGAGGTGGTGGTCACCTGGATGACGGCGGCGGAGATGAGGCCAATGATGAGGGCCTGGCCCACGTTCGGTCGCACCACGAGGATGGTGAGGCAGAAGGCGGAGATGATGAACTCGGGGCTGATGAGGCCGCCGGAGATGCTGGAGATGGCCTTGCCGACGGTGAAGTTGAGGATGAAGCCGGCGGCGAGCAGCACGGCGAGAAGAACGAGGGCCTGGATATCGAGCTTGCCGTGATCGGCGGAGACGGCGACGGTGCGGGCGGCGGTGTTCTCGGACATTGTGGTTTCCTTTCGTGTCAGCGCGTCAGGTTTTATGACGTTGGCGTCAGAGTTGGTTGTCGGGTATTTGCGTGCAAAACGTACAAGAAAAGGGCCCCCGGTCCTCCGGGAGCCCTCTCAGCGCAAATTGATATGGCGCGTCAAGCTCACCATCGACCGAGCGAGGAGAAGTTGCGCCACCACCAGTTCATGGACGTACGTGCGTTGACGTTGACTGCGTTGCTCATGTCTGGTGCTCCTCTCGCGTGTTGGCCCGAAGGCGTGGTGAGTGCTTGAGGAGAAGATACGCGCAGCCGCGGGCGCGCGCAAGGATGTTTCCCAGCCGGAAACAATTTCTTCGAGTGTGCACGAGACGAGAAAAGCGTGTCCGCGGGAGCGTTATTTCTCGGCTCGTGCACACTCGGCGTTTGGTGGGCGGGCCGAGGCCTGGCGCCGTCGTGTGAATATCGCGTGGCAGCCGCGCGCCTCGGTTATTCTCGCACGTTCTTGGGCATAATGTTGACCGGTTAACATCTGTGCACGCGATACGCGGAGGAGACGAGCGTCGTGACCGAGAAGCGCTTCGAGGACTTTGTGGGCATTATCGGGGCCCTTAACAAGGAGATTCAGCGCATCAAGACGGCAGAGGCAAAGCGGCTGGGCTTTCGCGGCTCGGACGTGATGTGCCTCTACTACCTGGTCAAGAACCCCGAGGGCCTTACGGCCTCCGAGCTGGCGCGCATGGTTGACGTGAGTCGCGCCGCCATGTCTCGCACCATCGCCCACCTCGCCGAGGACGGTTTTGTTGAGGTGGGGGACACCGAGGAGGGGGACGCCTCGCGCTACCGCGCCCCGGTTCGCCTTACCGACAAGGGCATCGAGGCCGCGCGCCCGCTTGACGACATCATTCACCGAGTGCTCGACGAGGCTGGCGGAGAGCTTGCCATGCGCCAGCGCCTGCAGATGTACGATTCGCTCAACCATATCCTCGAGCGCCTGAGGACCTTCGCGCGCGACTAGCCCGCGGCCGGTCCCACGTGCGCCCGAAACTTTGAAAGGAAGCTCCATGGCTGTCCGCATTATCACCGACTCCGGCATTGACCTCCCGGGCGAGCTTGACTCGCGTCTCACCGTGATTCCCCTGGGCATCACCTTTGGAACGACCACCTACGCGGACGGCGTGGACCTCACCAACGACCGCTTCTACGAGATGCTCATCGAGAGCGACGAGCTTCCCAAGACGAGCCAGGCCACGCCCTTCGTCTACCAGGAGGCCTTCGAGCAGGTGCGCACCGCCGAGGAGGAGGCCGTGGTGATCACGCTGTCCTCCAAGCTCTCCGGCACCTACCAGAGCGCCGTCACCGCGGCGGCCGACTTCCCCGAGGTCCACGTTGTGGACAGCAAGAACGTGACCATCGGTCAGAGCCTCCTGGTGCTCTACGCGCTGCGTCTCGTGGACGAGGGCCTCGGCGCGGCGGAGATTGCCGAGAAGGTCGAGGCGGTCGTGGACCGCGTCTGCCTGCTCGCGCTTCTCGACACGCTCGAGTACCTCAAGCGCGGCGGCCGCATCCCCAAGAGCGTGGGCACCATCGGCGAGCTGCTTTCCATCAAGCCCGTGGTGGGCGTAGAGGACGGCGAGGTCGTGATGCTCGGTAAGGCGCGCGGCTCCAAGAACGGCCGCAACCAGCTCCACCAGCAGGTGGAGAAGCACGGCATCGACTTTGGTATGCCGGTCCTTCTGGGCTACACGGGCCTCTCGCAGAAGCTGCTCAAGAAGTACCTGGACGATAACCGCGCCATCTGGGAGGGTAAGGTCGCCGAGGAGGACCTGCCCATCACCTCCGTGGGCGCCACCATTGGCACGCACGTGGGGCCGGGCGCCATCGCGCTCGCGTTCTTCCGCAAGAACTAGCCCTGCCGGGGGAGGCGAGAAAACCCGTCGGCTGTACCGGGATCTGGGGACGCGTCCCGAAAACCGGGCGTGTGTGCCGGATTGGCCCGTGACCTGCCGAGATAATACGTCCTTTGTACCACTCCAGAAAAGCGTGCCGAGAAAAACGGGCGGCTGTACCGGGTCTGCCCGAAGCCTGTCGTGAAAAACGCTCCTCTGTACCGGATTCGTCCGAGGCCTGCCGGGGAAAATTGTCCTCTGTACCAAGGCTGGGACAGCATGTCGAGAAATGTCTCCGCCTGTACCACGTGATGCCGAGGAATGCCGCCCCCTGTACCGCGCAATGCCGAGAAATACCGGCGGCTGTACCGGGGGGAGGACACGCGGCGCCCCCGCTCGCGACACCTCTGGTACAGAGGCCCGCTTTTCTCGACGACAATTTTGAAAACCGGTACAGAGGCCGGGTTTTCTCGGCACGGCGCCACGAAGCGGGCACTGGGTCAGCACAGCAGCCGGGCGTCCGCTTCCCGTCACATCACGATGCGCACCACGAGCTGGATGAGCTGCTCGATGGGCATGGGGTTCTCCTCGGCGGTCCAGGTGCGGATGGTGGCGAGGATGCCCGAGAGGTAGAACTCGCGTACTACGCGTCTCGCCTGTTCGTCGAGCTCGGCGGCCGGCAGGAAGAAGCGGTCCACGAGCGGGCTGATGATTTCCTTGAGGCGTCGCGAGAAGGCCGGGTCCCCGTGCGGGCCGAGCAGCACGCGCGTGTAGTCGCGCGAGCGCTGCGCAAGGCGCAGGATGAGCCCCATGTGCTGCGAGAAGTCGAGTTTATCGCCCTTGAGCAGGCATTCGTTTACCAGGCGCTCGATGTTGCCGAGCACTGTGCCCTCAATCTCCTCAAGAAGCTCGTAGACGTCGTGATAGTAGAGGTAGAAGGTCGCGCGGTTGTAGCCGGCGCGGTCCGTGATCTCGCGCACGGAGATTTTCTCCACGGGCTTCTCGACATAGAGCTCCCAGAACGCCTGGCGAAGGTTGGCGCGAGTCTGCTCGGTGACCTGCGGCTGCTTCTTCATGACGTCCTCCAGTCCCGCGAATGATTCAAAAGGGGACTGTCCCCTTTTGAATCGTTCATGCCGAGAAGCGCTCGACACTTGGCGCGCGGGTGTCGAGCCGAGGTTCTTCTCGCCCCACATGCCCAGTATACTTCCTTTAGACAACACGCTGTCGAGTAATCGAGGCTCAAGATGGCATACATTGAGTTTGCGGACGTCGTGCGCAGCTACGGCGCGGGTTCGACCAAGATAAACGCGCTGGACGGCGCGAGCTTTACCGTGGAGAAGGGCGAGCTTGCCGTCATCCTGGGCGCCTCGGGCGCCGGCAAGACCACGGCGCTCAACATTCTGGGCGGCATGGACAGCCCGACCACGGGGCAGGTCATGGTTGACGGGCGCGACATAAGCAACGCCAGCGAGAATGACCTTGTGCTGTACCGTCGCACGGACGTGGGCTTTGTCTTCCAGTTCTACAACCTCGTGCCCAACCTCACGGCGCTCGAGAACGTGGAGCTTGCCACACAGATCTGCCCGGACTCGCTCAACCCAACCGAGATGCTCCAGAAGGTGGGCCTTGCCGACCGCCTGGACAACTTCCCCGCCCAGCTCTCCGGCGGCGAGCAGCAGCGCGTCTCCATTGCGCGTGCCCTTGCCAAGAATCCCAAGCTGCTCCTGTGCGATGAGCCCACCGGCGCGCTCGACTATCAGACGGGCAAGCAGATCCTGCAGCTGCTCCAGGACATGTGCCGCACCGAGAAGATCACGGTGATCATCGTGACGCACAACGCCGCGCTGGCGGACATGGCCGACCGTCTCATTCGCTTCAAGAGCGGCAAGGTGACGAGCATGACCACAAACGACGCCCCCAAGCCTATCGCCGAAATCGAGTGGTAGCACGTGGCGACGGCTCCCAACATCGCCCGCGGCAGCGCGTTTTCGCGCGGCGTCCTGCGCACGGTGCGCGGGAGCCTCAAGCGCTTCGTGGCGCTTGCCACGATCACGGCGCTTGGCGTGACCATGCTCACGGGTCTGCGCGCCGCCTGCGTGGACCTGCGCAACTCCGCTGACGCCTTCTTTGACGAGCAGAGCCTCTTTGACGTGCGCGTCCAGTCCACGCTTGGCCTCACGGACGAGGACGTCGAGGCGCTGTCTGCGCTCGACGGCGTGGAGCTGGCCGAGGGCGGCTATGTGGAGACCGCCTACACCACGGTGGGCTCTGCCTCCGAGAAGGTTGACGTCAAGGCGCTCTCCTCGAGCGGCATGAACGAGCCGGTGGTGCTTGAGGGCCATCTCCCCGAGCGCGACGACCAGATTGCGGTCACCAAGCGCTTCCTCGACGATTCTGGCCTCTACGTGGGCGACACGGTGACGTTTCACGGCGCGGATGACGACGAGGAGGACTCGACCGCCATCTTTGAGCGCAAGGAGTACACGATCATCGCGGTGGTTCTCGACCCGATGGAGATCAACGCGGGCGAGGGCACGATGTCCTTCCGTTCGAGCGGCGGCTCCCAGTACTCCTTCTTCGTGCTGCCTGACTGCGTGATCGACCCGGAGACCTACACCGTGGCCTACCTCTCCGTTGAGGGCGCCGACGAGCCGCTGTGCTACTCGGCCGACTACGAGACGATCGTGGACGACGTGTTCCAGAGCGTCGAGGACGCGCGCGCCGAGCGCGAGCGCGCCCGCGGCGACCAGATCCGCTCCGACGCCACCGACGAGGTCGACGAGGCGGAGGCTGAGGCGCTCGACGAGCTGGCCTACGCCGATG
>CASEGE010000156.1 GCA_949287335.1 uncultured Olsenella sp. | reverse complement strand
GCGCGTAACCCGAAGTAAGGAAACTTACTTGAGGGTGACGGTGGCGCCGGCCTCCTCGAGCTGCTTCTTGGCGGCCTCGGCGTCCTCCTTCTTGGCGCCCTCGAGGACGGCCTTGGGGGCACCCTCGACGACCTCCTTGGCCTCCTTGAGGCCGAGGCTGGTGAGAGCGCGGACGACCTTGATGACGGCGATCTTGTTGTCGCCGAAGCCCTCGAGCACGACGTCGAAGTTGGTCTTCTCCTCCTCCTCGGCGGCAGCGGCAGCCGGAGCGGCGGCCACAGCGGCGACGGGGGCGGCGGCGGAGACGCCGAAGGTCTCCTCGATGGCCTTGACGAGCTCGGAAGCCTCGAGCAGGGTCATCTCCTTGAGGGCGTCAATGATCTCCTCGGTGGTAAGCTTAGCCATTTCTGTTTCCTTTCGGTCCCGTGCGTCATGCACGGATTGCATTTACGTGTGCGGGGCGGATGCCCCAGGGTGTGCGGCCTGGGCCGCGCGTTGCTGCTAGGCAGCCTGCTTCTGCTCGGAGATAGCGTTGACGGTGCGGGCGAGGCCAGCGGGGACCTCCTTGACGCACACGGCAATGTCGCGGGCGAAGCCGTTGATGAGACCAGCGAGCTGAGCCATGAGCTGATCGCGGTTGGGCAGGTCGGCGTAGGCCTTGGCCTCGTCTGCGGAGAGCGCCTTGCCGTCGGCAATTGCGCCCACGAAGTTCATCTTCTTGAGCTTCTCGGACTGCTCCTTGATAACCTTGGCGGCATCGACGGAGTCGTTGTGGTAGAAGACGTACGCGCAGGTGCCCTCGAGCACCTCGTCGATGCTGGGGAGACCGGCGTTCTCAAGAGCAATCTTGACGATGTTGTTCTTGTACACCTTCATCTCGGCGCCAGCCTCGCGCAGAGCGCGACGAACCTCCTGGGTCTCCTTGACGGAGAGACCACGATAGTCGACGACAAAGACGCCCTGGGAGGCCTCGAGCGAGGCAGCGACCTTCTCGAGCATCTCGACATTGGACTTGGATGGCATGTTGTTACACCTCCTTGGCATGCGGTCGGGCACGAGCCGCCAACGCTGGCAGGCCTTCCGCATGAGAAGACCCCACTTGGCGCAGCCAAAGCGGGGTCCTCGAAGATGCAATCTCTGAGACCACCTCGGCAGGCGGGTTTCCCCTTTGAGCCTTGCGGCACCGGCTGTCTTTGGCAGCGGACGTGCGATGTCACTACACAGGACGGGCGTCCTGCGCGTGACATTCTTGCACGACGCGGGACGCCCGTCAAGCGTTGCGTGGAGAAACCGAGAAGAGCGCGTGAGCGCTACTCGTCCATGAGGTTGCGGGTCTTGGTGGAGTCGACCTTGATGCCAGGGCCCATCGTGGTGGAGATGACGACGGACTTGACGTACTTGCCCTTGGCGCTGGACGGCTTCACGCGGAGAAGCTCGTTGATGAGCGCGCCGTAGTTCTCGACGAGCTTCTGGGTGTCGAAGGACACCTTGCCCATCGGGACGTGGCAGATGCCGTAGCGGTCGGCGCGGTACTCGACGCGGCCGGCCTTGAGCTCGCCAACCATCTTGGCAACGTCCATGGTGACGGTGCCGAGCTTGGGGTTGGGCATGAGGCCACGGGGGCCGAGGATCTTACCGAGGCGGCCAACCTTGCCCATCATGTTGGGGGTGGCGATGGCGGCGTCGAAGTTCAGCTCGCCGGCCTGGATCTGGGCCACGAGGTCATCGGAGCCGATGACGTCGGCGCCAGCGGCCTCGGCCTCGCGGGCCTTCTCGCCCTCGGCGAAGACGGCAACGCGAACGGTCTTGCCGGTGCCGTGGGGCAGGGAGATGGAGCCGCGGACGTTCTGGTCGGCCTTGCGGGTGTCGACGCCAAGGCGAACGGCAACCTCGACGGTCTCGTCAAACTTGGCGGGGGCCAGCTCCTTGGCGAGCTCCATGGCCTCCTTCGGCGAGTAGAGCTTGGTGCTGTCGACCTTGGCGGCAGCGGCCTTGTAGTTCTTTCCGTGCTTGGGCATGCTATCTACCTCCTGTGGTCATCGGGCTTTTGCCCTCCCACATCGATGTTGCGAAGGGACTGTCCCTTCGTAACGCTCAGTGTTACGAAGGGACTGTCCCTTCGTAACATCTAGACGCTTACTCGGCGATGGTGACGCCCATGGAGCGGGCGGTACCGGCGACGATCTTCTTGGCGGCCTCGATGTCGTTGGCGTTGAGGTCCGGCATCTTGATCTCGGCGATCTTGGTGAGCTGCTCCTGGGTGAGCTGGCCGACCTTGTCGCGCTGGGGCACGCCGGAGCCGCTCTTGAGGCCGAGCTCCTTCTTGATGCGCTG
>CASEGE010000155.1 GCA_949287335.1 uncultured Olsenella sp. | reverse complement strand
TGCCCATCTCCTGCCCCCCGCCAAAGCTCTGCGGGCGCAGCGGGGCGCGACCCCTCACCGCAAGGGCGCCAACGCCCACCGGGCCGCCGATCTTGTGGGCGGCCACGCTCACGGCGTCCACATCGTCGAGCGAGAGCGGGATGTGGCAGAAGGCCTGGACGGCATCCGTGTGGAAGAGCGCCCCCGAGGCGTGCGCGATGCGGGCGAGCTTGGGCACGCCCTGCACGACGCCGGTCTCGTTGTTTGCGTACATGACGGAGACGAGCGCGCAGGTATCGTCGAGAAGGGCGGAGAGCGCCTCGGGCGCCACCGCGCCGTCGCGCCCGGGCCGGACGAGCTCGACCTCAAGGCCACGCTCGCGCAGCGGCCCAACGAGGTCGAGGACGGAGTCGTGCTCGATCGCGGAGACGATCACGCGGTTTCGCCGAGAGCTTCTCGCCCGTGCGCCCTCGGCAAGCCCGAGGACGGCAAGGTTGTTGGACTCGGTGCCACCCGAGGTGAAGACAACGTCCGAGGGACGAAAGCCTCCGCCCAGCGCTGAGGCGATGGCGCGCCGGGCGGCATCGAGCTCGCGCGCCGCGGCCCGCCCCATCGTGTGGAGCGAGTTGGGGTTGGCGCCGGCGATGGGCCCCTCGTCATAGGCGCGCATGGCCTCGAGCGCCTCGGGCCGAAGCGGGCACGAGGCGGCGTAGTCGAGGTAGACGGGAACGGCGCCCGAAGTATGCGACTGTGTCTGGGTCATCTCGCTCACGCCATCTTGGAGACGCCGGCCTGAGCGGCGCGCCTGATGTCGGCGATGGCGGCGGCGCGGTCCTTGGCGCCAAACACCGCGCTGCCCGCCACGACCACGTTGGCCCCGGCGCTCGTGACCTCGGAGGCGTTCTTCGCGGAGAGCCCGCCGTCGGCCTCGATCAGGGGGTTCACGCCGTGCTCGTCGCACATCCTGCGCAGCTGGCGGAGCTTGCGCGGTGAGGACTCGATGAAGCGCTGGCCGGCAAAGCCGGGGTCAACGGTCATGACGAGAACCATGTCAAGCTCGTCGATGATGGGGTCGAGCGCGTAGACGGGCGTGGCGGGGTTGAGGGCAACGGAGGCCTTGGCGCCACGGTCGTGAATGAGCGACACGATGCGGTGCGCGTGCGTGGCAGCCTCAAAGTGGAAGGAGACGATGTCGGCACCGGCGTCGAGGTACTTCTCGACCATCTCGTCGGGATTGGAGATCATGAGGTGAACGTCGACGGGAAGCTCCGTTGCCGACTTGGTGGCGCGCAGGAAGTCGAGGCCAAAGCTGAGGTTGGGCACGAAGTGACCGTCCATGACGTCAAAGTGCAGCATGTCGCCGGTGGCAACCTCAGCGAGCTCGTCGGCGAGCCTGGTAAAGTCCGCCGAAAGGACAGACGGGGCGATCTTGATCTCTTCCAGCATCCTAGCTCTCCTTGCTCGTATCGTCGTTCTTGTGGAAGGCAAAGCGGCGCTCGTCGCCGTGGACGAGGCGCTGAACGTTCTCGCGATGCGACCAGACCACCACAACGGCGGCAATGGCGACGGGAACGATCGAGATTGCGGGGAACCCAAAGACGGCGCACCACACGGGCAGCGACGCCGCAGCGGCAACGGAGCCAAGCGAGACGTAGCGCGTCGGGATCACCAGCAGCAGGAACAGCGCAAGGAGCCCCACGCCGATGGGCCAGTAGAGGCCAAGCGCCGCGCCAAAGCCCACCGCGATGCCCTTTCCACCGTGGAAGCGCAGGTAGGGCGTAAAGACGTGGCCCAGGATGCAGAAGAGGAAGACGCAGGTGAGCGCCGTGCCAAACGCCGTGGTGTGGTCGAGCGCGAGGACGTCCCCGCCAAGCGCGAGGGCAGCGATGGCCTGACGCGCGATGAGCATCCAGATGAGGCCCTTGCCAAGGTCGAGCAGAAGCGTTGCCGCGGCGGCACCCTTGCCCACCGAGCGGGCGACGTTGGTGGTGCCGATGTTGCCAGACCCCACCTCACGAACGTCAACGTGACCCATGGCAAGGGCGATGACCAGTCCAAACGGAATTCCGCACACAAAGTAGGCGCCCACCGAGAAGACGGCGGTCCAGAGCATGAGCGGGTCCACTAGCGATCGCCCCCCTCGGACTTGCGGCGGAACTTGAGGCGCACGGGCGTGCCCGTGAGGTCAAAGCGGGCGCGCAGGCGGTTCTCGAGGAAGCGCTCGAAGTTGTCGTCCACGAGGTCGGGCGCGTTGCACCAGAACGTGAGGACGGGCGGCTTGCTCCCGGTCTGCGTGGCGTACTGGATCTTGAGGCGACGGCCCTTATCGCTGCGCGTGTGGCCGCCCTCGCGGATCTCGGCGAGAAGTGCGTTGAGCTCGGAGGTCTTGAGCTGGGCCTGGTGGGACTCGGCGGCGCGCACCGCGAGCGCGAGGACCTTGTCGGTGGCTCGACCGGTGAGGGCGGAGACGTTCACGTAGGGCACCCAGGGCGCGAAGGCGAGGCGCTTCTCGATGGAGGCGACGATGTCGTTGCGCTGCTGCTCGGTCTCCACGAGGTCCCACTTGTTGAGCACGAGCACGAGGCCGCAGCCGCGGTCGATGGCCATGTTGGCGACCTTCTGGTCCTGCTCGGTCACGCCCACGGTGGCGTCCACGACGAGAAGGCACACGTCGGCGCGGTCTATGGCCTGCAGGCCGCGGACGAGGCTGTAGTACTCAACGTCCTCGTGGACCTGCGTCTTCTTGCGCATGCCGGCGGTGTCGACGAGCTTGATGGGCTGGCCCTTCCACTCGATAACGGTGTCGATGGCGTCGCGCGTGGTACCGGCAACGTCGGAGACGATGGAGCGCTTCTTGTTGGCAAGGCGGTTGGCGAGGCTGGACTTGCCCACGTTGGGCCGGCCGACGATGGCGAGCGAGAGCATGTCGTCCTCGGGCTCCTCGTCGGTGGGCTCGGGGAACGCGGCAACGATGTCATCGAGCAGGTCGCCTGTGCCGTGGCCGTGGCCCGCGGAGAGCGGGCGCGGCTCTCCGACGCCGAGGGCGTAGAAGTCCCAGAGGCCGTCCTGCTCGGTGGCGGGGTCGTCCTTCTTGTTGACGACGAGAAACACGGGCTTGTCCTGCTTGCGGAGAACGCGCGCGACCTCCTCGTCCTCATCGGTCACGCCGGTGGTGCCATCCACCACAAAGACGATGACGTCTGCCTCCTCGCAGGCGAGAAGCGCCTGCTCACGAATGCGGGGGGCAAAGACGTCCTTGGACTTGACGGACTCGATGCCGCCGGTGTCGATGAGGGTAAAGTCGCGGCCGTTCCAATCCGCGTCGTGATACGAGCGGTCGCGCGTGACCCCGCGCGACTCGTGGACGATGGCGTCGCGACTCACCGCAATGCGGTTTACGAGCGTGGACTTGCCGACGTTGGGGCGGCCCACCACGGCGACTACGGGCTTTGGCATCTTGTCTCCTTGCTATTCCATTGGTGCCGCAAGTTTACCACGAGCGGTAGGTTTTAGCCCGTGAACGCGCTAAATCCCCACGAGCGTGAGGTGCGTCTCCGATGCGCCCGGCGCGGCGGGCGCGGCGCCCGGTTCTTGTCGCCCCGGGCGCACGGACCGGTTCTTGTAGCTCTCGACACACAGGCCGGCCGGACTCACTTCCGGAAATGAGTGCTGTCCCGGGCCCTTCTCGACTCACTTCCGGAAATGAGTCCTAACTCCCGACTCATTTCCGCAAGTGAGTCCAAACCCAGGCTCCTGTCGACTCATTTCCGCAAGTGAGTCGTCCCCCTGGGCTTAACCCGACTCACTTCCGCAAGTGAGTCGTCCAACCGGGCTTTTGTCGACTCATTTCCGCAAGTGAGTTCCAAGCCGGGGCTCTTGTCGACTCATTACCGGAAGTGAGTGCTCGCGCAGGCTCTTAATGACTCAATTTCGAAAATGAGTCGAAAGCCCCAGCCCGCGTATGACCAACAGCACGGTACGACACGGTGCGTTCCGGTTACGAAAAATGTGCAAACCTCGTGGTTTTAGGCCAACGCAAGCTCATGCATTCGGCAAGCGGTAGGTGTTAGTTAAAAGTTTTCAGCCACTTTGCAAAATATCCGACCCCACTCAACTGTGCACACTCGATATTCTGTCAGACAACGGGCAGCTACCCGTAAGATTCGTGTCGGAGTAATTCAGTTTTTCGAGAAGAGCCATGGCCCCGCAGCGTAGGCTTGGGTAATGGATGCGATCTTCTCACATACCACGGCACTTGAAGTCTTCAGGCGCTGGGACTCGTTCAAGCTCCTCACCGAGCAGAACGTGGTCACAGAGCCCGACATTCCTCAGCGCATGCCAACAAAGGTCGAGGTCAATGCCCTTGTCGCCCGCGTTACAAAACTTGAGGGCGCCACAATCCCGCTCCATGTCCTTGTCGCCAGCAGGGGCGCCCGCCATCCCGCCGAGTGCGTCGTTGCCCATCTTGGGCTCCCTCACTATCCAAGCAGGTCATTCGTTCACCTTGCGCCGGGGGTCGCATGCGCCAGGCCGGAGCTCATCGCGCTCCAAATGACGGAATACGCTACGGAGATCGAGCTTCTCCTTCTCGTCGACGAGCTCTGCGGGCACTACGGAATCCAACCCCGCTCCAAGGACGGGCTCGTCAAGAGAAACGAGCCGCTCACGTCCGTCGAGCGCATCAAAGCGTTCCTTGAGGAGGCGGGGCCCGTTCGCGGTGCCCGCAAGCTCGGACGCGTGCTCGAATACGCTCGGGACAGATCGGGCTCGCCCCAGGAAAGCAGGACGTGCCACCGCTTTGAGTTCAACAGGGTTCGCGGCGGGTACGAGATCAAGATCGTTGGTCTCAACGACCCGGTGGCGGTGGAGCGGGCGGGCAGCGTGCTCGGAGAGAGCTCGGCGCGCATCAGAAAGCCCGACCTCATGCTCCTGGCCCCCAGCAGCGACCAAAAGGCTCCGACGCCGTTTAGCGCGGTTGCCGTTGACTACCAGGGAGGTTATCACCGCGACGAGACGCAGCAGTCAAAGGACATAGACAGGAGAAACGAGCTTCTCGCACAAAACGTCAAGGACTATGAGATTGCAAAGGAGCACTACGACGACATCGCCTACTTTGACTGGCTCGCCTCGCGCATACGCCTTGACCTTGGCATAAAGGAGCCCAGACTCTCGGCGAGAGGCCAGGAGCTTTGGCAGCGGAGAAAAGCCGACCTCAACGCGCGCCTCGTGCGAGCGGACGGGCTCCACTGGACCTCGCGAAAAGACCCTCTCGTCCTCAGCGGGGCCCGCGAGTTTGCGGGACACGTTGTCCTGCAGGGCCAGATCGTAGCCATCGAGACGTCAAGACAATCCGTCTGAGGCGACGCGCGCCCCTCCCGCGTATGGCACAATGGCTGGCGAGAAGAACGGGGGGCAGTATGGCAGAGCAGAAACGCGCGGACTACGCGTCAACCAGGCCTCGGGCAGACGGCGCCTGGGTGGCATCCGTCGAGGACGGCAGCCCCGCGTGGGAGGCGGGCATCGAGCCCGGCATGCGCATCGTGAGCGTCAACGGCGTTGAGCCCCGCGATCTCATCGATTGGCGCTGGGAGGCCGACGGCGCATGCTGCGAGCTTGAGGTCTTCGATCCACGCGACAACACCACGACCCCCTGCGAGCTCTGGCGCGAGCCGGGGCAGGACTGGGGCATCGACTTCACGGACGTCCTCTTCGACGGCATCCGCACCTGCGTGAACGCGTGCCAGTTCTGCTTCATGGCGATGCTGCCGCCCGAGGCCCGCGCCACGCTCACCCTGCGCGACGACGACTATCGCCTCTCGTTTCTCCAGGGCAACTTCGTGACGCTCACCAACGTGACGGACGAGGAGGCCAACCGCATCGTCGAGTGCGGGCTCAGCCCCATGAATGTCTCGATTCACGCCATCACGCCCGAGGTGCGCCGCAGTCTCATCGGAAGGCGCGCGGACCGTGGCATCGAGGTTCTCGAGCGCCTGCTCTCCGGCGGGATCGAGGTGCACGCCCAGATTGTGCTCTGCCCGGGCATCAACGACGGCGCCGAGCTCAAGGCCACGCTCGACTGGGTGGAGGCGCGCCCCGGGATCACGTCGCTCGCCATCGTGCCGCTCGGCTACACCAAGCACAGCCGCCGCTTCCACAGCTCCTACTCCGACGACCCCGAGGCGTCGCGCGCGGTGGTACGCCTGCTCGAGCCATATCAGGAGCGGGCGAGAAGAACGCTCGGCATCACGCGCTTCCAGCTCTCGGACGAGTTTTACGTTGACGCCTGCCTTTCGGTGCCGCCCGCCGAGACCTATGACGGCTACCCGCAGTTCTACGACGGCATCGGGATGCTGAGGAGCTTTCTCGACGAGGCCGAGCTCGTGTCTCGCGAGCGCGCAGAGCAGATCATCGCCCTTAACCGTGCCCTTGTCGAGAAGAACCTCGAGGTCCTTCTCGTCTGCGGAGAGGCGGCGCGCGAGACGATCGACGTATTCTGCGGCCTGCTCTCGCACGAGGGTCGCGTCCGCACGTACGCGATCCGAAACGATTACTTTGGCGGTGACGTCAACGTGACGGGGCTCATCGTTTCCGAGGACCTTCTCGCCCAGTTACCGCGGGAGCTTTCGGGCAGCGTTGTCGTGCTTCCCGAGGTCATGTTCAACTTTGATCGCCTGACGCTTGACGGTGACACGCAGGGTCGCATCCTCGACGTGCTGCGTGAGCGCGGTGGCCTCTGCACCGTAAGCGTGCCGAGCCCCGGAGCTTATCTCGATGCGCTCCAGGAGGCTCTTCTCGGCTGAAAGCGGCTTTGATTTACAGCTGGTCGCACGCCGCGAGCCACAAGCCGCAAGTCGTATTGCAGGCCACATTGCCCCCCTCGGACTCACTTCCGAAAATGGGTTGGCATCAGCCGCTGCAAGGACTCACTTTCGGAAATGAGTTGGGGCTTCGGGCCCTTATCGACTCACTTGCGGAAATGAGTCTGGGTTGGGGGCCCTTATCGACTCACTTCCGGAAATGAGTTGGGGCTTCGGGCCCAAAGCAACTCACTTGCGTAAATGAGTCCGCGCTGCGGGCCCAAAGCAACTCACTTGCGGAAATGAGTCGTGGCCGCGGGCCCTTGTCAACTCACTTGCGGAAATGAGTCGTGGCCGCGGGCCCAAAGCAACTCACTTGCAGAAATGAGTTGAGAAGCCCAAGCCACTGCATAAACGGGCGAGAAGAGCGCGCTCGCGCAACCTACGCGCGCACAAGTCGCTCGATCTCGGCGCGCACGGCCTCGATCTGGCTCGCGGGGGTGCTCGCACCGGCCGTGATGCCGATAAGATCGGCGCCCTCGAACCATTTGGCGCAAAGCTCGTCAGCGCCCTCAACGTGATGGGTCCTCGGGCAGCACGCGGCGGAGATCTCGGCCAGGCGCGTGGTGTTTGCCGAGATGCGACCGCCAATGACGATCATCACGTCCGCCTCGCGCGCGAGCCGCTCCGCGGCCGCCTGGTGACCTGAGGTGGCCTCGCAGATGGTGTTGATGACGCGCACCTCCTCGGCAACGCCGAGAAGCGCGCCGACCACCTCGGCGAGAAGCGCGCGCCGCGCCGTCGTCTGCACCACGACGCCGATCTTTCGCGCGTGCGGCAGCGCAGCCGCCTCCTCCGCGGAGCCAACCACAACGGCGCCCGGCGCATGCGGCAGCGTTGCCTCAACCTCAGGATGCCCCGCCTCGCCAACCACCACAACCTGGTAGCCCTCGCGAGAGAGTCGCTCCGCCGCGAGGTGAACCTTCTTCACGAAGGGGCACGTCGCATCAAGCACGCGCGCACAGAGCTCGCGGGCCCGCGCCTCCTCCTCAGGCACCGTGCCGTGCGTGCGAAGAAGCAGCGTGTCGCCCGCCGCCTGGTCCGGGGAGTCAACCGCATCTACGCCGCGAGCGGCTAGGCCGGCCACGACGCGTGGGTTGTGGATGAGCGGCCCGAGCGTGTGGACGGCGCCGGACCTCTCGTCCGCGGCGGCCTCCACCATCTGCAGGGCCCGCTCGACGCCATAGCAGGCACCAGCCTCGTCCGCAATGCGAATCTCGGCCATCAGTCCCTCACCTCGGGGTGCTCGCGCCGTAGCTCGTCGCGCATCTCGTAGACGCGCGCCATGCCCACGCGCTCCATCTCGGAAAGCTGCTCCTTGCGCTTGGCCGCGGAGAGCTCGGACCACTCGATGGGCTCCCCCACCTTTACCAAGACGGGCTTCCTAAAGCGCAGGTGACGAGCACCGATAATGGCCACGGGCTGAACCGGGGCCTTCGCGAGCTGCGCCATGATGGCGTACCCGCCATGGGTCTGCTGGTCCGTGTCCTCGCGCACGCGCGTGCCCTCGGGGTAGATCAGCACGCACTCTCCGCGCATGAGCATCGCACGGGCGCGACGCACCGTCTTCATGTCGGCGGTGCCGCGCTCCACGGGGAAGCCCCCCGCGCGCGAGAAGAGCCACGTGGCGGGACCAATCTTGTCAAACTCGCTCTTGTAGACGATGCGCACCGGCACGTGGGCGAGCCACATCGTCACCACCACGACCACGGGGTCGAGCATGGACTCGTGGTTCATGATCACGACGCGGCCTCGGGGGTCGTCCAGCAGGCGCCGGGCCTCCTCGATCTTCCAGGGCCAGAGAAGCTTCGTGATCACCCACAGGATGCGGACGATGGCGCCAATGAACAGGCGCCCGGGCAGCGGGTGCTCGCGAATGTCGTGGTCGTAGTAGTCATCGTAGGTGTTGCCAGCAAAGGCGCGCATGCGACCGCCCTGCGGCGCGTCGCTCTTCTCGGTCTTCTCGCTCATGCCCCGGCCCTCCCGGCGCGCGCGGAAAGCTCGGGCGAGAGGGCGAGAATTGCATCGACCACCTGCTCAAACGTAAGCTCGGAGGAGTCGATGTGCACCGCGTCATCGGCGGGGCGCAGAGGGGACGCCTCGCGCGAGGAGTCGTACTCGTCTCGGCGGACGAGGTCGGCGAGAATGGCCTCCTCGGTAGCGGCGTCAACCGCAACGTCCTTGCCCGTGGCAAGGTTTCCGCCCTGGCGCTGCACGGCGCGACGGCGGGCGCGGGCCTCGGGCGAGGCGCTGAGAAACACCTTGACGTCCGCCCCCGGGAACACCACGGTACCGATGTCGCGGCCCTCGGCCACCACGCCGCCGCGCTCCCCCGCCGCGCGCTGCAGGGCCACCATGACCTCGCGAACCGCGGGGTTCGCCGAGACGGGCGAGACGGCGAGCTCAACCTCGGGCGTGCGGATGGCCGAGGTCACGTCCTTGCCGTTGGCGAGGACGAGCTGGCCGTCCTTCTCGGCTGCAAACTCGATCGCGATCTCACGGGCAACCTGGGCCACCGCCTCGGCGTCCTCCGGGTCAACGCCCCGCTCGAGGCAGACAAGCGCAACCGAGCGATACATCGCGCCCGTGTCGAGGTACGTGAGGCAGCAGCGACGCGCGATCTCGCGCGCGACGGAGGACTTTCCCGAGCCCGAGGGTCCGTCAATGGCAACGATCACTGGTGCTCCCTTCTTTCGCAGAGCGCCTCGAGCGCCCTGGTCTCGTCACTGTCAAGCATACGCCACGAGCCCTCCTCAAGACCGGAGAGGCAAAGGGGCCCAAAGGCGTCACGATGCAGGCGCAGGACCTTGTGCCCCACGGCTTGCATCATCTTTTTCACCTGATGCTTTCTGCCCTCGTGGATGGAGAGCCCAACCACGGCGTTTCTCTCGCCGCCGCCCGTGCGACCGGCGCCGTGCGGCGCGACAAGCGAGAAGAGCGGGTCACCCTCCTCGAGGAGCTCTGCCTTGGCCGGCGCGGCGGGCCCGTCCTCGAGCATGACGCCCCGGCGGAGCGCCTGGAGGTCGCGCCCGTCGGGCGTTCCCGAGACAAGCGCCACGTAGTGCTTGGTCACGTGCCTCGAGGGGTGCAGCAGGGCCTGCCCGAGGTTGCCGTCCGTGGTGAAGAGCAGAAGCCCCGTGGTGTCCATGTCGAGGCGGCCCACCGGATAGAGGCCGGGGTACTCGGACACGGGGACGAGCTCCGCCACCGTGGGGCGACCCTGCGGGTCGCTCATGGTGGTGAGGTAGCCCGCGGGCTTGTAGAGCATGAGATGGGCCGGGCTCGCCTCGATGCGGCACTCGACGCCGTCGACCGTGACCACGTCGCACGCGGGGTCGACCTTGCTGCCCAGCTCGCTCACCACGACGCCGTTCACGCGCACGCGACCCGCCGTCATGAGCCGCTCCGAGCCGCGGCGGCTCGCCACGCCGGCGCGGGCGAGAAAGCGCTGAAGGCGCATCGGGTAGAGGCCGTCCTCGCGAATGGGGTCACTCATCCGCGCCCCCGCCCTCGCCCGCAGGCCCGTCGAGGGAGCCGGTACCAAGGGCGGCGTCCGCCTCGGCACCGTCCTCGTAGTCATCGAGAAGCTCCTGCTCCTCCTGGATGTCCGCCTCGGCCTCTTCGAGCGTGGAGCCTATGGAGCGGCCGGAGAGGCGCTCGCGGATGAAGCGCTTGGACTCCTCGTCGGGCGCAAAGTCCTCGAGCGGCGGAAGCTCGCGAAGGCTCCGCAGGCCAAAGTGCTCGAGGAAGAGGCGCGTCGTGCCCCAGAGCTGGGCCTGGCCGCGGTCTCGCTCGCGACCGACCTCGCGCACGAGGCCCTTCTCGCGAAGGGACGCGATCACGCCGTCGGAGTTGACGCCGCGGATGGCACGCACGCCCTCGCGCGTGACGGGCTGGTGGTAGGCGATGACGGCAAGGGTCTCGAGGGCCGCCTGGGAGAGCTTGCGCGTGTCCCAGGAGAGCACGTAGTCGGCAACCTGGTCATGGTAGGCGGGGTGCGTGAAGAGGCGCCACCCGCCTGCCACCTCCCTCAGCTGAAAGCCGCGGTTGGCGGCCGCGTACTCAGCCGCCAGCTCGGTGAGGGCCGAGGCCACCTCGTCGGTCTCCGCGCTGGCCGCCGCCGCGAGGTCGGCGGCGCTCACGGGGTCGTCCGTGACGAGCAGAAGCGCCTCGAGGAGGCCCTTCAAAGATCCGGACTCAAGTCTCTCAAAGCTGGGCACGTCAATCACCTCTCGCCCGGGGCGCGAAGATCGGCGCCCATGTCGGCAGTATCGTCAAGCTCGGCCAGGACGGAGTCGTCGAGCTCATAGGGAGCCGCGCCCTCAACGTGCTCGATCTCGATCTCGCCGAAGAGCTCGTCCTGGCGCACCGTGGCAAGGCCTCGCTTGTAGAGCTCGAGAATGGCCAGGAAGTTGGCAACGACGACCTCCGGCGCATCCTGGCCGTCGAGAAGCTCGGTAAAGCTGACCCTCCCCCTGCCGCGCACGAGCCTGTCCACGGCGGCGATGGTGAGGGCGACGGGAAGGCGCCTCGGCGCGACGTGCTCGGCCTCGAGCAGAAAGGTCTCCCTGCGGCTGTCAATGTCGGCACAGATGACGGCGAGGCTGCGCAGCGTGATTCCCTCGAGGTAGTCCGGCATGAGGCCCAGAAACTCCGGGTCGGGCCCCACGGTCCTGGGGTGCATGCGCCCCTCCGCCTCGGAGCGCGCGCCCAGCGCCGCCGCGGCGCCG
>CASEGE010000154.1 GCA_949287335.1 uncultured Olsenella sp. | reverse complement strand
GCCGAACATGCGCGAATACACCGCGAGGCTGCGGGCCGGGAAGGACGAGGACTACTGGAAGTGACGTCCGGTACCCGGTAGGCGGAACACCGGTACCGCCTCGTCGGAGGGGCGGTACCGCTTATGCAGAACGGCGGTACCGACTAGGCGCAGTACTCATGCTCCTCACTCTCACTCGCAAAAAAGTCAACCAACGAACTTTAGCACGTATGGGGGAGCCCCACCTCTATCACATAAAAAACGGGCGCGCAAAGAGGTCCGCCCCCTTGCGCGCGCGGCGCGGCACAGCTGCTGTCAATCGCCCTAGGCGAACTGGCTGCGATAGAGCTCGGCGTAGGCGCCGCCGGAAGCGAGCAGCTCAGCGTGCGTGCCCTGCTCGATGATCGTCCCCTGCTCCATCACGAGGATGAGGTCGGCGTCGACGATCGTAGAGAGGCGGTGGGCAATGACAAAGCTCGTGCGATTCTCCATGATGGCCTCCATGGCGCGCACGATCGCCTGCTCGGTGCGGGTGTCAACGCTCGAAGTGGCCTCGTCCAGAATGAGGATGGCCGGGTCCGTGAGCATGGCGCGCGCAATGGTGAGGAGCTGACGCTGCCCCTGGGAGATGTTCTCGGCATCGTTGGAGAGCATCGTGTCATAGCCGTGCGGAAGCGTGCGCACGAAGAAGTCAACGTGGGCGGCGCGGGCGGCGGCCTCAACCTCCTCGCGCGTGGCGCCAGGCTTGCCGTAGGCAATGTTCTCCGCGATGGTCCCCTCAAAGAGCCAAGCGTCCTGAAGCACCATGCCAAACTGCCTGCGAAGCTCCGCCCGGGTGAGCTCGCGCGTGTCCACGCCATCGAGCGTGATGCGGCCGCCGTCCACCTCGTAGAAGCGCATGAGCAGGTTGATGAGGGTGGTCTTTCCCGCCCCGGTGGCGCCGACGATGGCGACCTTCTGCCCGGGCTCCGCAACGAGCGAGACGTCGCGCATGAGCGGGCGGTCGGGGGCGTAGCCAAAGCGCACGTGCTCAAAGGCAACGCGGCCGGTCACAGGCTCCGGAAGCGCGGCGGGGGCGGCGGGATCGGGCACGACCTCGCCCTCGTCCAGGAACGTGAAGACGCGCTCGGCGGCGGCAAGCGCACCCTGGAGCATGTTCACGGTAAGCGCAAGCTGCGTAAAGGGCTCGGAGGCCTGCATCACGTACTGGAAGAACGCCTGGAAGACGCCAACGGAAATCTGCCCCATCACGAGCATGCCGCCGGCGAGAAGACCCACCGTCACCTGGCAGAGGCGCATGAGCAGGCGGATGGCCGGGGCAATCGCGTTGGTGACAAAGTCAGCCGTGGCCGAGGTCTCCGCAAGGCGCTCTGCCGCCTCCCCCACCTCGGCGAGGCTCGCACCCTCCCGGCTAAACGCCTTGATGACCGCTCGGCCGCTGTAGGCCTCCTCGACACGTCCGGTGAGCTCGCCAAGCGCCGCCTGGCGCGCAGCCGCAACCTTGAGCGTGCGCGCGGTCACGAGCTTGGTGGCCACGCTCGCTATGACGCCAAAGACAACAAACACGCCCGTGAGCATGAGGTCATAGGTTGCCATGAGGATGATGGCACCGCCGACCATGCACACGGCGATGAGCAGCTGGAGCAGGCCGCGCTGGAGCACCTCGGAGACCTTGTCGAGGTCGTTGGTGGCACGGCTGATGGTGTCGCCGGGCTGGTGCGCGTCATAGTATGCGAGCGGGAGGCGCGAGAGCTTCTCACCAATCTGCGAGCGAAGGCGAAGGTTGAGCCGCTCCGCAAAGCTCGCCATGACGAGCACCTGCACGGTGTAGGCGGCCCAGGCGGCGGTCCAGATCCCAAAGAACGTGAGGATCTGGAGGCCACCGTTCTCAAGTGTCACCACAAAGGGCGCCCCCGTGGCAAAGGTTGCCTGGATGTTGCCCCAGAGAAGGTCGATGAGACCAGCGCTGTACGCCGTGGCGCCAAGGCTTCCGGCAACGTAGAGCACCGAGCAGACCGCCGCAACGACAAGGCGCCAGCGCTGACCGGC
Source organism: uncultured Olsenella sp. (assembly GCA_949287335.1). Classification (GTDB taxonomy): domain Bacteria; phylum Actinomycetota; class Coriobacteriia; order Coriobacteriales; family Atopobiaceae; genus Thermophilibacter. The sequence continues at coordinate 22,501 of CASEGE010000154.1, read as the reverse complement.
GGCAGCCGCCCAGAGGCGTCGGGCGGTCCCGAGGGCGTCCTCGGGCACCTCAAGTTCCTCATCAGGGGCGGGGGCAACCGGCATCTCTCCCCGCTCGAGCTCCGCACGCTCGTCAAGCTCGAGGTTCTTCTCGCTTGTGCTAGACATGGGCGTCCTCCCCCCTGGACTGGGACTCTGCGATGGCGCGGTACGTGGGGCACGCGGACATGAGCTCGTCATGGGTCCCCAGGCCCACGACCTCGCCGTCCTTGAGGACGACGATCTGGTCCGCATCGTGAATGGTGCTCACGCGCTGGGCGATGATGAGCACGGCGGCATCGGGGAGCTCGCCGGCAAGCGCGTGGCGAAGGGCGGCGTCGGTCTTGTAGTCGAGCGCCGAGAAGGAGTCGTCAAAGACGTAGAGGTCCGCCTCGCGCACGAGGGCGCGGGCGATGGCAAGGCGCTGGCGCTGACCGCCCGAGAAGTTGGTGCCACCCTGCGCCACGCGCGTCCCCAGCCCGTCGGGAAGATCGCGCACAAAGCTCGCCTGCGCCACCCCAAGGGCATGCCACAAGCGCTCGTTGGAGGCCGCGGCTTCACCGTGGCGCAGGTTCTCGGCAATGGTGCCCGAGAAGAGCCACGCCTTCTGCGGGACGTAGGCTATGCGACCCCTTAGCTCCTCCTGGGTGAGTCGCCGGACGTCCGCGCCCTCGAAGGTGAGGCTTCCGCCCGTGACGTCGTTAAAGCGCAGGAGAAGCTTTGCCACCGTAGACTTGCCCGATCCCGTGTTACCGATGATGGCCGTGGTCTCACCGCGCCTCAGGGCAAACGAGATGTCGTGCAGGGTATCCTCGTCGGCATCCGAGAAGCGCAGGCTCGCGTGGTCAAAGCGGGCCACCTCCTCGCCCGGCTCGCCGCGGTGAGAAGAGAGGCGGGCGGGTGCCTGGGCGTCCTCGATCTCGGGCTCGGTGGAGAGCGCGGCCGCGGCGCGCGTGAGGCAGGCCAGAGCGCGCGGGACCTGCAGGATCGCAAACTGGGCCATCATGAGGAACATCATGATGAGCATCGCGTACTCAACGAGCGCCGAGATGGAGCCGATCTGCATGGCGTGCGCTCCCACGCGGTCCGCACCCACCCACATGATCGTTGCCTCCACAACGTTCATGAGGAAGAACGTGAGCGAGTCCGTAAGTGCAAACACGATGTTCACGCGAATCGCGTTGGTGGCAAAGTCACCGAAGGTCTCATTGAGACGCGAGCGCTCGTGGGCCTCCTTGCCAAAGGCGCGAATCACGCGAACGCCCGTGATGGACTCGCGCAGCCGCGTGTTCATGTTGTCGATGAAGCCCTGAAGGCGCGTGAAGATGGGGGCGGACTTCGCAACGGCAAGCGCGCAGACCGCAATGACGGCAAGCGTCACAAGAAGGAGCACCCACCCCATGACCACGTCCGTCGAGAAGGCGAGCGCCACGGCGATGACGCACGCGAGCGGCACGGGGAAGATCATGAGAATGGAGAGCAGCAGCGTCTGCTGCACCACGTTGGCATCAGAGAGCGTGCGCGTGATCATCGAGCCGGTGCCAAAGGAGTTGAAGTCCGAGCCGGAGAACGCCAGCGACGCCTCGTACACCTTCATGCGAAGGTCGCGGCCAACCTTGGCGCAGAGCTTGGACGCAAGGTAGACCGTGGTGATGTAGCCGCCCGAGCCAACGAGCGCCGCCGCGAGCATGGCAACGCCGTGACCCATGAGGGCGCTCATGTCACGCGTGTTGACCGCAACGTTGACCATGGCGGAGAGCTGTGTTGGGATGAACAGCATGCCCATCATGTCACAGATGGCCGCAACAAAGATGGCGGCGAGAAGCGCCTTGTAGGGCGCGATAAGCGAAAGAAGCAGCCGTGCCGACGTTCGCTTGCTGTAGTCTCTTTTCTTCTCGCTCACTTACTCCCCCTCTTCTCACTTATGGCCGCAAGCTCGCTGTCTATCGCGGCGGTGTAGGCGCGCGCAAGGCGCAGGAACTCCGAGCGCTCATCCGGGCTGAGGCTCAGGAAGGCACGGTCCTCGGCCTCGATAGCCGGCACGATGCGCTCCTCGCTGAACAGGCGCCCTTCCGGCGTGAGCGAGACGACCTTTGCCTTGCGGCTGCCCTCGGCAAAGTCGAGCCGTATAAGGCCCTTGGCCTCAAGCGCCTTAAGGGCAGAGTTGACCGTCTGCTTTGAGTAGGAGAACTCGTCAGAGATCACGCGCTGGGCGACGCTGCCGCCGGAGACCTCAACGCAGTAGAGAATCCAGTAGGCGGTCTCCGAGAGGCCGCACCCACGGGCAAACTCGTAGTAGATCTTGTCGGTCTTCTGGTAAAGAGCGTCGAGCGCACGCGCGCTCACGAGCTCGTCCTTCTTGCTCACCTCTCTCCCTCCGCCGAATGCGGTGAGCAAGGTTAGTCCGATTTCGGATTATTGTCAAGAGAGACGCGGGCGCAACAAGAAAGGGGCCCGCATCGCTGCGGGCCCCTCCAAGTCGCCTTGCTCGAAAATCAGAGACTAGAGCTTGCGGACGTTGGAAGCCTGGAGCTTGCCGTTCTGGCCGGTGGTGATGTCGAACTCAACAGCCTGGCCCTCGTCCAGCGTCTTGAAGCCGTCCATCTGGATCTCGGAGTAGTGGACGAACAGGTCGTCGCCGTCCTCACGAGAGATGAAGCCGTAGCCCTTGTCCGGGTTGAACCACTTGACAGTACCCTGTGCCATGTCGTGCCTTTCTTTCTTGCGCCCCGCGGGGCAAAAGCTGCGCTCGCGCGCGATACCCGTGGCCGAGCGGCCACGGGGGATATCTTACCCCGAAACGAAGGCCCCAAACGCGACAATCCGTTTGGGGCCAATATTGAGCCGGTGAGGGCAATCCGTTGCGCAGCGCCTAGACGAGCGCCTCCACGACCCTGAGCAGGTTAACGGCATAGAACTTGTCGCTCGCCCACTTGCCGTTGCCAAGGTTCTCAACAAGCGGTGCACATCCGCGAGAAACATACGTGAAACGCGGGTCAACGCACTCGTTCTTAAGGGGCTCCTTGGAGGCGTACGCCTTGAGGTGCTGAACCTGGGCACGCAGGCCCATGCGAACGCCGTCCTTGCCGTAGGAGCTGAAGTCCGCGCCGCCGGCACCACTGTCCGTGGCACCAAGCCCACCAAAGTTGCACTGCTCGGGCTTGACCTGGCCACCAAAGCGGAGGTTGCCGGTCTCGATGGTCACCTGGGCAAAGAGCACCTCGGCGCGCACGCCCTCGGCCTTGGCCTCCTCCACGAGGATCTTGCAGAAGTCCTCGATGGTGGCAGCACCGTACTTCTCGTAGACCTCCTTGGGGTAGGTGGCACCCGTGCTCTTGTAGTAAGCAACAAGATCGCTGACGCTAACCTGGGTGGTCCCCATGATCGGCGTCTTGGAGGTGAGCACCGGCGGCTCCTCCTCGGCCGCGGAGTCGGAGTCAGACGAGGCATCAGGGTCGATGCCGTACCACGCAATGTTCTCCTGGGTCCAGCCGATCTTGCCGAGGACGCTGTACTCGTTGGAGTCCTTGGTGTAGAGGTGGTCGCCCGAGTTGGAGTTATAGAGGCGATAGACCGTCACGTCCTTCTGGACGCTCCCCCACCAGGCAATCTCCTCCTGAGTCCAACCGATCATGCCGAGCACCTTGTACTCATTGGCGTCGGTGGTGTAGAGGTGGTCGCCCGTGTTGGGGTTGTAGAGGCGGTAGACCGGGGTGGAGGACTCGTCGGGAGAGACCCACGCAACATCCTCCTGGGTCCAACCAATCTTGCCAAGCGTCTCGTACTCGTTGGCATCGGTGGTGTAGAGGTGGTCGCCCGTGTTGGGGTTGTAGAGACGGTAGACCGCCACAAGGCCCTTTGCGGTTGCGGCGCTGGCAACGGTTGGCGCAAGGACAACGGTCAGCGCGAGAAGGAGAAGCGCGCACGCAGCGCGGCCCAAAAGCTTGGTCATAGGTACATCCATTCAGACGAAGGATTACTTCAAGGATATGCCGTACCAGGCAATCCCTTCCTGTTTCCACCCAAGACTGCCGAGCGTCTTGTATTCACTCTCGTTAGTGGTGAAGTGGTGGGTTCCAATTGTCTCGTTAGGGTTGAAGAGACGATAGATTGGAACCTCCTGTCCCTCCTCATCTGAATAGAGGAACACACCCTCTTTTTTCCACCCAATACCACCAAGAGTCTCGTACTCGTGAGCCTCGGTCGTATAGTGGTGATCGCCTGAGTTGGGGTTATACAGACGGTAGACAGGCGTGGAAGAGGTCTTCTCATCCGGCGATATCCAGGCACACCCCTCCTGCTGCCAGCCGTACGAACCGAGCGTCCGATACTCGTTGAAGTCCTGGGTAAAGAGGTGCTCGCCAGAATTGGGGTTATAGAGGCGGTAAACTGACCCCTCAGCCATAGCGAGGCCAAGGCTGTTGACGATGCCGCGCGCATCTGCCTGACCAAGGGCGGCAAGCTTGGCGTCGCTGTTCAGGAACTTCGAGTAGTCGCTCCAGTTGTCGATGAAGGCGTGCTCAATGATGATGGCGGGAAGGTTCTCCTCACGCGCATTGCGAATGATACCGTAGTAGTCACCACCGCTGCCATCGGGATAGCAGTACTCGTCCCAGGAGCGAATCTTGACGCCGCGATCGTAGAGACCGAGCTTCTCAAGCTCGGTGAGAATCTTCTGACCCAGATCCTTGCCGACGGTATGCGTGTTGTAGTTGTAGTCCGCGTCTCCGCGAGGAACGTAGACCTCGGCACCATAGGCATACCCGTTGCTCGAGTTGAGGTGAATGCTCACGAGAACGTCCGCCCCCTGCTTAACGGCGCTGTTGACGCGCTCGCGGAGCTCGTTGGAACCAGACGGGATGGGAAGCGTCTCCCCCTGCTTGACGGTATAGACAACCTTGGCGTTGGCGTAGGCGCTCAGAGCGTCGCCGCACGCCTTGGCAATCTTCCAGGTGCACACCTCCTCACGGGCACCGTTGACGCCCTGGGCTCCGCCGCTCACGCCAACGTGACCGGGGTCAAGGGCAATGACGACCGTATTGGACTTCTCGGCACGCGAGCGCGCGCGGGACGAGAGGGCAACGGCGGCACCGTCCTCAATGGAGGCGGACTCGGCCACCTCGCCCGTCCCGTCGTCGGTGTAGACCTGCAGGGTGGGACCGTCCTCAGCCCCCTCATCGGACATGAGGGAGAGCGTGCTCACACCATAGCTCACCGCAAACGAGCGATACGAGGCGTCGCAGTCAGAGAAGTCGAGGGTAAAGGCGCCCTCGGCAGAGGTGAAGTCCATGCGCACGACCTCATAGCTGCCAGCGTACTCAGGCGCAAACGAGAAGAGCGCAGAGGAGTCCGCGGCAACGGAAAGGGCGCAGGGAACCTCCTCCCCAGCATCGGAGTTGAGCACGTAGAGCGTGGCGGCGCCGATGCCGGTGTACCCCGTCAGCGCAACGGCGACGTTCTGCGTCTCGCCCGCATACATCTCGGCGCAGTCGATGTAGAGAAAATCAAGGGCCTCGTTTGAGGAGAGCTGCGAAGACACCTCCTCCGCAGAGGCAACGCCAGCGCAGACAAGAGACCCCGCCGCAGCAGCGAGAGGCGCGGCAAGCAGGGCGGATCGACGAGTGATGGAATGGGAAGAGGGCATGATCTGTTCCTCCAGGGGCGCGGACGGCCGCGAGCGCGTGTTTGTACTATATTTCCATGAGAGAAAGTACCGCATTTTAGGGCAGGTACATCGCAAATCTTTCAAAGAATCACAGACCCTAAACGTATCCTCCAGACGCGCGAACGCGTCTGGAGGATACGAAGGAACACATTGTTAGAGACCGCTACTGCATCAGGCTCTCTTGGGCAAGGGGCGTAGTGCGCAGGGCAAGCGGCTCGGTCGCCTCGGCGGAGACCGTCACCTGATACGTGAAGGTTGCGGTCTCCCCCGCAAGCAGGTGCGTCCTCGTACGGAAGAGCTGAAGGCCGTTCAGGCTGCACTCGACAATGCCATAGTTCGAGAAGACGGCACCGTCGTTCGCCGTGAGGTTGGAGATGGTCCCACCTGCCGGAGCGTAGAAGAAGACGATGTCGAGCATGTCGGAGTTGTCGCGCTTGTCCTCGTTGTTGCCGTAAACGTAGAGCGGCGCGGAGTAGGCTTCCTCGGGCGTGATGGTGTTGGTGATCGTAGTGGTCACGTCGTAGGTCGTGGTACCGTCCGCGTTCTTGACGCCCTCGCCAATCACGGTCTTGGAAGCGGTGTACCAGCTGATCTTGCTGTAGGTGTCGTCGTTGATGTAGACGCCGAGCACCGGCTTGGTCGGGTCGGTCTCAAGGCTGCCGTCAAGACCAAGGTCAACCATGATCTGCTGCTCGTCCTCGTTCACCATCCAGACAAGGAGTCGCCCGTCCTCGCCCGAGGTCTCAACGGCATCCCAGAGCTCGGTCATGCCGGCGGCGCCAAGGTTACCCATGATCTGGTCAAAGGCAAGACCGGCAACGGCGGTAAAGTAGGCGTCCTGGGCGTCCGGGTCGCTGCCGTACTTCCAGTACGTGTCGCTCAGGAGGACCTTCGCGGCGTTGGTGCCGTCCACCGTGGCGCCGTCAGACGCGGTGAAGCCGCCCGTCAGCGCAAGTAGGCGCTGCAGGAAGACGGGGTCAATCGCAATGACGCCGTCAACCGTGCCATACCCCTTCTGAATCCAGTACTCGCGGGCCATCTCACCGATGCGGACAAAGTCGGGGGTAAAGTTGACCTGCGCCGGGTCGGCGCCCATGTCAACGGAGGTGGCGTGCACCTCCTCCGTAGTCACGTCAACGCGCAGGCCCGGGTCGTGAAGGATCGAGCTAAACTCCCCGAGCGAGATCTGCCCGTCAGTGATGGTCACCATGCCCCAGGAGCCGGGCAGGCCACCGGTAGTGCGCAGCTCGGCGTTGTTCTGGGCAATGATGAGATAGGACCTCGACTGCCCGTTAGCTCCGAGCATCTGCGGCAGGACGTCGAGGATGGGCTTGATGTTCTCAATCATGCCACGCGCCTCGCGGACGGGCTCCTGCACGGAACCGAGCACCTCTGCAACCTGCGGAATGTGTGCCTCGGGAAGCTCGGCGATGGTGTCGATGGAGGCCTCGATGACCGGCATGGCGCCGTCAAGCGAGCTGGCAAGGGCCTGGATGAGCCCCACGTTGATAGAGCCGTCCTGAATGATGTCAGAGAGCTTCATGCCGGAAAGGCTGCTGGAGACGGGAACGAGCGCCTCGTTGACGAGCTCCGTCGCAACACGACCAAGCGTCTGAACAGACCTGATGTCCTCGCCCACAACGGGAATGAGCGCCGCCACGTCCCAGACGGGCGTGTGGACCTCGGCGTTGATGAGGGCGGTCTTCTCCACGATCGTGTCCACCGAAGAGGCAAGGCCATCCGAGTCACCGTTCTTGAGGCTGTCCTTGAGCGAGGACGCCTGCGCCATGAGCTCGCTCGCCTCCGCCTTCACGGTCATGGCGGAGTTGTAGAGCATGACGCCCGTCGTTGCGCCGGCAACGAGCACGAGTGCGGCGATGATGCCTATGACGATAGCAACCGTGCGGCCGGTGTGTCGCTCGGGGCCGTTTTGTCTATTGGCGTAGTAGCGCTCTGCATCCCGTCGCGAATACGAGCCGCCACCAACGTTCTTCTGAGGGGCACCGTCATTGGAAAAGTGAGAGGCCACCTTTTCTCCTCGCTTCAAAAATACGTAACCAACAGCTGCCTACCATAGCAAACATGGGCTGGTCAGGCACCGCCACTAAAGCGGCGCTTGACAGGAACTCCATGTCTGAGGCGGCTACCACCTACCCGTGAGCTTCCTCAGGATGTAGCCGGCCTTCTCGCGACGCATGGAGTGATCGGGGAAGAGCTTGACGTACGCCGGCCTGAGCGCACCCTCCACACGGTGGGCAAGCGTGTCGCCCTCCTCCTTCTGCTTCCTGGCAAAGGAGCGCTCCAGGATGAGGGGCATAAAGGGCGTGTGGGAGGCATACGTCCAGAAGAAGTCCGCGTAGTCCGACTCGTAGTTGTCCCAGGGCTTATCGGGTCCCGCATAGTGGACGACATAGGGGTCCTTGCGAGACGCCATGTACTTGAGGTAGAGCGGCCTCGGCGCGCGGCCAATGATCTGGTTGATGCGAATGTCGTGCCAGTCCATCATCACGTTCCAGCGCATGTCAAGATACTTGACGCGACCTTCCGCAAAGTGGTTGAGCACGTCCTGGTCGAGCAGCTCCCACTCGTAGGAGGTGGCATACTCGAACATCTCGTCAACGGTGTAGCTCTTGCGGAACTCCGCCAGGTTGAAGAGGATGGTCCCCGCCTGGAAGTAGCTGTAGGGGTCCTTCATCTTCATGACGTTGTCCATGTAGTTCTTCTTCTGGGGCTCAAAGCCGTTGTAGAGGCCGGCGGTGTCGGCGTCCTGGACCGCGGCGAGCAGGTACCCCGTGACGTCCTCGTCAAAGAGCTCCGCGATGTCGTGGTTGACGACCATGTCGCTGTCAAGGTAGAGGGCCTTGTCATAGCCAGGAAGAATGTCCTGCATCAGAAGGCGGAAGTACGTCTCAATGCGGAAGTGGCCACGCAGGAAGAGCTTGCTCTCGTACTCCTTCATGAGCCTTGTTGTGTCAAAGAAGCGAAGGGAGAAGTTCGCTGGGGAGAGAAGCCTTCTCAGCACCTCCTGGTTACGAGGCGTGATGTCACGGTGCAGCACGATGATGTCATAGGTCCTCGCGGGAGAGGCGTTCTCCTTGATGGACTCGAGCAGCGTTCCCATGTAGGGAACGTAGTAGTCGTTCGCGGAGAGGACCAGCGTGACCACGGGCTTGCCGTCGCGAGACTCGATGGGCTTGGGAAGCCGGGGCTGCGTGACGTTCTGGAAGAACGGTCGCTGGAGCTCCTTGATCGTATAGGTGCCCTTCTCCTTGAGCCACGTGATGTAGACGCCCAGAAGGCGCTCCGCGAGATAGCCGCTCACGCGGTACGACTGAGGGTCATACATGGAGAAGTCCCGGCGGCGCTCGTGCTCCTCGAGGATGTCAAAGAGCCACTCGCAGTACTCAAAGAAGAGGTCTCGCCTCATGATGAACATGTTGCAGAAGTAGCCGTAGGACCCGTCAAGGTACTTGCTCGCGGCATCCATCATCTCCGGGTGGCGCTCGCTGAGAATGTCGAGAACGCAGTCAAGGTCCTCGATATGGTGCTGATCGGCAATCTCGTACTGCTTCCGGATGGACATCTTGTCAACAAAGAGTCCCTGCTCGGGGACGAGGAGATCGTACTTCTCGATGACCTCGTGCATGCGAGGCTCCTCAAGACCGATCTTCTTGAGCGTTGCCTCGTCGTTCACGTCAAGAAGCACATCGGCAAAGTGGTTCGTGGGAAAGTGCTCGTCGGAGAAGGAGAAGTACCTGCGGTAGTGGAACAGCCCGTAGTAGTCCGCGTCGAGGTTCTTCCACGCCCAGTACTGGGCCGTGAGCTCGCAGTAATACGGGTTCTTCTCCGAGATGTTATCGCCCTCGTCGTCGTGAAGCATACCCTCAAAGCGGCGGTTGGCCAGGGCGGCGCCAACCTGGATGGGATAGATGAGGTCGTTTTTAGGGATGGCGATGTCGTCACGGTGGCACGCCATGATGATCTTGATGTCAGCCACGTTGTCTCCCGGAAGAGGCTCGATTGCGTTGGTCAGAAGCTGGCTTCTAGTTTACCCAATTGAGGTAAGGGGGCCCAAACGTGATTGGGTATAGTGATGAGGATATGAACACCCCACAAGAGAGGCTTGTCATGCAGGTGACGCGACACGAGACGTGCTGTGCCCTCGGGCGTTTTTTCGTGAGGGTTGAGATTGAGGGCCCTCGCGACGCACGCGCGCTCGCCGCTGCCGGAAGGCTGTGCGTGCACCTCACCGTTGGCAACAGGACGGTTCCGGCTCGGGTTCGCCCCTATCGCGCCGCCTATCAACCCGAGGCGTCCACGAGCTGCATCCTCGACTTCCCGGAGATTGCGGAGGGACGCGCCGTCGCCCGCATCTGGGACGAGGACGCTCCCGACGACGTGGCAGAGCTCACCTTGAGACTTCGTCAGCTCAAGCTTGAGTCGAGCATCAACTACCGCACCAAGCCCGAGCTGGTCAGGCTCCTCAGGGAGGCTGAGGAGGACTATGCGCCGGGAGGCTACTTCCTGCGCTTCGAGGACTACCTCGAGTCTGACGAGGGTCCGCTCTGGCACGTGTGTGTGGAGTGGCCGAGCGACGCACAGAGCGAGCCAGTCCTTCCCGTCATCTCCTGCGCCGATGAGCGCGGGAACGACGTTGCCGCCCAGATCATGGTCCTCGAGCACCAGCGCAACGTTGCCATTACGGACTTCTGCGTCCTTGACCGGCTGCTCGTCTCCCTCAAGCCAAATGATGGGCGCGATAGGTTCACCGTCCTCGCAAAGGACCCGCGGGGAAAGCTTCCGACAGGCTTTTGCTGCATGGACCAGCACTACCTCCCCGTGCTGCGAGGGCTCTTCTGGGACAAGACGCGTGACGCCTGCGGAAACGACGAGGCATATAGAAACTGGCTCGCTGGCCACCGACCCAATCAGGTAGACCTTGCCCTCCAGACGAGGCGCTCGGCCAGCCTTCAAACCCGCTTTAGCATCGTGGTCCCCTGCTACCGGTCAAACGAGTCCTACCTACGCGAGATGGTGGCGTCCGTTGCACGGCAGTCATTCCCCACTTGGGAGCTCATCCTCCTTGATGCCTCCCCCGAGCTCGACGTGGTAAAGCGCGTTGCGGATGACGCGCGGGACGATCGCGTGAGGTATGTGCGACTGACGGGCAACGGAGGGATCGTCGCCAACACCAACGAGGGCATTCGTCGCTCTACGGGAGACTACGTCGCGTTTCTTGACCACGATGACCTCCTGGAGCCGGACGCGCTCTACCGCTACGCCGAGGCCATCTCCTCCACGAATGGCGAGCGTCCCCAGCTCCTCTACTGCGACGAGGACTCCTTCCACGAAAACGGGGACTACGGACAGCCCTCCTTCAAGTCCGACCTCAACCTGGACCTGCTCTACTGTCACAACTACATCACGCACCTCCTTGTTGTGGAGCGGGCGCTCATCGAGAAGATCGGGATGAGCGCGGAGGACGTCTCGGGGGCTCAGGACTACGACCTCGTGCTGCGCGCCATCGCTGCGGGCGCGCGCGTCTGCCATGTTGCACACCCGCTCTATCACTGGCGCCTGCACGAGAGCTCCAGCAACGGCGGCAACGTGGACAGCAAGCCGTACGCCGTCGAGGCGGGGCGCCTGGCGCTTCAGCGCCACCTTGAGGAGAGAAACGTCGACGCCACGGTAGAGTGCTCCCCGGAGGCCTTCACCTATCGCGTCCGTTACTCGCTTCCCACCCCACTGCCGCTCGTGAGCGTTGTCATTCCCACGCGCGACCATGCTGAGCTGCTTGAGCCCTGTGTCTCCTCGCTCCTTGAGGTGAGCTCATACCCCAACGTCGAGGTAGTCCTTGTTGAGAACGGCAGCGTGGAGCCACGGACGCAGACCCTCTATGACCGCCTCCTGAGTGAACACCCGGACAAGATCAGGGTCGTTCGTTGGGAGGGCGACTTCAACTACTCAAAGATCATCAACTTTGGCGTTGCTCACGCATCGGGGGACTATCTTCTCCTGCTCAACAACGACACCAAGGTCATAAGCGACGACTTCATTCCAGAGATGCTCGGGTATCTTCAGCGACCCGAGGTCGGCATCGTGGGCGCCAAGCTCTACTTTGCCGACGGGCTTGTTCAGCATGCGGGCATGATCGTTGGCGCCTATGATGCCCTTGCGCACGCAAACCAGCTGCTCTCCCCTCAGCGCCCGGGCTATCTTGCCCGCGCCGTGAGGCCGGGCAACTTCTCTGCCGTTACGGGCGCATGCCAGATGGTCCGTAGGGACGTGTTTGAGAAGGTCGGCGGCTATGACGAGAGCTTTGCCGTTGGCTTCAATGACGCAGACTTCTGCCTGCGCGCACGAAGGGCGGGGTACCTCACCACCTTCACCCCCTATGCGGAGCTCTATCACTACGAGTTTGCCTCACGGGGCAGGGAGTCCGCGGATAGGGAGAAGCTCTTCCGGTGGAAGCGCGAGCAGGCTCGCTTCATTGAGCGCTGGCCCGAGTTCTTCCTTCTAGGGTGTGACCCTTACTACAATCCCAATCTCAAGCGCGACAACGCCTACTTTGCCCTTGCCCAATAGGACTATCCGCCAACCCGTTTCCCAGCACTCGGGACGGTTGGGTAAAATGGCATGAGCACCCAGACATCCGACGAGAGGAAGCCATGCGCGTCAAGCAGATCTGCGTTTGCCGAGGCAGCGGAAAGGTCTATACCCTCTTCGAGGTCCGAGACCTCTCTCAGGAAAGCCAGCTCGACGTTACGGCCGAGCCCATGGGCAACACGAAGGTGCCCTGCGAGCTCATCCCCTTCCCTTCGGACAACGAACACGTAAGGTGCTACGTGCTCGTTGTCCCCATGCTCGACACCCCTCCCTGCACCCTTGTCCTCAACGAGCGGGACGCTGGGGGGCACGTTATTTCCGACCATCGTCATCAGCTTGACTTCCGGACCGCCAAGTGGGAGTCTCGCCTCAATTACAAGGTAAAGCCGGACGTCTGCGCAAAGATCAGGGACTATGACGCCGTCGACGAGTTTGCCAACGGCCGTATCGACTTTTGGAACTGCATCGAGGACGGTAACGAGGTCATACTCCGCTGTCTCGTCAAGCTTCCCTACCGTGAGGACACTAAGCTCCGCATTACCTGCCTCACCTCAACGCTCTCCGAGCTCCCCCTAAGCCCCATCATCATCGATGACAGCAAGGTTTCGCTCCCCTTCTCCTCCCTGAAGGCGCGGCGCGAGGTCCAGGTCTCCTTGAGGCTTCCCAACGTTGTCCAGCGCTACATATTCCTGATCGATGACGAGAACCACCCGGCGTTCTCCTCGTTCCAGGTGCTGGACGGCCCCATGTTCGAGACCCTGCGCACCGACACGACCAACCGCATGCGACCGGTTGCAAACAAGCCGGATGGTTACACCAAGTGGCTTGAGTGGAACGTCGCCGACCAGGCAAAGCTGAAGAAGCAGCGTGACATCGAGCTCAAGGGCGCCCCGAGCTTTAGCATTGTTGTCCCCCTCTTCAAGACGCCGCTGTCGCTCTTCTCGGAGATGGTCGCGTCGGTGCAAAACCAGACGTTCGAGAACTGGGAGCTCGTGCTCGTCAACGCAAGCCCCGAGGACGAGGAGCTTGCGGGAAAGGTTGAGGAGGTGGCGTCCGGAGACTCCCGAGTGAAGGTTGTCACGCTTGAGGAGAACCTCGGCATCTCACAAAACACCAATCGTGGCATCGCACGGGCGAGCGGTGACTTCATCTGCTTCCTCGACCATGACGACCTGCTCGAGCTCGACGCCCTCTTCGAGTATGCCCAGGCGGTCATCGAGCACCCAGATACCGATCTCATCTACTCCGACGAGGACAAGCTCACGCCGCACGGAACCTACGTCGACCCCTTCTTCAAGCCCGACTTTAGCATCGACCTGCTGAGAAACGTCAACTACATCTGCCACTTCCTCGCCATCCGTAAGAGCCTCCTTCTGAAGCTCGAGCCAAGCGATCAGAGCGTGGACGGAGCCCAGGACCACGACATAACCCTCAAGGCAGTCGAGCGCGCCCGTCACGTCCATCACGCCGCGCGCGTGCTCTACCACTGGCGCATGGCCGAGGGTTCAACGGCGCTCAACCCGGAGAGCAAGACCTACGCCCTCGAGGCTGGCATGCGCGCGGTCCAGAACCATCTCGATCGCATGGGCGTCAAGGCAAGCGTTGAGCCGGGGCGCTTCCCCTTCACCTATCGCGTGAAGTATGAGGTCGAGACCCCGCACCCGCTCGTCTCCATCATCATCCCCTCGAAAGACCACACCGACGTTCTTGACACGTGCGTCCACTCCATCATCGAGAAGAGCACCTATGACGCCTACGAGATCGTTGTGGTGGAGAACAACAGCACCGAGCAGGCAACCTTCGACTACTACGAGAATCTCAAGAAGACCTATCCCAACCTGGTGAAGGTTGTCCGGTGGCCGGGAGAGTTCAACTTCTCTAAGATCGTCAACTTTGGCGTAGCCAACTCACAGGGGCCCTACGTCTTGCTCCTCAACAACGACACCGAGATCATCTCACCCAGCTGGATCGAGGAAATGCTCGGCATCTGCCAGCGAAAGGACGTGGGCGCCGTTGGAGCCCGCCTGCTCTACGCGGACGGGACGATCCAGCACGCGGGCGTGTGGGTCAACGGCCAGGGGGCGGGTCACCTCTTCAAGGACCTCCCCCAGAGCAACACGGGCTACTTCGGCCTTGCCGTAAGGACCCAGGATCTGAGCGCCGTGACGGCTGCCTGCCTCATGACGCGGCGAGACGTCTACGAGCGCGTCGGGGGATTCACCGAGGAGTTTGCTGTCGCGTTTAACGACGTCGACTTCTGTCTCAAAGTTCGTGACGCAGGCCTTCTTGTTGTATACACCCCCGAGGCGGAGCTCTATCACTACGAGTCCCTCTCCCGCGGCTACGAGAACAGCCTCGAGAAGCAGATGCGGTTCCATAGAGAGACCGCCCTGCTCCACTACCGCTGGCCGAACTACTACGTTGTGGGTGACCCCTACATCAACCTCAACGTCATTCGCGACAACGGGTACTACCAGGTCCACATTGGATAATGGTCAGGGGGCGGGGCATATGCCGAGCATACTGATCTCAAACCAGTTCTTAGCCGCTCGCACCGGCTCCGAGCTGCACGTTCTTACCCTTGCCCGGCTCTTCTCGCGTGCTGGCTGGGACGTTACGTGCTTCACCCTCCTCTACGGCCACCCGCTCCAAGCTGATTTTGAGCGAGACGGTATCCACGTGGTTACCCTTGGCTCGGAGTCGCTTCTCTCAGACCACTACGACGTCCTCTTTGCTCAGCACAGGATTGTCGCAGAGCACCTCTGGAATATCGACCGCATCTCCTTTGGGAAAGTCATCGTCTCCGCGCTCGGGTTCATTACGTCCGCCGAGGAGCCACCGGCCTTCTACCCCAAGGCGGATGGCTTTGTCTTTGTGAGCGAGGAAACGCGCGACCACGTTCGCTCCAACGTCGCCCTTGGGGATATGCCCGTCATGGTGTTTCCCAACTACGCGCCATCAGAATACTTTGAGGTCTCGAGAAGGCTGCCTGAGCGCCCGAGAAGGGTGTGCGTCCTCTCAAACCATCCCCCGCGCGAGCTTCATGAGCTCGCTGTGCTCGGACCCACCCGCGACATAGAGATTGACTTGTTTGGGTACGAGACAACCTCAGTTGAGGTTACCCCCGAGCTTGTCTCCCAGTACGACGTTGTGGTCTCAATTGGGAGAACAGCACAGCCCTGCCTTGCCGCAGGGATACCGTTCTATTGCTACGATCAGTTTGGTGGCCCTGGCTACATCACACCGGAAAACGTTGCTCGCCACGCATACAACAACTTCTCCGGTCGATCAGAGCAGACAAAGAGAAGTTCCGAGGAGCTCCTTGACGACCTGATGGCGGGATACGCTGGCGCCACGGGCGGGACCGAGGAGCTCAGGGCGCTTGCTCGGGAGGAGTATGACCTCAATGCCCTCTTCGCGAGGCTCAGCTCCTTTATTGAGGGCATTCCCGCGAGCCCGGACAACCGCCACAGGCCGCCGGCGAGCTACGAGACCATCTCTGCAGACTACGTCACCCGCTATGAGTTTCTCAAGGTCATGGACCGCTTCTTTGGAACGGCCAGATCTACTACAGCGACGAGGAGGACAACCTCTCGGAGGAGCGCTCGACGATCTTCAGGTACCGATACAACAGCGTCATCACCATTGACCTTTGTGCCGGCCTGGGCGCGAGCAATAGGGCAATGCGCTTTGACCCCGATCTTGCACCGTGCGTTTGCAGGGTGCTCTCCGGCTCCTGCGTGCCACAGAACGGTTTTGCCCACATCGATGATGGGGACGTCTTTTTCTCCGACGACCCCCAGTACCTCATTGCCTCGGAGGAGCCGCTCACCTTTGTGGCAAAGCAGCTTGACGAAAAGGCCCTGCAGGCGAGTGCGAAATCGCACGACAACTCACCACGAGACGTCACCGAGCACTCGCATCGCGAGCTGACTCACGCCCTTCGGAGAACGTGGTCCGCTCTCTTTAGCCCGTGGGCACCCACCAACCGCATCCCCTAGCCCAGCTTGCCTCAGATTTGTAATGATTGAACTTAGAGGAGTTAAAGCGTGACAAAAGTTGAATTGGAAATCCGCCGTAACGAAGGAGAGGCGTGGAAACGTCCTCCCATTCCGCTGCTTGCTGTCACAATACTCTTTGAGCTAATCGCTGGATTATTGTGCATTAACCGCTATGGGATTGCCGCTTTTTCAATTTACCTTCTGGCCGCAGTTGGCTTTATCGCGATAGAGCTTTACTCATGGGACACCTTCATTGCGCGTCATCGAACGTGCGCATTCGGTCAAGGCTCGCCAGCGCTCTTAGCAAAGGTCGTCGTCATTGACATTATTGTTGCGCTTGTTCTAGAGCTTGGAACCCTTATTGGGGCACATACGTTTAGTCCCGTTAGGATAACCGACTGGCATCTCGGAAGAATTCTAATATTCTTTTACTTTGCCCTTGTCGTTTCAGCGCTCATTTCTGCATATGCACCGCAGATTTCTATTCGCTCGCAGATCGAGAGTGTCGTTAATTTGCGTAAAAACACGGCGCGCCGTAAGTTTCCAGCGCTTTTCGTAGCTTTTATCATCTATGTCATAACGCTGGCGCTAAGCTGGCCCCTTGCCAAAGATGGCAGCATCTCCTGGATAGCCATAGGAACCATTCTCGCTGCCGTGTTCATCTGCATAGGCGCTATAACACTGGCTTTTTTTGAAAAGCGCTGGACGCTCGAGAAGTCATTTGCCTACATCGCGCTTGCAATAGGCCTCGCGTTCATCCTTCCGTTTCCTGCTACAAATCTCTTCTCATGGGACGATGAAGTCCACTATAGGAACGCAAATGCACTCTCCTACATCGCAAATGTAGAGCTCACTTCTTCCGACCGGATGATTATCAAGCTCTTTGCTCTGGAAGATGGCTTTTCTCGCGATGCGACTTTTGGGAGGTACCAAGAAGAGGCCAATACTTGGTCAGCGCATGATATCGCACAGTTCTCATCTGAGTTAAACAATAACCACAACGCAGAGAGTGCTCAGGTTACTAGCGGCATAAGCTACATTCTCATGCAATTCAATTTCATTGGCTATATCCCTACTGCCTGTGCACTATGGTTTGGTCGGCTACTCCATCTACCATTTACTATTACTTTTGCGCTGGGTAGGATTGCAAATCTCATAAGCTATACTCTCGTTGTTTACCTTGCAATCAAGAAGATACCCTGCAAAAAAGTGCTGCTCGCTGTTTTTGCGCTGCTTCCCACCAACATCTTCCTTGCTGCCAACTATTCTTATGACGCCTGGCTCACCTCATGGCTACTGCTTGCCGTAGCGCTCACCATACGCGAGATCAAGGAAATCGGCTATTTGCCGCTCAAGACTTGGGTTGGCATGCTTCTTGTCTACTTCTTTGCCCTTGGACCTAAGGCGATATATTTTCCGCTTATGGCACTCATGATGCTCATCCCCTCCCAAAGGTTTGGAAGCAAGCAACGTAAATGCAGGCTCTATCTTCTCGCCATTGGAGTTGCCCTCCTAGTTGTCGCCACATTTGCGTTGAGTTTTCTGGCCACTGGAGGCGGAGAGGGTGACGCAAGAAGCGGTAACGGCGCGAGCGGAACCGAACAGCTATCCTACGTCCTGGCAAATCCCCTTACCTTTATCCAAACCTTGTTTTCGTTTGTGTTCGGGGAGTACCTCACTTTTGCAAACTTTGCCCTTGCGTTTACCGCGCTTGCTTATCTAGGCTATCCTTCTCTTCTGTATCCCGTATCAGCGGCGATGCTTGTTGTCTTTGTACTATTCGTTTCCATAGCTGAGGGCTCATCTCCCGGAAGCGCTCTTCTCGGTATTGGCAAAAAGCTTTGGACACTTTTCCTCTGCGTTGTTATTTTGCTTCTGTCGTCCGCAGCGCTCTATTTTTCCTTTACCGCGATCGGATCATCGACAGTTGAAGGAGTCCAGCCTCGATATATGCTTCCCCTGATTTTCCCTCTATGCGCATTGACGTTGAACATTCCCCACATGTGGAAAATCAAGGGAAGGATTCTTATGGCCGGATGCCTCTCTATCTCCTCTGCATACCTCTTGGCTTATACGTGGCTGATGTTCTCTTCGAGAGTTGTAGCTTAGTGAGTAATCGTCTTTCTTAAGGCCACCGATATCGCGGCTCGGAGCCACCCGCATTCCGCGTCAGAGCCGGAGCCGGTACCTTCGTCTCGCCATGTGAGTATTTGCCCCGCTGAGCACCACCGATTATCGCGATTCAACACCGGCAGCATTGCGAATCGGCACCGGCCGCGGCATGAGTCGGCACCGCGGCCGGCGCCCGCACAAGAGCTCTAGCCCGAGTCTCCGCCCAGCTTCCTCCTCATGTTCATCTCGCCCATGCCGACCCATGCGGCGCCGTGGACTATGCGGTCCATGATGGCGTCGGCGTGGACCCCGCCGCCGAGCCTGGCGTGCCAGTCCTTCTGGCGGAACTGGGTGCAGAAGACGGTGGACGCCGTGCCGTAGCGGGCCTCCATGAGCTCGAGCAGGAAGCCCCGGAAGAGCTCGTCGGGGCGGTCGAGCAGCCACTCGTCGAGCACGAGGACCTGGAAGGCCGCGTACTTCCTCGTGGCCTTGCGCTCGCCGCCGGGGCGCTCGCGCGCCTCGCGCCAGAGCTCCTCCAGGTCGGGGCACCTGATGTAGCAGGCCCGCATCCTCCGCTGGCAGGCGGCCTTGGCGATCGCGCAGGCCAGGTAGGTCTTGCCCGTGCCGGTGGGCCCCTGCAGCACCACGCTCTGGCCGCGCTCGGCGAAGCCGCAGGTGGCGAGCTCGGTGATCAGCAGCCGGTCCAGGCCGCGCTCCTCCGAGAAGTCTATGGAGCGGACGTCGGCCTCCGGGTACCTCAGGTTGGCGCGCTTGGTGAGGTTTCGGACCTTGGACGTGACGAAGGCCGAGTGGGCCTCGTCGACGGCCATCTGCACCCGCTCGGCGCAGGTCATGCCCATGCACATGCCCTCGTCCTGGGCCTCGAGGGCGTCCAGCAGGTCGGCGGCGCCCATGTCGCGCAGCTTGCGCTTCGTCTCCACTGAGAGGTCCATCGCGCTACGCCTCCCCGTAGAAGTCGGCGCCGCGCACGTAGCCGGCCTCGTCCTCGCCGGGCCCGCCGTCGTCCGTGCGCGTTCCGGGGACCAGGTCCTGGTTGGTCTCGAGGATGGGCTTGAGGTGCCTGTACCGGGGCGAGGGCAGGCCGCTCGCGAGCGCCATCGCGCACGCCCTCTCCAGCCTCGGCCTCGTGTAGCGGTGCTCGAGCCTGAGCACCGCGAGCGCCGCGTTGAAGCCCTGCTCCTCGTAGTCCACGCGCTGGAAGATGCGGTCCACCACCTCCCTGCAGGACGGCCCGACGCGGTCGGCCCAGCGCCGGATGCGGCCCGCGTCCCAGTCGGAGTACGATCTCCCCTCGGGAAGGTCGCCGGCATGAGTCGAGTAGCGGTTCCTCGCGAACGACGGGAAGAGCGGGTGCGTCGCCAGCCGCTCGCCGGCGAGGAAGACCTCCACGGTGGTGTCGGTGACCCTCAGGTCCACCGTCCTGCCCACGGCGAGGTGGCTCACCGAGTAGTAGTTGCGCTTGTAGGCGACGTGGCAGTTGCGCTGCACCTTCCTGCCGTAGACCCACTCGCAGACCTCGTAGGGCACCGCCGGCAGCGGCCTCAGGAGCGGCCTCTCCTGCTCCTCGAAGACCTCCCGGCGCGTGCCCTCGCGCTTGGAGAAGGGCCTCGAGTTGTGCTCCTCGAGCTTCTCCGCCACAGCCCTCTTGAGCTGGTTGAAATCGGTGAAGACCTCGTCCCGCAGCGCGGCGATGATCTCCAGGGCGGCCTGCCACACCTCGTTCTCGGCACTCGGCTTGTCGCGCGGCGTCGCGACGCGCGCCGGCATCACCGCCGAGCCGTAGTGGGCGGCCATCTCGCGATAGGCCTCGCTCGGCTCGACCTCGCCCTCGCGCGGGTGGGCCCTCACGCCGGTCCTGAGGTTGTCGGGCACTATGCAGGGCGCCGAGCCGCCCATGTAGGCGAACGCGTGCACGTGGCAGCGAAGCCATGTATCCTCTCTCATGTCCAGCGTAGGCTCGACGTAGGACAGGCGGCTGAAGGGCAGGCAGGCCACGAACAGGAAGACCTTGGAGACCTCGCCCGTGGCGGGGTCGACGAGCGACATCGTCGGCCCCGCCCAGTCGACCTCAAGAATCCTGCCGGCCCTGTGCCCGACGCGGCTCACGACCTGCTTCCTCACCGTGAACTCGCGGTAGCGCTTGCAGAAGCGGTCGTAGGACATGAAGGGCTCGCCCTTCGACCTCTGCTCGTCGCGGTACTCCTCGTGCAGCCGCCTGAGCGTGACCCCGACCCGGGCGAGCTCGCGGTGCACGCGCTCCCAGTCGGGGTCCGGGTAGACGTCCCGGTCGCGGACCTTCTCGGGGAAGAGCGCGGCGTAGACCTCCGCATCCGACATCCCCTCGGCCTCCGCCCAGCCGATCCCCGCCGCCTCGGCGGCCTCGGACACCGCCTGGACGCTGTGCTTCGACATTCCCTGCGACCTCGCGATCGCGTTTCGCGACATGCCCGACTCGAGCAGCCGCAGGACCTCCCTGGCCCTGATCTTCCTCGCCATGTCTTGCCTCCTTCTCTCTCGGTTGCATGGCGAGCCGAGCGTAGGCGGAGGCGGTGCCGAACGGGAATACGGCTGGTGCCGAACGGCAATATCGGGCGATGGATGGAGCGGTGCCGAATCGCGATATCGAGGGTGCTAACAGGCGCGATTACTCACCATGCAACCGAGACGAAGGAGGATGAACATGGCGCGAAGAATAAGGGCGAGGCTGGTGCTCCAGCTGAGCGAGGCCGGCCTCTCCGGCAGACGGGGTCGCCGCGACGCAGGACGCGGCCGGGGCGCCTACTCCGCGCGCCACTCGCTGCCGTCGCTGAAGACCAGGCGCTCGGGCAGGTGGGTGCGGCGGTCCTCGGGCGCGGGCAGCTGGCGCCAGTCGCCGTACTCGCTCTCAAGGTACTCGTGCAGGCGGGCCGGCACCGGCAGCTCGTGGCCCTCGAAGGATGCCGTTGAGGTCGGGAGAATCACCTCGCTCGAAACGGGGTCGCAGTAGGGATAGGACAGCATGATGTAGCGGTCCCCGCCGTGCGCCGAGGGCGCGGGAGCCTCGCCCTCCAGCCGCGCGAACCGGCGGCGGATGACCTCGGGCGAGAGCGCCAGCCTGGCCACGCCGTGGGCCAGCCGGCACGCGAGCCGCTCCGCCGCCCCGAGCGCGCCCTTGTGTGGCACGGTAATGTGGCCGGAGTGGTAGAGATAGGACGCGCGTTGCCAGAACGCCGCCCGCTTGCGGAGCCTGAGGCACGCCCGCCCGTCCGCCGGCACCCGGTCAAACGGGAAGACGTCAACAAAGATGCCCTGGTCGCAGCCCGCCTCGCGGGTCTCCGCCGTCTGGAAGACGGTGCCGTCGCGCCAGACCTTGGCAAAGAGCGCCGCTAGGCCGAGAGTGTTCTCGGCCGTGTGGAGGGAGCAGCCTGCCGGCAGGCCCGCGGGCGCGAGCGCGACAAAGCGGTCGTAGTCCTCGCGCAGCATGCCGATGTCAATGTCGTCGTCCCACGGGATGAAGCCCTCGTGCCGCGCGGCCCCGAGCGCCGTCCCGCTGATGAGGAACCACGTAATCTGGTTCTTCTCGCAAAACACTGCGATGGCGAGAAGAACGTCGAGCTCCTCGGCCTGGAGCTTGCGCAGGGCTTCCTGTTGGTCCACGGGCACCTCGATTGCGGGTTGAGTTGGCTGTCACGGGCACCAGTGTAGCGCAGGCGGACGGGGCTGCCGCGGTGGCGGGCGGTGCGGCCTTGCACAAGGGGTGCGATGCGGACGTTTCCGGGCACCAAATCGTCCGGGCGCGATGACTTACTTTCTAAGGAACACCTTTCGGGCGTTTGGCGACCGCAGAACGTCCGGAAGCCATCACTTATCCTCCACGCAGGCGCGCTCCACGGCGGCGGCGGTGGCGTCCCAGGTAAAGAGCTGCTCCGCGCGCGCCCGGCAGCGCTCCCCCATCGCCGGCAGCTCGCCTGCGCGCGCGGCGAGGGCGAGAAACTCGCGGACAATCGTCTCGGGGCAGGCATCGGGCATGATGCGGCCGAACGAGGCGTCCGGGATCAGCTCGCGCGCGCCGCCGACGTCGGTCACGAGCGCGGGGCAG
>CASEGE010000153.1 GCA_949287335.1 uncultured Olsenella sp. | reverse complement strand
CAGGGCGTCTTCGCGCCCGTCTTTGAGGCGGCCTTCGCGGACGGCTACAAGCGCCTGATGGCGCCCTCGCTCGAGCGCGAGGTTCGTGCGCGCCTCACCGTGCGCGCCCAGACGGACGCCATCAAGGTCTTTGCCAAGAACGTCGAGAGCCTGCTCTCCGCCCGCCCGGTGCGCGGCGCGCGCATCATCTCGCTCGACCCGGGCTATCGCACCGGCTGCAAGGTCGCGGTGCTGGACGAGACGGGCAAGCTGCTCGACCACGGGGTGGTCTATCCCACCAAGCCTCGTCACGACGTCGCAGGCACCAAGCGCGAGCTCAAGCGCCTGGTGGGCCGCTACAACATCAACACCATCGTCATCGGCAACGGCACGGCCAGCCGCGAGACCGAGGAGGTCGTCTCCGAGTTCATCGCCGAGTCCGCTCCGGAGCTGCGCTACACGATCGTCAATGAGGCGGGCGCCTCGGTCTACTCGGCCTCCGAGCTCGCGAGCCAGGAGTCCCCGGACCTCGACGTCACCACGCGTGGTGCCATGAGCTTGGGGCGCCGCCTGCAGGATCCGCTCGCCGAGCTCGTGAAGATCCCGCCCCAGTCCATTGGCGTGGGGCAGTACCAGCACGACCTCGACCAGACGGAGCTTGCGCGCACGCTGGGCTACGTGATTGAGGACGTTGTCAACCGCGTGGGCGTGGACGTCAACACCGCGAGCGCGAGCCTTTTGGGCTACGTCTCCGGCGTCACCTCCGCCGTGGCGCGCAACATTGTTGCCTACCGAGAGGAGCATGGCGCCTTCACCGACCGCCGACAGCTTATGGACGTCTCCAAGCTCGGGCCCAAGGCCTTTGAGCAGTGTGCGGGCTTTCTGCGCATCTCGGGAGGCAAGAACCCGCTTGACGCCACGGCCGTGCACCCGGAGAGCTACGACGTGGCCACGGCGCTGCTCGAGCGCGCGGGCGTAGGCGCCGACGAGCTCACGCGCGGCGGCGTGCCGGACATCGAGAAGCGCCTAGGCAGCGTGTCTGCGCTCGCGGGTAAGCTAGGCTGCGGCTTCCTCACGCTCTTCGACATCATCGCCGAGCTCAAGAAGCCCGGACGCGACCCGCGCGATGACGCCCCGGAGCCCGTGTTCAGTCGCGCCGCGCTCTCCATCGACGACCTTCAGCCCGGCATGGAGCTTACGGGAACCGTGCGCAACGTCGTGGACTTCGGCGCCTTTGTGGACGTGGGCGTGCACCAGGACGGACTCGTCCACATCTCCAAGATGGCCAAGCGCTTTGTCAAGCACCCGAGCGACGTCGTGGCCGCCGGCGACACGGTTAAGGTCTGGGTCGAGCGCGTGGACCGCGACCGCGGCAAGATCTCCCTCACCATGGTGCCGTGACAATTAGGACAGGTTGCCTAAAAGGGGACGGGTTCATTTCTGCCTAAAGGGGGACGGGTACATTTCCGGCAAGTTTTCTGAAAACGCCCTTTTCAGAAAACTTGCCGGAAATGTACCCGTCCCCTTTTAGGCGATCCCTTGCCGGAAATGTACCCGTCCCCCTTTAGGCAGAAATGAACCCGTCCCCTTTTAGGCGAGAAGCACCCCCCTGCCGGGCCCGTCTTTGGACAACCCTACGGACAGGATGGTCAGGCCTCGGTGATGAAGGGAAGCGAGAGCAGGAAGAGCGCACTTATCGCCAGACAGGCGAACTGCCCCACGAGGTCGATGAGAAACTTGCAGACAACGGCACCCACACAGAAGGACAGGACAAGCGCCGCGTAGCGCTGTGACCGATGCAGCTCGTGACGGTTCTTCTCGAAGATCCCGTCGTAGAGGGTCTCTCCGAAGGAGCGCAGGTTGCCGGTACAAAAGACGCTCGCGTAGGTGGACTTGGTGCCAAACTGACGGAAGTTCTCGTACGAGACCGCGGCGCAAAACGAGATGGCGCTGTTTACAAGGAGGTCGGGTGCCCAGGCTGGTAACAGCGCAATTGCCGCAAACGCCACCGCCTCAAAGACGGCAACCCAGCGCTGCATGCGATGGGTCGCCCGGTTGTGAACCTGCACAAGGACGTGTCGCGAGAGCATGATGCCGGCGACAAACGCCAGGATCGACACAAGGTAGTGAAGCGCGCCCAGCCACGCCCCCTCGGCGAGGTTCATGCAGAGAAGGACGATGTTGCCCGTCTGTCCCGTGGCAAAGACGTGGTCATGCAGCAGATAGGAGTATGCGTCCATGAATCCGCCTGCACAGATGACGATAAGCCCCAGCCGCACGGGCACCTTGGGCTTTGCGACGCTCTCAACCCGTTCCACGTTATGTCCTCCGCTCGACTCCGCGTCCATCGCGTGTCATGCTAGAACAAACTCGGATGCACGTGGAGCGGAGGGGCTTTGAAGGAAGAGTCGGGCGTGGGAGTTGAGCTCAGGCGCGACGCGGATGGTCTTGCGCTGGTGGGCGAGGGCATGGTTTTGCGCGCGGACTTCTCGCGCCTGCTGCCGCGGCTGCGCTCGGACCGTCTCTCGCGAGAGCTTCTCGTCCGTGCGGCGCGCGTCCGGGGCGTTGAGGCACCAACAGCGGTTGACGCAACCGCGGGGCTGGGGGAGGACTCGCTGCTGCTGGCGGCAGCAGGCTTCTCGGTAAGGCTTTACGAGAAGGACCAGGTGATCGCGGCGCTTCTGCGTGACGCGCTTGAGCGGGCGTCTGCCCTTCCCGAGCTGGCGGACGTTGTCGCGCGCATGGAGCTTCTCGAGGAGGACAGCGTGGAGGCGCTGCCCCATCTGGGTTTCTCGCCTGACGTGGTGCTTCTTGACCCGATGTTCCCGGAGCGCACCAAGAGCGCCGCGGTGAAAAAGAAGTTCCAGCTGCTGCATCACCTGGAGAGACCGTGTGAGAACGAGGGGGAGCTGCTCGATGCCGCCCTTGCCGCGCGCCCGCGCAAGATCGTGATCAAGCGACCGCCCAAGGGTCCGGTGCTCGCGGGGGTCAAACCGAGTTATCAGGTTACCGGGAAGGCCGTTCGCTACGACGTCATTGTCCCGCCGCGTGGTTAGTGGGTTCGGCCTCTCTGAGGGCGGCTTTTGTCGTCGAGTGTGCACCAGCCGAGAAAAACGCGTCTAAGGGCAAGGTTTTTCTCGGCTGGCGCACACTCGATAAAGAGAGCGGTGGCGCGCTGCGCTGCGCGCGATAGAATTGAATCATCGATTCCCCGACCAAAGGAGCTGGCATGGACCTCCCGAACAAGCGCCCGGACAACATGGAGCGCATCACCACCCCCGAGCTTGCGCAGGCCTTCATCGACGAGCAGGTCGAGGCCGTCCGCGCACAGGTCGGCGACAAGAAGGTTCTTCTCGCCCTCTCCGGCGGCGTGGACTCCTCCGTGGTGGCCGCGCTGCTGATCAAGGCCATCGGCAAGCAGCTCATCTGCGTGCACGTGAACCACGGCCTCATGCGAAAGGGCGAGTCCGAGCAGGTCGTTGACGTCTTCAAGAACCAGATGGACGCCAACCTGGTCTACGTTGACGCCACCGACCGCTTCCTCGATCTCTTGGCCGGCGTGGCCGAGCCCGAGCGCAAGCGCAAGATCATCGGTGCCGAGTTCATTCGCGTCTTTGAGGAGGAGGCCCGCAAGGTCGCCGACGACGTGGACTTCCTCGCGCAGGGCACCATCTATCCGGACATCGTCGAGTCCGACGGCGTGAAGGCCCACCACAACGTGGGCGGTCTGCCTGACGACCTGCAGTTTGAGCTTGTCGAGCCCGTTCGCCTGCTCTTCAAGGACGAGGTCCGCGTGGTGGGCCGCGCGCTGGGCCTACCTGAGGGTATGGTCGAGCGCCAGCCGTTCCCGGGTCCGGGCCTGGGCGTGCGCTGCCTCGGCGCCATTACCCGCGACCGTCTGGAGGCGCTGCGCGAGGCCGACGCCATCCTGCGCGAGGAGTTTGCGGAGGCGGGGCTTGCCGGCAAGGTGTGGCAGTACTTCGTCGTGGTGCCTGACATGCGCGCGACCGGCGTGCGCGACGGCAGGCGCGCCTACGACTGGCCGGCCATCATCCGCGCCGTCAACACCGTCGACGCCATGACCGCTACGGTGCCCGAGCTGGACTGGGCGCTGCTCAAGAAGATCACCGACCGCATCCTCGCCGAGGTGCCGGGCATCTGCCGCGTGACGTACGACCTCACTCCCAAGCCTGTCGGAACCATCGAGTGGGAATAGGATATTGAATTAAACCTGCAGCGCCCCGTTACTTTTCGAGTGACGGGGCGCGCGTCTATCTGCATGATGATCGGAGTCTCGATGGACCTCGCGGAAGTGCGGCAACGTATGGCTGACGGCAGGCTCTATGCCAGCAACACCCCCGAGCTCTTTGCAGAGCAGGGACGTCGCCGCGACATGCTGGACGCCTACAACGCGCTGCCGTTCAGCAGCTCTGAGGAGCGCGGCGCGCTTCTCGCCCAGCTTGTGGCGAAGGCGGGCGAGAACTGCCTGATTGAGCCGCCGTTTCATGCCAACTGGGGTGGGGCAAACTTGCACCTGGGCAACAACGTGTACGCCAACATGGGTCTCACGCTGGTGGACGACGCGGACATCTTCATCGAGGACGACGTCATGATTGGGCCCAACGTCACCATCTGCACGGGGACGCACCCCGTGTCGCCACGGCTGCGCGCCAAGGGGCTTCAGTACAACAAACCTGTTCGTATCTGCGCGGGTGCGTGGATTGGAGCGTGCTGCGTGGTGCTGCCGGGGGTGACGGTGGGCGAGGGCTCTGTCGTTGGTGCCGGGAGCGTGGTCACGCGCGACGTGCCTGCTGGCGTGGTTGCTGCCGGCAACCCGTGTCGTGTGCTTCGCAAGATTGGCTACAAGGACGACTGCGTGTACGACCACGGTAAGGCCATCGAGGGATTCTGGTTCGATGACTGACGATGTGCGACGTGATTGCGAGCTGTGTGGTCGCTCGCTCGAACGCGCCGAGAAAACCCGGCATGCCGCGGAGGGGGCTCACGATCCAACCGCTACCCCGTATTGCGTGCTCGAGGACCTTATCGGCGGGTTGGGGCTTACAGAGGAGTCGCGCCTGCTCGACGTTGGCTGTGGCGCGGGACGCGTGCTCGCGTACTTTGTGAGCGCGGGGTTGCCTGGGCGTGTGACGGGCGTCGAGCTGGACCCGGCGCTCGCGGCGCAGGCCGCCGCGTGGTCCGCGCGCTATCCCAACGTGAGGGTGGTCGAGGGTAGCGTGCTCGACCTCCCGCTTGCCGGCTATACGCACGCCTATCTGTTCAACCCGTTTGACACGCCGGTGCTCGTGGCGTTTCTCGACAAACTGGAGTGCGAGGCCGTGGGTCCCGTGACGCTCGTGCACATGTCGGACAACGGCGAGTGGCCGGCCTATGTCGGTCGAGCACACTGGACCACCCTGCGCGAGGGCACCTTTGAGCTGCCGGGCGAGGAGGGCGACTGCCCGCAGCACTTCACGATTCGACGCCTGGACATCACGTAAGGGACCGATTTCACAGCAGTTGCCGTTTTTTCGCTTGCGCCACGTTGAAGGTGCTGTACAATCCTCCCAACTGGAAACGTTTCCAATCCGAAGAGGGAAACGAGAAGCGAGAAAGGAACGCCCATGAGCACGTGGCTCGACGACGCGGTCTTCTACGAGATCTACCCGCAGAGCT
>CASEGE010000152.1 GCA_949287335.1 uncultured Olsenella sp. | reverse complement strand
CAGCGCGGGTTGCGCGGGTCGTCGCCCAGCTTGGCGCGCAGGTTCTTGACGTGGGAGTCAATCGTGCGCTCGTAGCCCTCGAAGTCGTAGCCAAGGACCTTCTCGACGAGCTCCATGCGGGTGTAGACGCGGCCCGGGTAGCGCGCGAGCGTGGTGAGCAGCTTGAACTCGGAGGCGGTGAGGTCAACCTCCTTGCCCTCCACGAGGACCTTGTGGCCGGAGATGTCGATCACGAGGTCGCCGAAGTCGAGCACCTCGAGCGCAGGCTCGGTCTCGGTGTGGGCGCGACGCAGCAGGGCACGCACGCGGGCGACGAGCTCGCGCGGCGAGAAGGGCTTGATGAGGTAGTCGTCGGCACCGAGCTCGAGGCCGATGATTCGGTCCTCGACCTCGCCCTTGGCGGTGAGCATGATGATGGGCACGTTGGAGGTCTCGCGAATGGCGCGGCAGACGCGCTCGCCCGAGAGCTTGGGGAGCATGAGATCGAGAATCACCAGGTCAAACGTGTGCTTCTCAAACTCCTCGACCGCGCTCTGCCCGTCGCCCACGCCGCGCACGATGTAGTTCTCGCGCTCGAGATAGGCGGCGACAGCGTCGCGAATGGGCTTCTCGTCCTCAACCAGCAGGATCTTCTTCTCGTCCGAAGCCATCTTTGGCCTCCCTGTTGTCAGCGTCTTCGCGTAATGCTCGGTCCGTACGTGCATTAAGTGTACCCTACCATGCGCCGCGCGATTCGCGGTTTACAGGCGGAAGGTGCGTACCGTTACGGAAGCGGGGTATCCGGTGCTGGCGTCCTTGACCGTCGAGAAGGTCACGAAGAGGTCGCACTCGCCCGTGCGCGCGGGATACTCGCCATAGTCCACGATGCGGTCGGCCGACGGCAGGCTCGAGAGCTGCTTGGAGGCCAAATCCATGGTGAGGTACGTGGCGTTTGACTTGACGATGAAGAGATCCCCCTTGCCGCAGCCGCACTCGGAGGGCTCTCGGTTGAGGCGGGAGAAGCCGCCGGACGCCGTGCCGATGTAGGTTCCCATCTGGCCGAGAAGGCCACCCGAGCTGTAGCTGGCCTCAACCGACACGAGAAAGCGCTCCCCCACGCGCGTGGCCCTAAACGGCCGGACGCTCTGCGGCATGACGAGCTGGTCGAGCTGGGTCTCCAGGTCGTCGGAGAGGGAGTAGGCCGTCACGCCGTAGAAGACCACGGAGTCGCTGCGGACACGCGGGGTGAGAATGACGCTGTCACCCGAGACCTGCGGGGCCGTGGCAAACCTGCCGAAGGACTCCACGACCGCCTTTGCCTCAGCGTCTCCGGAGTGCCAGAGGTAGCAGAAGGAATGCTCTGAGGTCCTCGTGCCCGAGGTTGACGGCTGGACCTGCCAGATCACCCGAGAGCCCGAGACCGCAAAGGGCGCCGGGTCAAAGTCCTTGTCGCCCTTCCAGAGGGCCGTGGTCTCCCCTTGGAGCGCACCGCCGACAAACGAGGACGCGTAGAGCGTCCACTCGCGCGTGACGTAGTCGAGCTCAACCCACGCGTAGACCGAGTCCGAGCAGCGGGCGTCGTAGATGACCGTGGTGGTGTGCTGGCCGATGGGCTCGGAGACCACCTCGCTGAGCTGGCCCGTCTCAAGCGAGAGGGCGGACGCCTTCACCATGGGGGTGGCCGACGAGCCGGCGGTGGTGACGGGGATCCACGTTCCCTCGGCGGGGTGCAGGACGTTTCCCAGCGGGATAGACCACGTGCTCTCAACGGAGATGGGAGCGCTGGCCTCGCTGAAGGTGGAGAGGATGTCCTCGGCGGAGTCCTCGTCCACAACCACCGGGTCGCCCGTGGGCTCGTCCGCCTCGTGCGTGCAGCCCGCGAGAACGCCCACGGCGGCTGCCACGGCAGATCCCGCGGCCGCCGCCTTGAAGAATGAGCGCCTTGTCAGCTTGGGAGCGCGCATGGGAACTTAGGCCTGCTGCGCCGCCGCGGCAGCCTCGGTGAGGGCGCGCGAGAGCTGGTCGGCGCAGGAGGTCTGGCGCGGTCCGCAGGTGTTGCCCGCGAGGATGCCCACAATCTCGTCGACGTCGTGGCCGGCGACGAGCTTGCTCACGGCCTTGAGGTTGCCGTTGCAGCCGCCCTCGAAGGAAACGGCCTCGATGGTCTTGCCGTCATCGGTGAGGTCGATGTGGATGGCGCGCGAGCAGACGCCGCGCGGGGTGTAGTCAAAGTGCACGTTCTTCTCCTTAGTGATTCAATTGGGGACAGACCCCTTTTGAATCATGATCACGATGATTCAAAAGGGGTCTGTCCCCAATTGAATCACCATACCGTTAGTCGAAGTTCAGCTGCTCCAGGCGGTCGAAGACCACGCCGGCGCGGGTGAGGAAGGCGCGCGGGTCGAAGATGCGGTCCAGCTCGGCGGCCGGGACAGTGCAGCGCGGGTCGGCCTCGAGCTTCTCGCGGAACGTGGTGCCGCCGGCGCACTGCTGGACCTCGCGCCACGTGGCCATCGCGTTCTCCTGCACGATGGCGTAGGCCTGCTCGCGCGTGATGCCCGTCTCCACAAGGGCGAGAAGGACCTTGGACGAGAAGATCAGGCCGCGCGTCTTGTTGAGGTTGGCGAGCATCTGCGTCGGGTAGAGGATGAGGCCGTCCACGATGCGCGTGAGGCACTGGAACATGTGGTCGAGGGCTATGAAGCTGTCGGCCTGCGCCACGCGCTCGGCGGAGCTGTGGCTGATGTCGCGCTCGTGCCAGAGCGCCACGTTGTCAAAGGCGACCTGGGCGTTGGCCTTCACCACGCGGGAGAGGCCGCAGACCTT
>CASEGE010000151.1 GCA_949287335.1 uncultured Olsenella sp. | reverse complement strand
CTGGCAAGTTTTCCGAAAATGCCCTTTTCAGAAAACTTGCCAGAAATGAACCCGTCCCCCTTTAGGCAACCCGTCCCCCTTTGACAATCCCGGCGCCATGAAAAGAGGCGCCCCGAAGGACGCCTCGAAATGAAGCTAATCTGTCGAGAGGAACTAGCCGAGGGTGCCGGTGGGGAACGTGAGGGCCATCACGATGACGCAGAGGATGAAGACCGTGGTGGTGATCACCGTGAGGCGATTGAGGTTCTTCTCGAGAACGCCCGATCCGGTGCCGGAGTTGTAGAGCGACGAGGCGATCATGTCAGACACGCCGGTGCCCTTGCCCGAGTGCATGAGGACGAGGATGACGGTCAGCGCGCCGGAGAGGAACAGCAGGATGGTGAGGATGATGTTGAGCGGGTTCACAGAGGCTCCTTCAGGGACAGATGCATAACGGTTTGTAATGGTAACACAAAGGGACCCGAGCACAGCCCGGGTCCCATTCTCCACATCTGAGTGAAGCGAGCCTACGCCATGGCGCTCTTGACCATTGCGGCGAAGCTGTCGGCCTTGAGGGAGGCGCCACCGACGAGCGCGCCGTCGACGTCCTCCTTCTCGAGGAAGCCGGCGATGTTCTCGGGCTTGGCGGAGCCGCCGTAGAGCACGCGAATGCCGGAGGCGATCTCCTCGCCGAAGACCTCGACGAGGGTGGCGCGAATGGCGCCGCAGACCTCCTGGGCGTCATCGGCCGTGGCGGTCTTGCCGGTGCCTATGGCCCAGATGGGCTCGTAGGCGATCACGTACTTGGAGGGGTCGGTAATCTCGAGGCCCTCGGTGTCCTTCTTGATCTGGTCGACGACAAACTCAACGTGCTTGCCGGCCTCGCGGATCTCGAGGGACTCGCCGCAGCAGGAGATGGGGACGATGCCGTGAGCCATGAGGGCCTTGGCCTTCTTGTTCACGTCCTCGTCCGTCTCGCCGAAGTAGTCGCGGCGCTCGGAGTGGCCGATGATGCAGTGGGTGGCACCCACGGCCTCGAGCATGTTGGGAGCGGTCTCGCCGGTATAGGCGCCGGACTCCTCCCAGTAGACGTTCTGGGCGCCGAGCGCGAACGGGGCGCTCGTCTGCTCGATGACCTCGGAGACGCCCTTGAGGTCGACGGCGGGCGGGCAGACGACGACGTCGACGTCGCCGGTGCCGTCCTTGAGCTCGTCGGCAAGGCCCTGGGCGAGGACGACGCCCTCGCTGTAGGTCTTGTTCATCTTCCAGTTGCCAGCGATCATCCTCTTACGCATCGAGAAGCGCCTCCACTCCGGGAAGGGCCTTGCCCTCGACGAGCTCCATGGAAGCGCCACCGCCGGTGGAGATCCAGCTCATCTTGTCGGCCAGGCCGAACTTGTTGATGGCCGCGACAGAGTCGCCGCCGCCGATGATCGAGGTGCAGTCGGAGTCCGCGATGGCGCGGGCGACGGCCTCGGTGCCGTGGGCGAAGTTGTCGAACTCGAAGACGCCCATCGGGCCGTTCCAGAAGACGGTCTTGGCGGCCTTGACGGCGTCGGCGTAGAGCTTCTCGGTCTCGGGGCCGATGTCCATGCCCTCACGGTCGTCGGGGATGGCGTCGGAGGCAACGACCTCCGGCACGGCGTCCTCGCCAAAGTGGTCGGCGACGCGGTTGTCGATCGGGAGGAGGATCTTGACGCCCTTCTCCTCGGCCTTCTTCAGCATCTCGCCGGCGCGCTCGACCCAGTCCTCCTCCTTGAGGGACATGCCAACGCTCATGCCCTGGGCGAGGAAGAAGGTGTATGCCATGCCGCCGCCGATGATGAGGGTATCAGCGGAGTCGATCAGGTGATCGAGGACGCCGATCTTGGAGGACACCTTGGAGCCGCCGACGATGGCGACGAAGGGACGCTCGGGCTCGGCGAAGATGGAGGTCAGGGTGTCGACCTCCTTCTCGAGCAGGAAGCCGGCATAGGCGGGCAGGTAGGCAGCGGGGCCGACGACGGAGCCCTGGGCGCGGTGAGCGGTGCCGAAGGCGTCGAGGACGAAGATGTCGCCGTAGGAGGCGAGGGTCTTGGCGATCTCGGGGTCGTTCTTCTTCTCGCGCTTGTCGAAGCGGACGTTCTCGAGGACGAGGATCTCGCCGTCCTGGAGGGCGTCGACGGCGGCCTTGGCCTTCTCGCCGTAGGTGTCATCGACGAACTTCACGTCATAGCCGGTGAGCTCGGCGAGCTTGTCGGCAGCCGGCTTGAGGGAGAACTGGGGCTCGGGGCCGTCGCCCTTGGGGCGACCGAGGTGGCTCATGAGGATGATCTTGGCGCCCTTGTCCTTGAGGTACTCGATGGTGGGGATGGCGGCGCGAACGCGGGTGTCGTCGGTCACGACGCCGTCCTTCAGGGGCACGTTGAAGTCGACGCGCATGAGCACGCGCTTGCCCGCGACGTCGGCGTCGCGGACGGTCTTCTTGGTGAAGGCCATGTTCACTCCTTTGACGGGTTCCTACGAAAGAGGGGCACGGCCGCGGCCCTGTGAGCTGCGACCGCACCCCTTGCGAAAAGCTGATGCGAAGCGAGAACTACGCGACGAACTTCTCGAAGTACTTGATGGTGCGGACCATCTGAGAGGTGTAGGAGTTCTCGTTGTCGTACCAAGAGACGACCTGGACGAGGGTCTGGCCGTTGCCGAGGTCAGAGCACATGGTCTGGGTGGCGTCGAAGATGGAGCCGTGGGTCTCGCCGATGATGTCGCGGGAGACGATCTCGTCGGTGACGTAGCCGAAGGTGTCGGGGATGGTCTCGGCGTAGGCCTTCATGGCAGCGTTGACCTCGTCCTTGGTGACGACCTTGTCGACCACGGCGTAGAGGTTGGTGAGGGAGCCGGTGGGCGTCGGGACGCGCTGGGCGGCACCGATCAGCTTGCCGTTGAGCTCCGGAAGGACCAGGCCGATGGCCTTGGCGGCACCGGTGGAGTTGGGGACGATGTTCTCGGAGGCCGCGCGGGAGCGACGCTTGTCACCCTTGCGCTGCGGGCCGTCGAGGGTCATCTGGTCGCCGGTGAAGGCGTGGATGGTGGTCATGATGCCGGAGACGATGGGGGCGAAGTCGTTGAGGCCCTTGGCCATCGGGGCGAGGCAGTTGGTGGTGCAGGAGGCCGCGGAGATGATGTTGTCATCGGCGGTCAGCGTCTCGTGGTTGACGTTGTAGACGATCGTGGGGAGGTCGTTGCCCGCGGGAGCGGAGATGACGACCTTCTTGGCGCCGGCGTCGATGTGAGCCTGGGCCTTGGCCTTGGAGGTGTAGAAGCCGGTGCACTCGAGGACGACGTCGACGTCGAGCTCGCCCCAGGGCAGGTCGGCGGCGTTGGCCTCCTTGTAGATCTTGATCTCCTTGCCGTCGACGACGATGGCGTCCTCAGTGGAGGTGACCTCGTGATCGCGGCCGTAGTTGCCCTGCGTGGAGTCGTACTTCAGGAGGTACGCGAGCATGTCCGGGGAGGTGAGGTCGTTGATGGCGACGATCTCGGAGCCCTCGTGACCGAACATCTGACGGAAAGCCAGACGGCCGATGCGACCAAAGCCGTTGATAGCAACCTTTACTGCCATGCTTTCTCCTTTCACGGTGCCGCCGGGGACCTCCCCCAGCGAACCAAAGCAGACGGGCACGATGCCCTAACCACACGATAGTGTACCCCACGAGCGGACGACGGAGACCCGCAATCTGAACGACGGTTGGATTTAAGCCGTGGGCGCTCAGATTTCCCCGGTCGACGTGAGATTGTTCTCGTCATCCGGGACGTCGGGGGTTGCCGCGCTACGTCCCCTCTCGGCCCCCGTTGCCGCGGACGCGCCGTCAACAAGCTCCTGAAGCCTGAGCACGCGATGGTACATGGCTGACTTCGACGCCGGCGGGTCGAGCAACTCGCCCAGGGCGGCGAGGGAGAGCTCGGGGCTCTCGCGGCGCAGGCGGCAGAACTCGCGCAGGGCGGGCGGGAGCGTTGCCAGGCCCAGGGTCTTCTCGGCACGCTCGATGAGCTCGAGCTGCTCCGCGGCGGCCCCCGTGGAACGCGCCTGGTTCGCCATCTCGGCGTTGACCCGGCGGTTGACGTCGTTCTTCACGGACTTCTTTGCTCGGGCGACCTCAACGAAGCGGGCCATTCTCCGTGCTCCCATCGCCCTGAGCAGCACGCTCACGTCGTCATAGCTCTTGAGGTAGACGGCAAAGGCGCCGCGCCTCCGGTTGAGACGCGCCTGGGCGCCGAGAAGCGCCGCGAGCCTCACGAGGTCGTTCGCGTACTCCTCCCCCGTCACCGCAATCTCGAGATGGAAGTCACCGCGCGGGTCCGCGATGAAGCCGCCCGCCATGAAGGCCCCCCGCACGTACGCCTCGGCAGCGGGCCGCGTTGAGACGAGGCTCGTGGGCACGCCCGACGCGAGGCCGCGCCCGGGAACGAGGATCCCGAGCCGCACGAGGTTCTCGTCGAGCCCCTCCTGCTCCGGGATCTCGATGAGGTAGTTGCGCGTCTTGTGCAGCACCGAGCGGCGCACGGTGAGCGAGGTCTCGAGGTCGAAGAGCTTGTGCGTGAGCTTGATCACGGTGCGCGCCACGGCGCCCGTCTCGGTTGCCACGCGGATGGAGTAGCGGCCAGACCCGCGGAACGAGAGCGTCCCGCAGATGCGTACGAGAGCGGAGAGCTGCGCGAGCTCCGCGGCGCGCGTGGGGGCGTCGATGCGGGAGAGCTCGTCTTTCACCTCTGCGGTAAACGACATGCTAGCTCGTCCTCACGTTGGCGAGGGCGAGGTCGCGGTGGGAGACGCTCACGTGATAGCCGCACTTCTCGAGGTAGGTCGCCGTGGCATCCGCGATGGCAACGCTCCTGTGCTGGCCGCCCGTGCAGCCCACGGCGATCGACAGGTGGCTCTTGCCCTCGGCGACGTAGCCCGGCATGGCAACGTCGAGCAGGCGCTGCCATGCGTCCATGAACTTCTCGGTGGTGGGGTTCTTGAGCACGAAGTCCGACACGAGCTGGTCCTTGCCCGTAAGCGTGCGCATGACGGGATCGTAGAAGGGATTGGGCAGAAAGCGCACGTCGATCATCAGATCGGCCTCGACCGGCATGCCGTGCTTGAAGCCAAAGGAGAAGACGGATACCTCCATGAGCTGCTGGTCGGTGAGCTCTGAGAAGGCGCGGCGCAGGCGGGCGCGCAGGTCGCGCGTGCGCAGGCGGCTCGTGTCTATCACGAGGTCCGCGGCCTCGCGAATGGCCCCGAGCTGGGTGCGCTCGCGGGCGATGGTCCTGTCGATGGACTCGCCCGGCATGGCGAGCGGATGGCGGCGACGGTTCTCGTCGTAGCGACGCATGAGCACCTCGTCGGAGGTGTCGAGAAACACCACGCGGCAGGAGATCTCGTGCTCGCGGAGCTGGGTGATGGAGTCGGCAAACTCGTCGAAGAGGCCCTGGCTGCGCAGGTCGCAGGTGACGGCCAGGTGGCGACCGACTCCGGTGTTGATGCCCACGAGCTCCGAGAGCTGCAGGAGCAGGCGCGGCGGGAGGTTGTCGATGCAGTAGTACCCCATGTCCTCAAAGACGTGCAGGGCCTGTGTGCGCCCCGAGCCGCTCATGCCCGTGATCACCACGACGTCGGGCACGCGCTCGGCAGCCTCCGCCACGCGCATCCGCTGACCGGTCTCGTCGCTCATTGCTGCTCCCTTCTCGCCTTCTTCCCAGTATACGGGAGCGCGCACAGAGGCGGGGTGACGGTGTGGCGGTGCGGCGGTGTGGCGGTGTGGGCAGCCGGGGCTCCGCCCGTAGCTTCCCCGAGAAGAACGGCTTGCCGCGCGACGAGGGCGCGGGCGCTTAGAGATTTCCGCGATTGGATGGCAGCGGGATGCGGGCGCTTAGTATTTCTCGCCGTTGGAGGGCCGCGGGAAGCAGGCGCTTAGGATATGCCGCCGTTGGAGGGCCGCGGGCCGCAAGCGCTTAGGGTATGCCGCCGTTGGAGGGTCGCGGGCCGCGAGCGCTTAGGGTATGCCGCCGTTGGAGGGTCGCG
>CASEGE010000150.1 GCA_949287335.1 uncultured Olsenella sp. | reverse complement strand
GCATCGGCGAGAACGCGCCCGAGATCCGCGCCGGCATCTGCGAGCTGCTCGGCTGGATGGGCGTCAAGATCGATGCCGAGAAGAACGCTCCGCGCTCCGACGAGCCGCGCGTGATCTCCACGCCGGATTCCGCCATCACCGTGATGGTGGTCCCCACCAACGAGGAGTACATGATCGCCCTCGACGTCGAAGAGCTTCTCGGCTAATCGCCCCCTTAATGGGATTGCCTTTGGCCCGGCCTTACGGTCGGGCCTTTTTTGATAGGCGTTAGTCTGTGCCCGTGTGCGGTTCGCGTGACAAACATCACCTGCCCGCGCGTGGTTGTGATGCGCGGATGCGTGCCATTCGTTAGGTGCATTCGTTAGGTGTATGCGGGCGGGCGACAAAAGCGCGTTAGGTGTATGGAGCTTACGGAAAAGCGGCGTTAGGTGCATTCCGGCGAGAATACACCTATCGGGACCGCAGGTTGTCGTGGTTGTCAGCCATGTCTTTGGCTGTCGGCCCGTCTCCAGCCGATAGCCGTGCCCCGTTAGCGCTTAGTTTCGAGGCGGATTAATTCCTAGCGCGACGGGTACAATTAGAAAATGTGAATGTGGGACCCCGATGAAAGGATGACCCATGTCCCTCAACGATCTTATGCTCAGCCGTCGCCAGGCCCTCGGCTTTGGCGCCGCCGCCCTTGCAACCTTCGGACTCGCCGCCTGCGACGATGCTCCCGCTCCCACGCCCGAGGGCGAGGAGACCCCCGAGGAGGCCCAGCTCGATGCCGAGGCGTACGACGCCCTTCTCGCCACCGGACCCGTTGCCGCTGATGAGGAGGTTGCTGCCTCCGCATGGGCAACCAAGGTCAAGGAGGCGGGCACGCTTCGCGTTGGTGGCGTGCAGACGTCCCTGCTCTTCTGCCTCCTCAACGAGAAGGACGGTGCCACCCGCGGCTTTGACGCCGGCCTCTTCCAGCTGCTTGCGCGCTACATCCTTGGTGACGAGAACGCCTATGAGCTCACGCAGGTAACGTCCAACACCCGTGAGTCCGTGCTCCAGAACGACACCGTCGATGCCGTCTTTGCCACCTACTCGATCAACGACGATCGCAAGAAGGTCATCTCCTTTGCCGGGCCGTACTACACCACACAGCAGTCCATCCTCGTGATGGCGGACAACGACACCATCAACTCCGTCGACGACCTTGCGGGCAAGAACGTTGCCGCCCAGTCCAGCTCCACGGGACCGAGCATTCTCGAGGAGTATGCGCCTGATGCCGTCATTCAGGAGTTTGCTACGGACGAGGAGGCGAGAAGCGCGCTCGAGCAGGGCCGTGTTGACGCCTATGTGATCGACACCTCCATGCAGATGGGCAACATGACGCGCAACCCCGGCCGCTATCGCCTCGCGGGCGAGGAGTTTGGCCCGGTGGACGCCTACGGCATCGGCCTTCCGCTCGATTCCGACGGCGTGGACTTCGTGAACGCGTGGCTCCAGCGCGTCGAGGACGAGGGGCTGTGGGAGGAGCTCTGGCAGCTCTGCATAGGTGACCGCGCCGGCATTGACGCTGCCCCCAACCCGCCTGCCATCGGTGCGTGATGCGAGGAGGGGACGCGCCCTTTTTTGCATTCTGAGGAGGCTGGATGGGTCTTTCTGAGCTTATCGCGTCATATGGCGACAAGTACCTGCAGGGACTTCTCGCCACATGGTCTATGACCGCGGTGTCATTCATCTTTGTGATGGCGCTCGCGGTGCTCGTCACGGTGGCGCGCGTCTCGCCGTATCGGCCGCTTCGTCTGGTGGGCGACCTCTACGTGCAGGTCTTTCGCAACATCCCCGGCGTGGCGCTGCTCATCATCGTTGCCTACGCCCTCCCGGAGCTGCGAATCGTGCTCGACTGGCGTACCTGCGTCATCGTGACCACCATCCTTCTGGGGTCGGCCTTTGGCTCCGAGAACTTCATGAGCGGCATCAACACCATTGGCGTAGGGCAGATCGAGGCCGCGCGCTCGCTCGGCCTCTCCTTCACGCAGATCATCCGCAGAATCGTGATTCCCCAGGCGCTGAGGACCACCGTGCTCCCCATGACCAACCTGCTCATCGCCGTCATGCTCACCACGGCCCTCGGCTCCCAGGTCCCGCTCAACCCGCAGGAGCTCACGGGCGTGGTCTCCTACATCAACACGCGCGAGACCGGGGGCATCCTCACGTTTCTCATCTCCGCGCTCTGCTACGCGGCGAGCGCGTTTGTCATATCGTTTGTCGGCAACCGCGTTGACAGGAGGGTGAGGATCATCCGATGAGCGCACCATCCACACTCTCCATGCGAGACGCCCTCTATGAGGCTCCGGGCCCCAGGACCCGCCGCCGGGTTCGCATTGGCACTGCCATCACGGCGCTGCTCGTGCTTCTCGGCATTGCTGCCGTGATCAGGCAGTTCTACGTCACGGGTCAGCTCGCGCCGCGGTACTGGTCGCTCTTCCTGCAGTGGACCACGTGGCGCTTCCTCGGCCAGGGGCTTCTCGGCACGGTCTCCGTTGCCCTCACCGCGGGTGCCATCGCGCTCGTCTTGGGGCTTCTGCTCATGCTGGGCCGAACGAGCGGGGTCAAGGCGCTTGCGGCGCTGTGCCGCGTGGTGACGGACTTCTTTCGCGGCGTCCCGAGCCTGCTTCTGATCTACTTCTTTTTCTTTGTGCCCGCTCAGCTGGGGCTCAAGGTGCCCTCCTTCTGGATGCTCACGCTGCCCGTTGCTCTTGCGGCATCGGGCGTGCTCGCCGAGGTCTTTCGAGCGGGTGTTAACGCCGTGCCCAAAGGCCAGGTTGAGGCCGCGCTCTCCATTGGCCTCTCACCGGCCAAGACCATGAGAAAGATCGTGCTGCCCCAGGCTGTTCGCTACGTTATCCCGTCGCTCATCGCGCAGCTCGTCGTTGTGGTCAAGGACACCACGGTGGCGTATGTGGTGAGCTTTCCCGACCTCATGCAGAACGCGCGCGTGCTCATCACGAGCTATGACGCGCTCGTCTCGATGTACCTCGTCATTGCCGTCATCTACATACTCATCAACTTTGCCATCAACAAGGCTGCGGTCTACGTCTCCCGCAGGACCGGAGCCAAGATCATTCGCTAGGACGGAGAGCCATGTCAGACGCAAGTGCCGAGAAGACCGAGGGTGCTGTGCCCGTAATCGAGCTGCGCCATGTGGACAAGCACTACGGCGAGCTCCACGTATTGCGCGACGTCAACCTCAAGGTTAAGAAGGGCGAGGTCGTGGTGGTCATTGGGCCCTCCGGCTCGGGAAAGTCAACGATGTGCCGCACCATCAACCGCCTCGAGACCATTGACTCGGGAGAGATTCTCATCGAGGGCGAGCCCCTGCCGCAGGAAGGCCGCGACCTCACGCGTATGCGCGCCGAGCTCGGGATGGTCTTCCAACAGTTCAACCTCTTCGCGCACATGAGCATCCTCGACAACGTGACGCTCGGCCCGCGCGAGGTCCTGGGCGTCTCCAAGGAGGAGGCCGAGAAGCGAGCGATGGAGCTTCTCGCCCGCGTGGGCGTGGCGGAGCAGGCGCACAAGGTTCCCGCCCAGCTCTCCGGAGGCCAGCAGCAGCGCGCCGCGATCGCCCGCTCGCTTGCCATGCGCCCCAAGGCGATGATGTTCGACGAGCCGACGAGCGCGCTCGACCCCGAGATGATCAACGAGGTCCTCGACGTCATGGTGGAGCTCGCCCGCGGTGGCATGACGATGGTTGTGGTCACGCACGAGATGAACTTCGCGAGGCGCGTCGCGGACCGTGTGGTCTTCATGGCCGATGGGCAGATTGTTGAGGAGGGCTCGCCCGACGAGTTCTTCGACCATCCCAAGAGCCAGCGCGCGAGGGACTTCCTCGACTCGATCAAGGGGCACTAGCCATGGCGAGAAGACCGGTCATTCTCATCGCCCCGCGCTTGATGCCCGAGACCATGCGCGGCGAGGAGCGGATTGCCCCGCTCGAGGCCATCGCGGACTGCTTCGTGGATGCGATTCTCGCTGCCGGGGGCCTGCCGCTCACGATGTCGCTCACGACGGACGAGGACATCATCGACGAGTACGTGGGCATGGCGGACGGCGTTGCCATCCCGGGCGGCCCGGACGTCAACCCGGCCCGGTGGGGGAGCACCATGCCCTATGACGCCGGCCTCCTCTGCGAGCAGCGGGACGCCTTCGAGTTTCCGCTGGTGAGGCGTGCGCTTGAGGCGGACGTCCCGCTGTTTACCACCTGTCGCGGCACGCAGCTCCTGAACGTTGCTCTGGGAGGCGCGCTTTGCACCGACGTTCCCAGCCTTGGCGCCCCCGAGGGCATGGCCCAGTGGCGACACGTGGGGATTCTCAACGGGCCCGCACATCCGGTGGAGGTGGAGGAGGGCTCGCGCCTACAGTGTGCGCTCGGGGGTGTTTCCGTTGCCCAGGTGAACTCCGCGCACCACTGCTGCGTGAGTGCGCTGGGCGAGGGGGTGCGCCTCGTCGCCCGCGCCACCGACGGCGTTCCGGAGGCCATCGAGGTACCCGAGAAGCGCTTCTG
Organism: uncultured Olsenella sp.; assembly: GCA_949287335.1. Taxonomy (GTDB): domain Bacteria; phylum Actinomycetota; class Coriobacteriia; order Coriobacteriales; family Atopobiaceae; genus Thermophilibacter. Next base: position 87,800 of record CASEGE010000150.1, on the reverse strand, counting down.
CATTGGCGTGCAGTGGCATCCCGAGTACACGTGGCGCATGCTCGAGACCGACTTCAACCTCTGGAAGAGCTTCATCGACGCCTGCCGCTGACGGGCAAGGGGGACGGGTTGCCCCCCCCCTGCCCGTCAGGCGTGCCGTACGAAGTGATACGCGATTCTCGGCGTTCCGTCGTCACAGATGATGGTGCCGCAGCGCTCAAAGCCGGCGCGCTCGAGGGCTCGCTGCATGGGAACGTTGTCCTCGTGGGTGTCCGCGCGCACGTTGTCGTGCTCCTCGCAGAGAAACGAGAGCATGGCGGCACCGACCCCGTGTCCCGGCCGTGCGCAGGCGAGTCGATGCATGACCCAGTAGGGCTCATCGTCCAGCCAGGGCTTTCCTGATATCGACGCATAAGTGCGGTCCGGTCCCGGCATCACGCTCATGCACGCGATGGGTCCCTCGCCCTCGTCATAGACCCAGAGCCAGCCGTTCGCGAGGTCGCGCTCGGCGTGCGCGCGGCTTGGGTAGCCGCCCGCCCATTGCGTGAGGTTGCCCGTCTCACGCATGAAGACGCGGGCGGCATCATAGATGTCCATGACGGCGTCGAGGTCCTTCTCGCACGCCCGCCTTATGAATTCCCCCACTAGAAGGGCCTCATCGAGAAGGACTTCTCGCAGGTCTCTCCAGGGGCGAGCACGATGGTGCCGCGCTTCTCCTCAAAGACGTCGGACTCGTCGTAGGCGGTGGCGCAGCCAACCCACGGCTCGATGGCGACGAAGGGGGCGTCGCTCGACGCGGTCCACACGCCGAGGAAGCCAAAGCCGTCGAAGGAGACCTCCACGCCGTGGCCGGAGGGGCCAACGAGCGTGACGTCGCTTCCGGGCACGTCGACAAAGACGACGGTGAGCAGGCGCTCGATGAGCTCGTGGGAGAGTGCCATGCGGTCGGAGTCGCGGAAGAGCTCGTGCGGCGACGAGAAGTCGTGCATGCCCGTCTCGTCGATCGTGGGAACCACGGCCGTCCACTTCTCGGGGAAGACGAGCTCGTAGTCCGAGAAGGACTCGCCCTCGCAGCCGGGGACCGGGACGTTGAACGCCGGGTGACCGCCAAAGGTGAACGGCAGGTCAACCTCGCCCGTGTTGGTCACGGAGAACGTCTGCACGAGCTTCTCGCCGTCGACGGCATACGTCATGTTGAGGCGGAAGTCGAAGGGGTAGGCGGCGCGTGTCTCGTCGGATGAGACGAGCTCGTAGGTCACGCTCGAGGGCGTCTGCTCGACGATGGCGTGGTCGTAGAGGCGCGCGATGCCGTGGCGCTCGAGGTGCACCTCGCCCTGGGCACTCGTGGCAAAGCCGTTGCGCAGCACGCCGACGATAGGGAAGAGCACGGGGGCGCGGCGCGGCCAGAAGCGCTCGTCGCCCTGCCAGAGATACTCGCCCTCTCCGAGCTTGAGGCTCATGAGCTGCGCGCCGGTGGCGTCAATCTGAGCCGAGACGTTTCCCGAGGAAATGGTCGTGAGCGTTCCCATGTTGTTCTCCTTTCTCACTCTATCTCTCAAAACTCTATCTTTTTGTCGTGTGTTTGTTGCGAGCACCTTGCCGAATGGGGCAAATGGCGCGGCAAAAGGGTATCTGTGGCATAATGGGCGAGGCCGATTTGCCCCGTGCGTGGCAGATGACCCGCGAAGATGCGCCAACAATCGGCGGCGAGCGCCGCCTGTGCCAAGGAGGAACGCATGATCATCGAGGAGCTTTTGCGCTACGGCATTGCCCACACCGAGGAGAAGACCGTCATGGACGCCTCTCCAGCGGTTCTCATCGAGACGGCTGTCGAGCGCGGCGAGGGCGAGCTCACGAGCACCGGCTCCCTCTCTGTCATCACCGGCCAGTATACCGGCCGCTCTCCCAAGGACCGCTTCATCGTTGACACGCCCGACGTCCACGACAAGATTGCCTGGGGCAACGTGAACGTGCCCTTCTCCGAGGAGAACTACCAGAAGATCAAGGCCGAGGTCATCGGCCACCTCTCCGAGCGTCGCCTCTTCGTGGTGCACGGCCTCGCCGGTGCCGACCGCCGCTACTCCCGTAAGATCTGCGCCATCTGCGAGCTCGCGAGCCAGGCGCTCTTCGTTCACCAGATGCTCGTTCGCCCCACCCAGAACGAGCTCCGCAACTTTGGCGAGGCTGACTTCGTGGTGATGGCGGCCCCCACGCTCAAGCTCGACCCCGAGGTCTACGGCACCCACTCCGAGGCCGCCGTCCTCATCAACTTCCAGGAGCGCATGATCCTCGTCGTGGGCACCCAGTACTCCGGCGAGATCAAGAAGTCGATCTTCTCGGTCATGAACTACCTGCTCCCCGTTGAGGACCACGTGCTCACCATGCACTGCTCCTGCAACATGAACCCCACCTCCCACGGCACAACGGTCTTCTTTGGCCTCTCCGGCACGGGCAAGACCACGCTCTCTGCTGCCGAGGGACGCCTGCTCATCGGCGACGACGAGCACGGCTGGGCCGAGGACCGCGTCTTCAACATCGAGGGCGGCTGCTACGCCAAGACCATCGACATCACGCCCGAGACTGAGCCGCAGATCTGGAACGCCATCCGCTTTGGCTCCATGTGCGAGAACGTGGTCATCGACGAGGACACCCGCGAGGCGGACTACTTTGACACCTCTCTCACTGAGAACGGCCGCGTTGCCTACCCGGTTGAGTTTGTCCCCGGCGCCGTCAAGAAGGGCCGCGCCAAGCGTACCCCTGACGTCGTGATCTTCCTCACCGCCGATGCCTTTGGCGTGCTGCCCCCGATCTCCAAGCTCGACCGTGACGCCGCCATGTACCACTTCATGACCGGCTTCACCTCCAAGGTCGCCGGCACCGAGCGCGGTATCAAGGAGCCCCAGCCCACGTTCTCCTCGCTCTTTGGCGAGCCGTTCATGCCGCTTGACCCCAACGTCTACGCCCAGATGCTCGGCGAGAAGATCGACGCCGGCGGCGTGCGCGTCTACCTCATCAACACCGGCTGGACCGGCGGCCCCTACGGCACCGGCAAGCGCATGAAGCTCGCCTACACGCGCAAGATGGTCGAGGCCGCCCAGTCTGGCATCATCGACGACTCCGAGTTCGTGCACGACGAGCGCTTCAACCTCGACGTGCCCACCACCTGCCCGGGCGTGCCCTCCGAGCTCCTCAACGCGCGCAACACCTGGGAGGACCGCGCCGCCTACGACGAGATGGCCGAGAAGCTCGCCAAGATGTTCGTCGAGAACGCCGAGAAGCGCCTCAAGACAATGGCCCCCGAGGTTCGTGCGGCTGGCCCGCATCCCATCATGGGGTAACGTAGCCCAATTTCATTCCTGTCCGGACGTGTGGACCCCAGGCGACCTTTTCGTATTCGATAGTGTCGCCTGGGGTCCACGCTTATGTAGCGTGGGGACGCTTCGCGACACTTTGAGCGCTCAGACTGTCGCATTGCGTCCTCGTCTGTGGGTGGTGGGGACCCTTCGCGACACTTTGACGACAAGAACTGTCGCATTGCGTCCTCATCTGTGTGTGGGCGGCGCTCCACGCTCAAGGAGCACCGCCCTTCTCGCCAGCATGTTTCCTGAATGATGTATACTGCATGCAAAGTGCATCAGAGAGAGGAGAGGCCATGCCGGCACTGCAGATCAGGGAGCTGCCACAGGGGACCTATGATGCGCTCAAGCTGCGGGCGGAGCGCGAGCACCGTAGCATGGCGCAGCAGGCAACCGTTGCGATCGAGGAGCACCTGCGCCTTGTTCCTCCCGCGCCCGAGCCGCGCAGGCTCACAGAGGAGGAAGAGCGACAGGCGAGAATAGCCAAGCGCAAGGCGCTCTTTGCCGAGATCGATGCCATGCCCAAGATTGAGCTTCCAGAGGATTTCCCGAGCGTCGTGGAGATCATCCATCAGGCAAGGGAGGAGCGCCTTGATTATCTTGGATGCTAGTGCCGGGTGCGCCCTTTCCCTCGGCTGGCCGGAAGGTGAGAAGTTTCACTCCCTCATGTATTGCGGTGAGCGTACGTTAGCACCCGAGCTCTACCTTTCGGAAGTTGCTCATGTGCTTCAGAAGCTTGTGCGGGGAGGAAAGCTTGGAGTGCGTGAGGCTTCCGAGGCGTTGTCTCGTGCAATATCTCTCATTGATGAGCTGGTTCCGATGAAAGACCTTGCTCAAGAGGCTCTTTTTGAGTCCCTTCGCCTGCAGCACTCAAGCTACGACATGTTCTACTTCGTGCTGGCGAGAAGAAACGCCGCCACGCTCTTCACGCTTGACAGGCGCCTCGTTGACCTTGCCATGAGAAACGGGCTCAACTGTGTCTTTGATGCCGAGGTTGCTCCGGGGGAGACCTGGGCCATCCGCGCCGAGGTGGAGGATGGTCGCGACTTGTAGGTGACGCCGCAGGCGCATGCAACGCACGCGGAATGTCCCTACGAAAATGGCCCGGCGCCGCTAATGGCGCCGGGCCCACACGAGTCTAAGGGGCGGGTCTCTTGCTCGTAAGACGTCCTACTCGGCCATCTGGGCCTGGACGGCGGTGATGGCGACAACGCCCACGATGTCATCGGCGGAGCAGCCACGGGAGAGGTCGTTCACCGGCTTGGCGATGCCCTGGAGAATGGGGCCGTAGGCCTCGGCGTTGCCGAAGCGCTGGACGAGCTTGTAGCCGATGTTGCCGGTCTCGAGGTTGGGGAAGACGAGCACGTTGGCGTGGCCCGCGACCGTGCTCTCGGGGGCCTTGAGAGCGGCGACCTCGGGGACGATGGCGGCGTCGAGCTGCAGGTCGCCGTCGATGGCGAGCTCGGGCGCCTTCTCCTTGGCAAACTTGGTGGCCTCCTGGACCTTCTTGGCGGTGTCGCCGCCGGCGGAACCCATCGTGGAGTAGGAGAGCATGGCAACCTTGGGCTCAACGTCGTCCATGAAGGTGGCGAAGGAGTTCGCGGAGGCGATGGCGATCTCGGAGAGCTCGTCGGAGGTCGGGTCGATGTTGAGGCCGCAGTCGGCGAAGACGAACGTGCCGTTGGCGCCAAACTGCGGCGTCTGGGTGCACATGACCATGAAGGCCGAGACGAGCTTGGTGCCCGGGGCGGTCTTCAGGATCTGGAGCGCCGGGCGCAGCGTGTTGGCGGTGGAGTGGCAGGCGCCGGAGACCAGGCCGTCGGCGTCGCCCATCTTGACCATCATGGTGCCGTAGTAGGTGGCGTCCATCATCTGGGCACGCGCCTGCTCGATGGTGACGCCCTTCTTGGCGCGGAGCTCGGCGAACTTCTGCGCGTAGGCCTCGTGCTTGGGGGCGGTGGGGGAGGTCGGGTCGATGACGGTCACGCCCTCGACGTCGATCTTCGCCGGGTCGCCCAGGATGACGAGGTTGGCCAGGTCCTCGGCCACGATCGCGCGCGCAGCCTCGAGGGTGCGCGGGTCCTCGCCCTCCGGCAGGACGATCGTCTTCTTGTAGGCCTTGGCGGCCGCCTTCATGCGGTCAAGAAACTCGCTCATGTGCGCTCCTTCACAAAATCCCGTTTTTCCTGTGCGCTCGCGCCGCAATTGTGTACAGGATGGCGGCAAGCGGGCGTGTCGAAATCCATTATAGGGTTGGGGTGCTAAAATCATGCGGACGATTGGGCGAGCGCGCTCGTCCTTCTCGCCAGCCCCAAAAGGGGGCGGCCTGAGTTATCTGAGAGGATTCTTATGGGTATCCAGAACGGTCTGCCCGCGGGCTTCTCGCCCGACTCCTACGACGCCATCATCGTTGGTGCCGGTTACGCCGGAGCGGTCTGCGCGCGGCGCCTCGTCGAGTCGTGCGGGTTCAAGGTTTGCGTGCTCGAGCGCCGCGATCACATCGCGGGCAACGCCTACGATTACGTCGACGATGCCGGCATCCTGGTCCACAAGTACGGCCCGCACATCTACCACACCGTGAACGAGCGCGTGAACGAGTTCCTCTCGCGCTTCACCGAGTGGACCGACTACCAGCACAAGGTCCTCGCCAACATCCACGGCACGCTCATGCCGGTGCCCTTCAACCACCAGTCGCTCAAGCTCGCCTTTGGGGACGAGAAGGGCGAGAAGCTCTACCAGAAGCTCGTGGCCACCTTTGGCGAGAACAAGAAGGTGCCCATCATGGAGCTTCGCGAGAAGAACGACCCCGAGCTCGTCGAGGTGGCCGACTACGTCTTCGAGAACGTCTTCCTCTACTACACGATGAAGCAGTGGGGCCAGACGCCCGACCAGATCGATCCCTCGATCACCGGTCGCGTGCCCGTCTTCGTGGGCGATGACGACCGCTACTTCCCCGGCGCCCCGTTCCAGGGCATGCCGGCCGAGGGCTATACGGCGCTCTTCGAGCACATGCTCGATCACGACTGCATCGACGTCCTTCTCGGCGTGGACGCGCGCGACATCCTCAAGGTCTCCGAGAAGAGCGTCACCGTCTGCGGGCGCCCCTATGGCGGCGAGATCATCTACACCGGCCCGCTTGACGAGCTCTTTGGCCTTGACCTCGGCGCGCTTCCGTACCGCACGCTCGACATGGAGTTCGAGACGCTCGACATGGACCAGTTCCAGCCCGTGGGAACCGTCAACTACACCACGAGCGAGGACTTCACGCGCATCACCGAGTTCAAGAACATGACCGGCCAGGTGGTCCCGGGCAAGACCACCATCATGCGCGAGTACTCCAAGGCCTACACGCCCGGCTCCGGCGAGACGCCCTACTACGCGATCCTGGAGGACGAGAACCTCGAGCTCTACCGTCGCTACCGCGAGCGCGTGAGCGGCCTCGTCAACTTCCACTGCGTCGGCCGCCTTGCCGAGTATCGCTATTACGACATGGACGGCGTGGTTGCCTCCGCACTTGACCTCTCCGACGAGATCATCTCCCAGCACAACTAAGGCGCCGTTCGGCGGGCCCCGGTGACGGGGCCCGCTTTACGCATGCCGAGAAGAACCGCGGCCATGCCGCAGAAGGACCGACATGAAGAAGACCATCACCTTTGGCATTCCCTGCTACAACTCCTCCGCGTACATGGACCACTGCATCGAGTCCATCCTCGAGGGAACGGGGTATGCCGAGGACGTCGAGATCATCATCGTTGACGACGGCTCGGCGAAGGACGACACGCCCGCCAAGGCGGACGAGTGGGAGAAGCGCCACCCCTCGATCATTCGCGCCATCCATCAGGAGAACGGCGGTCACGGTGCCGCGGTCATGCAGGCCGTGAGAAACGCGAGCGGCGTCTACTTCAAGAACGTCGACTCGGACGACTGGGTGGACGCCGAGGCCGTGAGCGCGCTTCTCGAGAAGCTCCGCTACTTCATCGGCCTGGGCGAGCACGTTGACCTGGTCATCACCAACTACGTCTACGAGCACGTTGAGGACAACACGCGAAACGTCGTGGACTACCGTCACGTGCTGCCCGTGGGTCGCGTCTTCACCTGGAACGACATGGGTCACTTCATGATGTGGCAGTACCTGCTCATGCACGCGCTCACGTATCGCGTTGACGTGCTGCGCGAGGCCGGGCTCGACATGCCGCCCCACACCTTCTACGTGGACAACATCTACGCCTACGTGCCGTTCCCCAAGTGCCGCAGCATCTACTACCTTGACGTCGACGTCTATCGCTACTTCATTGGCCGCGAGGACCAGTCCGTCAACGACAAGGTGCTCACGAGCCGCGTCGACCACTACTGGCGCGTGGCCCGCGTCATGATGCGCGCCTATCACGTCTACGACGACATCGACTCGGCAAAGCTGCGCAGCTACATGATGAACTACTTCACGATCATCATGGCCATCTGCTCCGTCTTCTCCAAGAAGAGCGATCGTCCGGACGCGATGGACGAGCTCCAGAAGCTCTGGGGCGAGCTCAAGGCCTACGACAAGCGCATGTATCGCCGCGCGCGCCACGGCGTGGTTGGCCTCGCCACCAACCTGCCCGGCACGGTTGGCCGCGCCCTCACGCTTGCCGGCTACAAGGCCGCGCAAAAGCTGGTCAAGTTCAACTAGGCCAAGCAATCGCGCGTCGCGTCTGGGTTGCCCCGACGAGCGCGTAACCCGGCAATCGCGCGGACCCGCGGGCGCGCGGACCTGTGAGCTCACGGCCGGGAGAGCGCGCGGCCTGCGAGTACATGACCCCGCAGTGCGCGAAAATCGGAGTTTCGTAAGGGTAACATCGTCCTTCTCGCTGACGTTTTCCCAGTTGGCGAGAAGGACGATGCAACTGTTCTCAAAAACTTAGTCCGACTTTCGCGCACTCGCTCAATGGCGGCTGATGGCTAGCGGCTGATGGCTAGCAGCTGGCGGCTAACGCGGGGGGCGGGTCGCTGGGGGACGCTACAGATCGCGGGCGGCAACGTAGCCGTAGGCGGACTCGGCATTTCGGGCCCCGTCGGCGATGGCGCGTCCGAGGGCCCTCGTGGCGAGCGCTCCCACAACGTCGACGGGGGCGTCCACCTCTCCGGTTGCCATGACGAAGACCGTGTCGCCGTCGTTGGTGGTGTGCGTGGGCGTGATGGCGTGGGCGTAGGCGTCGGCTGCCATCTGGGCGACCTTGGTAGCCTGCGCCTTGGTGAGACGGGCGTTGGTGACCACGCAGGAGATGGTGGTGTTGGTGCGGCTGAGCGGCATGGTCGCATAGCCGCCGAGAAGCGCCTCGACGCTGCTGCCGAGCGCGCCGTCCTCACCCCGAAGCCCCGCGATTTTCTCGCCGGTATCCGGGTCGCGCACGTCACCGCACGCGTTCACGGCAGAGATCGCTCCGCAGACGAGCTCTCCCGCGCGCTCCACGCACTCGCCGAGCCCCGACTTCATGGCGCGCTCCGGGCCTGCGAGCTTGCCGACGGTGCAGCCGGTGCCCGCACCCACGTTTCCGCGCGCCAGGGGGGCGTCGCCACCCTCGAGCGCGGCGACGCAGGCCGCGCGGCCGTCCTCGACGGTCGGGCGCGTGTGCGCGTCCCCGCAGGCAAGGTCGAAGAGGCACGCCCCAGAGACGATGGGCACGCGAGCCACGCCAACGTCAAGGCCGTAGCCACGCCGCTCGAGCTCCTCCGCAACGCCGCAGGAGGCCGAGAGCCCGTAGGCGCTGCCGCCAGAGAGGACCACGGCGTGGAGGACGTCAACGGTCTCCTCGGGGCGCAGGAGATCCGTCTCGCGCGTTGCCGGGGCACCTCCGCGCACGTCGACGCCCCCCGTTGCCCCCGCCGGGCACACGATGACGGTGCACCCGGTTCCCGCCTCGAGGTTGGTGGCGTGCCCCGCAAAGATGCCGGGAATCTGCGTGACGCTCGTTATGTGCCCCTCGTTAGGCATGTGCCCCTCCGATCCTCATGGCCTCGGCGACGAGGTCCTTCTCGCCCGCGCTGAGCGCGCCCAGCGCACGCACGAGCCTCGCCACGGGAAGGCCGACGACGTTTGAGTAGTCACCCTCGATCTTCTCCACGAGCAGCCGCCCCGCGCCCTGTATGCCGTAGGCGCCCGCCTTGTCGAGCGGCTCCCCGGTTGCCACATAGGCCTCGATCTCGGCATCTGTGAGCTCCCAGAACGTGACGCTCGTGGTCTCCACGAAGCGCGTCTGAGCGGCGCACGCGCCATTGCGCGCGAGCCTCATGGCACACACGCCGGTCGAGACGTGGTGCGTTTGCCCGGAGAGCTCGTGCAGCATCTTTTCCGCGTCGGCCGTGTCGGCCGGCTTACCCAGCGCCTCGTTTCCCATCCATACGATGGTGTCGGCGGCAACGAGAAGCCCGTCTGCCGGCACGTGCGTGAGCCCCGAGCGCACCGCCTCGGCCTTCTCCTCGGCAAGGCGGCCAACGAGCTCCGTGGGGCTTTCGCCGTCAAGCCGCGCCTCGTCGATGTCCGCGGGAACTATCTCAAGCTCAAAGCCCGCGTCCAAGAGCAGCTCGCGCCGACGGGGGGATTGCGAAGCAAGGATCACTGAGTGCCTCCGAACCTTCTCGTGCCATCTTCATACAAAAAAGCGGGAGCCGTCGTGCGGCCCCCGCAAGGCGTCGGTTGACGCAACTACCTACTCGACCACGATGGCGGAGACGGGGCAGTTGTCAGCAGCCTCCTGAGCGGCATCCTCGGCGTCCTCGGGAACGTCCTCCTCGATGGCAACGGCAACGCCGTCGTCGGAGATGGAGAAGACGTCCGGGCAGGTGCCCTCGCACAGACCGCAGCCGATGCACTCCTCGTTAACGGTAGCCTTCATGATGATTCCTCTCTCTAGCCTGGGCCTGGGCCCCTCGCCCAGGTTTCATTCTCGTTTTTACACGTTTCCGCCCGCGCGCGCAACCGTCTTTCTCGTATAGGCCAAAATGACGGCCAACGGTCATGAGCTGCGGATATATTCCTAGTAGTTACGTATGGTTAACACTTAGGGTGAGACTCGCGGTTAAGCGCAGAATGACAACAGGCGAGAAGTACGTGCGTGCCCTGGACGCTCTGGGACGGAAAACATGAGAAGGCCGCACCTTCGCTTGAAGGCACGGCCTCATAGCAACCTGGTATGGGACGGGCGTCACGCGCGCTCGAGCAGGGTCACCGTCTCCACGTGATAGGTCTGCGGGAAGAGGTCAACCGGCGTCACGCGCACGGGGCTGAACACACCCGCCTCCTCGAAGCGGGCGAGGTCGCGGGCGAGCGTGGCGGGGTCGCAGCTCACGTATGCGATCGCTCGCGCGGGCTGCTCGGAGAGCTGTGCCACAACTTCTTCCGCAAGGCCCGCGCGCGGCGGGTCCACCACGATGACGTCGGCGTCCGTGTCCGGGAACTCGCGTCCCGCGTCGCCGCCGATGGGGTCCACGTTGTCGAGCCCCGCGGTCTCGAGGTTGCGGCGAAGGTCGCGCACTGCGGGTCCATAGGACTCGACGGCCGAGACAAAGCCGGCGCGTCGGGCGAGCGGAAGCGTGAAGGTGCCGGCGCCGCAGTAGAGGTCCATGGCCTCCTCGTGCGGCTGCGGGTTCAGCGCGTCGATGACGAGCTCCACGAGCTTCTCGGCCCCACGCGTGTTCACCTGGAAGAACGAGGGGGCCGAGACGCGCATGCGCTCCTCGCCCACGAGCTCGCTCCAGGAGCCCGCCCCCGAGAGGCACTCGACGCCGGCAATGCGCCGCGCCTTTGCGGGGCCCTTCTGCATGACGCGGACGACGGAGGTGGGGCGCAGGGCGTCCTCGAGCACCTTGGCCACCTGGGCGCGCGGGAAGGCTCCAGGGCGGTCCCACAGCGCAACCTCAACGTCTCGCGTGCGGCGCGAGACCCTGATGCCCACGCGCTCCAGGTCGAGGTTATGGCTGCCCGCAAGGTAGGAGAGGGCGCCCGCCACGGACTTGACCGCGCCCGCATGGGCCTTGTCGAGCAGCATGCAGCTCTTGACGCGCACGACGTCACCCTCGCCCATGCCATGCATGCCCAGCGTCACGCGCCCGCGCTCGTGGCTCACGGCGAGCTCGACCTTGTTGCGATACCCCCAGGGCTCGCCCGGCGAGACGAGCGGTGCGACAAGCGCCTCCGCCCGCGCGTCACCCATGTGCGCGATCCGGGCGAGCGCGTCGACCACGCCGGCGCGCTTGGCGCGGCACTGGGCCTCGTAGGAGAGCGCGGCCCAGGGGCAGCCCCCGCAGGCGCCCGCAAAGGGGCATGCGGGCCTCACGCGGTCGGGGGAGGGCTCGACGAGCTCGACCGAGCGCGCGTGGGACCAGCGCTCTCCCTCGCGGTCAAAGACGGCACGGACAACGTCCCCGGCAACGGCCCCGCTCACAAAGACGGTCTTGCCGGCAGCGTCGTGCGCCACGGCGTCGGGGCCGTAGATCATGCGCTCTATGCGGAGCTGCTCCTCGCGCGCCTCGCTCACTCGTCACCCCCGCCAAAGAGCGTGCCGAAGGCCTGCCCAAAGAGCGAGAGGGCGCGAGAGACGCGACCGCGCTTGGGGGCGGCGGGAACGGGCCTGGGGGCAGGCGCGGGAGTGGCCTTGGGTGCGGGAGCCGCCTCGGGCTCCGGTGCGGGCGCGGCCTGCTCCTCCGGGGCTGCGGGCGCAACCTCGACGTAGCCGTCCTTCTCGCCCTCGGCCTCCCTGACCGTGGCAAGCGCTGGCGCGGCGTCCGCCTCGGGCTCGATGCGCTCCGCCTTGCGCGCGGCGGCGCGGGCGTCGAGGGCCTCCTTGGCCTTCTCGTATGCCTCCTTCAGCAGCACCTCCTGGCAGATGATGCGCGGCGCGTCGGGCTCGGACTCAATGCGCTCCCAGGTGCCGTCGGCGGTGAGCTGGCGCGCCTTCACGTTGTCGGAGAGCTGGAGCCTGATGAAGTGGCGGACGATCTCGGTGCAGGCGGGGTCGCGCACGGGGTAGGCAATCTCCACGCGCCTCTCGGTGTTTCTCGTCATCATGTCCGCGCTCGAGAGGTAGATGGTGTCCATGTCCTCGCCAAAGGCGTAGATGCGCGCGTGCTCGAGGAAGCGGCCCGCAATCTGGCGGATGACGAGGCCGTCCGTCTTGCCGGGCACCCCCGCCTTGATGCAGCAGATGCCGCGCACGATCATGATCACGTTGACGCCCGCCTCGCAGGCCTCGGAGATCTTGTCGATGACGTCGCGGTCGGTGAGGGAGTTCATCTTGAGGAAGACCTTGGCCGGCTCGCCCGCGCGGGCGCGCGAGATCTCGCGGTCAAGCCCGCGCATCACGAGGGGCTTGAGGCCAACGGGCGCCACGCCGAGGTGCTTGTAGGAGCCGCGGAGGTTTCCGAGCGAGAGGTTGCGGAAGAACGTGTTGCCGTCCGCGCCGATGCCCTCGTCGGCGGTGAGCAACATGAAGTCGGAGTAGAGCGTCGCGGTCTTCTCGTTGAAGTTGCCCGTTCCGAGGCAGGTGATGCGGCTGATGCCGTCGTGGTCGTGATAGGTGATCTGGCAGATCTTGGAGTGGCACTTGAAGCCCTCCGAGCCGTAGATCACGGTGCAACCGGCATCCTCGAGGCGCTCTGCCCACGCGATGTTGTTGGCCTCGTCAAAGCGGGCGCGCAGCTCCATGAGGACGGTGACGTCCTTGCCGGCCTCGGCGGCGCTGATGAGGCTCTCGCAGAGGTGCGAGCTCTTGGCAACGCGGTAGAGGGTGATCTTGATGGAGATGCAGGCGTCGTCGGCCGAGGCCTCGCGCACGAGGCGCAGAAGCGGCGTCATGGACTCATAGGGATAGGTGAGCAGGACGTCGTGATCCTCCACCTGGCCGCGCATGGGAAGCGTGAGGTCAACCATGGGGGAGACCTGCGGCTCAAAGCGGCGATAGACGCACGCGGCGTGCTCGTGATCGGGGATGAGGGACTCCAGGCCGTAGACGTAGCCAAGACCGATGGGCCGGCTCAGGCGGAAGATGCGACGGTTCTCGAGCGAGAGCTCATCCGCGATGAGGTCCTCGAGCTTCTTGCCGAGCTTTCCGCGAATCTCAAGGCGCACCGGCTGGAGGCGCTGGCGGAGCTTGAGGACCTTCTTCATGTGCTGACGGTAGTCCTCCTCTTCCTCCACGCCCTCGCCGTCAGGGTCGATGTCGGCGTTGCGCGTGACGCGCAGGACCGCGGAGCGCTTGGGCACGTACTCGCCAAAGCACTGGTCGAGGCAGGTCTCGAGCACGTCCTCGAGCAGGGTGTAGCGATATGCCTTCGAGGAGGAGGGGAGCGCCACCACGCGCTGCTCCGTGCGCGGCACCTCGATGATGCCGAGAAGACCGGTCTCCTCGTTGCCGTCAAGGGAGCAGGCCACGAAGAGGCGGCCGTTCCTCAGGTTGGGGAAGGGGTGGCGCGGGTCCACGATGAGCGGGGAGATGATCGGGGCGAGCCGGCGCTCGAAGTGGCGCTGGACGGCGGCGCGGTCGCCCTCGGTGTAGTCGGCGGGGGAGACGCGCACGAGGCCCTTCTCGGCAAGCGCGGCCTCAACCTGCGCGAGGCCCTTCTCGTGACGCTCGACGAGGGCGGGCAGCGCCTCGAAGATGGCGTCGAGCTGCTCGCCGGGCGTGAGGTTGGACTTGTTGTCCTTGGGCTGGTTCTTGAGGGAGGCGAGGTCGGAGAGGCCGCCCACGCGAATCATGAACCACTCGTCGAGGTTGGACTCCACGATTTCGCAGAACTTGAGGCGCTCGAAGACCGGGACGGTCTCGTCGTAGGCCTCGTCGAGGATGCGGTCGTCAAAGCGCAGCCAGCTGATCTCGCGGTTCTGGGTGTAGGAGAAGTCCCGCTCGGGCTTCTTCTCGGAGTTGGAACCCTTTTCCGCCTTGGGCTTGTCGGCCTTCTCGGGCTTGGCGTCCTTCTCGTCCTTCTCAGGCTTTTCGGGCTTGACGTCCTTGTCCTTCTTCTCCGCGCTCTCTTTGCTCATTGGGTGTCACACCTCTCGTCTCAAGGCGCCGTGTGGCGTCATTTTCTGCCAACTTAAGATGATAGCAGCCCCTATGGCACGGGCGCGGCCTTTCGAATGTCATGGTTGTGAAAGGAAACTTTCCGCCTGTGGTCGGGTTCGTTTCGGGTTTCGGGGCGCACGCGGGACATGCGGTACAATCTGCGCTACAGCACACCCGAAGGGAGAAGAACATGGCCGTGAGCCTCTCTGGACGCAACTTCCTCAAGCTCCTCGACTTCACGCCCGAGGAGATTCGCTACCTCCTGGACCTCTCCGCCGAGCTCAAGGAGAAGAAGCGCGCGCACGAGCCGCACCGCTACCTCGAGGGCAGAAACGTCGCCCTCATCTTTGAGAAGACGTCCACGCGCACGCGCTGCGCCTTCGAGGTGGGAGCCGCCGACCTGGGCATGCACGCGGTCTATCTGGACCCCTCCGCGAGCCAGATCGGCAAGAAGGAGTCCATTGCGGACACCGCTCGCGTGCTGGGGCGCATGTTCGACGGCATCGAGTACCGCGGGTTTGGTCAGGAGCGCGTGGAGGAGCTCGCCGAGTACGCGGGCGTTCCGGTGTGGAACGGTCTCACCACGGAGTTTCACCCCACGCAGATGATCGCGGACGTCCTCACGATGGAGGAGGAGTTTGGGCGCGGCGGCATGGCCGGGCGCAAGGTGACCTTCATGGGCGACGCGGGCAACAACGTGGGCAACTCACTCATGGTGGTGTGCGCCAAGCTGGGCATTGACTTCTGCGCGTGCGGGCCGGCCGAGCAGATGCCCTCCGCCGAGCTCGTCGAGACGTGCCGCGCCATTGCCGCTGAGACGGGCGCCACGATTACGCTGACGGCTGACGTTGAGGAGGGCGCGCGCGGCGCGAGCGTCATCTACACGGACATCTGGGTCTCCATGGGCGAGTCGGCCGACCTCTGGGGTGAGCGCATCCGCCTGCTCTCGCCGTATCAGGTGAACACCGAGCTCATGGCCAAGGCAGCGCCCGACGCGATCTTCATGCACTGCCTGCCGAGCTTCCACGACCGCAAGACCACCATCGGCGAGGAGGTCTATCAGAAGTTTGGACTTGCCGAGCTCGAGGTGACCGACGAGGTCTTCGAGGGACCGCGCAGCCGCGTCTTCGAAGAGGCCGAGAACCGCCTCCACAGCATCAAAGCCGTGATGTACGCCACACTGAAGTAAGGCCTCCCGGTCGAGGCGTCCGACACGCGTATCGAGAGAAGGGGACAAGGTCCGCCGCGAGTTCTGCAGCGCGCGCCCTTTGCGCGCGAAGCTGTACGAGCGCCGGACCTTGTCCCCTTCTCCCCTGCGAGACGCGAGCTGCGCCTAGTACACCATGCCCATTGCCTCGCGGACCTCGTCGAGGGTCGCGGCCGCGATCTCGCGCGCGCGGCGGTTGCCCTCGTGCAGGACGTCCGCCACGTAGCCCATGTCCTTGGCGATCTCCTCGCGGCGCTCGCGGATGGGGGCGAAGTAGCCGTTCACGGCCTCGGTCACCACGCGCTTGAGCTGTCCGGCGCCGCCCATGCCGATCTCCTCGGCGATCTCGCGCGGGTCGCGCCCGGTGCAGATGCCGGCCGTGGTGAGCAGGCCGGAGATCTCGGGGCGGTTCTCGGGGTCAAACGTGATCATGCGCTCGGAGTCGCTCTTGGACTTCTTGATGAGCTTGGCGGTCTCCTCGGCGGTCATGGAGATGGAGATGGCGTTGCCGTAGGACTTGCTCATCTTGCGGCCGTCCAGGCCGGGAAGCAGCGGCGTCGAGGTGAGAAGACCAGTCACGTCGGGGAAGACCTGGCCGTAGCGCTCGTTGAAGCGGCGTGCGATCTTTGAGGTGATTTCGATGTGCGGCAGCTGGTCTCGGCCAACGGGCACGATGTTGCCCTTGCAGAAGAGGATGTCGCAGGCCTGGTGCACGGGATAGGTGAGCAGAAGCCCCGTGAGCGCGTGGCCGGAGGCCTCCTGCTCGGCCTTGACGGTGGGGTTGCGCTCCATCTCGGCCTCGGTCACGAGGGAGAGGAAGGGGAGCATAAGCTGGTTGAGCTCAGGCACCGCGGAGTGCGTGAAGATCATCGTCTTGGCCGGGTCAAGCCCGCACGCCAGGTAGTCGATGACCATGTTGTAGACGTTGTCGCGGATGTGCTCGGTGGTGTCGCGGTCGGTGATCACCTGGTAGTCCGCGATGATGACGTTGGTGCGCACGCCCATGTCCTGCAGGCGGACGCGGTCGACGAGCGTGCCAAAGTAGTGCCCGAGGTGAAGCCGGCCGGTTGGGCGGTCGCCCGTGAGCATGGTGTAGTTCTCGGGGTGAACGAGAAGGTCGGCGTGAACCTCGTCGCTTTTGCGCTTTGCCGCCTCGTAGCTTCCCTCGTTGGGCATGATGCCTCCTTGTATGTGGGCGCAGTTCCTGCGCAATTTGCTCAGCGGGCATTATGGTACGGCAAATGGCGGCGGGCGTGGACGGAAGGCGCGCAAAACCCTGCTAGAATGAAGCAGTTAGGACTCGCGGAAAGGGGAGCACGTTGGCAAGCTCATATGGCACAGACGCCGACAAGAGCTCCCTCAGGAGCAACTACCTCTCCGTGAGGGCCACCATTCCCACCGAGAATCGCGCGTCCTCCGATGCCTTCATTCGCTCGAGCCTGCACGGTTTTGACATCTTTTCCGAGGCGAGCCTCGTGCTCACGTACGTCTCCTTTGGCCCCGAGGTCGACACGCGCGCGCTCATCGAGGAGCTTCTCGAGAGCGGGCGCCGCGTTGCCGTCCCGCGCGTGAACAAGACAGAGCGCTCGATGGACTTCTGCGAGATCTCCTCGCTCGACGAGCTTGCTCCCGGCACCATGGGCATTCTCGAGCCCTCCGCCGACGCGCCTGCCCTCACCGCGCCCGACATGGTTGGCTCGGTCTGCCTTGTCCCTGGCCTCGTCTTTGACGGGGCGGGTCACCGCGTGGGCTACGGCGGCGGCTACTATGACCGCTTCCTGGCCTTCTATCCCGGCGATAAGATCGGCATGGCAAGAACCACGATGCTCTCGTCAAACCCCCTGCCGGTTGGCGCGTACGACATCCCCGTCGACTTCATCGCTACCGTGAGCGGCATCTGGAACTGCCGCGGCCGCTAGCTCAGGGGTCCCATGGAGGCGCGGGCGGGCATACGGCGCTGCTGGTGGCTCGCTGCATGCGCCTGGGCCGCGGTCCTTCTCGTCCTCTTGCCCTCGCTGCCCCTTGCCGTCTTTCTTGCCTCCGCGCTCATTCTTGTTGGGCGACTTCTCGGCGCGGCGGACCAGGTCTCCTCGGAGCGCTTTCGTCGTGCGATGGTTGTTGCGGGAGGGACTGCCACGGTTGCGCTCGTCGGTTGTCGGATTGCTGACGCGTGGTCCCTCACCGTGCCCCCTTTGGTCTTGGGAGCACTCTCTGTCGTGGCGCTTCTCGGCCTGATCTGTCTTGCGGTGGGCGAGGGCGTTCCCGAGCGCCCGCTCTTCGCGCTCTTTGGTGCCATCGTCCTTGTTTGCGCGCCACTTCTGTGCCCCTCGGTGCCCGCCGCACTCGCATGCCTTGCGCTCGAGGTCGTTGCATTTCTCGCCCTGCTTGTTGTCCGGCAGTTTTGTCGTGCCAAAGAGGTTGGTGCCGGGGACGTTGGGGCCACCCTCGCCTCGCTTGCGGCACGGCCGCTCAGCGCGCGCGAGCTCGACGTGCTGACAAGGACCCTTCACGGCGAGGCGCGGCCGCAGATCTCCGAGGCCCTGGGAATTGCCGAGTCAACTGTCGGCACCCTGCGCTCCCGGGGCTACGAGAAGCTCGGCGTAAGCTCAAAGGACGAGCTCGAGCGTCTTGTGGGGGCTGCGGCCGGCTCGTCAGGCGAGAAGGACGCGGAGAGTGCGGGGAATCTGGTAAGACGTGTTGCCGGGGTCCTGTGCGCGACGGCGCTTCTTGTGACAGCTCTGCTTTCGCTGGTTGTTCCTCAGGGTGCCCCTGTCATTTTGGTTTGTGCGGGGGCGATGCTCTCATCGGTCTCCCTTGCGTGCTTCCTTCTCCTTCCGCTGGACACTGGTGGAGCTCACGCGCTAGGCGCGCGGCTTGGCAAGGCGCCGACGTGGGAACACGGGCTCGTCGTGGCGCTGTGCGCCGTGCTCGTTCCCGTTCTCGTGGTGTCGTCGTGGGTACGGTGCGTCGCTGGCCTGCTGATTCTTTTCCTTGCGCTTGTGATTTTGGGGTCGAGCGCGGCGCGCTCTGGTATCGAGGAGCCGCTTATGAGACGAGTGGCGCGCCTTCTTGAGGCAGGGTCGCAGGAGATTTCCTGTCGCGTTTCCGAGGTGTCCGGGACCATGGGGACCGGGCTCCTCATCTGCTCGCAGGGTGTTGCGGCGGGGCTGGTCCTTGGGGGTCCCGGCCCTCTTGATGGCGCGTGGCTGCTCGTGGCTCTTCTCGCCGTTTTGGACTTTGGGCGGGTCTTTGGACCCGGTGAGGGTGTGGAGACGTGCGCCGAGGCGCTCGCAGTCGAGCTCCTGCGCGAGCGTGGCCTCAATGAGACGCAGGTCAAGGTGGCCCTCTGCATTGCGGACGGGCTGGGGGAGCGCGAGGTGTGCGAGCGGCTGCACCTCGCGCGCGGAACGGTCAAGTCGTACCGGAGTCTCGTCTACCGAACGTTTGGCGTCCACGGGGCAACCGAGCTGCGCGAGGCGCTCAGGATGCCCGCGCGCTCCTCACGTGTCTGATCGCTGCGCCAACCAGATAGGAGATGAGCGAGAGGCCCGACCCCACGAGGAGCATCATGAGGTCCGGGGCGTGGAGGTTGCCTGTCGCAAGCGTGTTGGCAAAGCTGAACGTCACGTAGGGAATCAGCATGTAGAGGACCCCGCTCGCGAGGATGCCGATCCTGGCAAACCTGCCGTAGACGTTGCGCAGTCCTGCCACGAGGGATGTGCCCGCGGTCACGAGGGGCATGAGGACGTAGAGCGAGAGGATCGTTACTCCTATGAGGTCGACGGTGCCCGCGGACCAGATCAGGGCAACGGAGGCCGCCCAGGCGCAGAGGTAGATGACGGGCAAGACGAGCTTGATCGGGGGTTTCATGGCGTCCTCCTTTCATCGGGGTGCCCTTATCGTGCCCCTTTGGGCGCGGGACGTCTGTCAACTTTGGGGATGGAGTTCGTTGAAGCGTGTGGCCCCTCCGATTTTCACTTGATAACTGCATGTCGAGAAATGCGGCCCCCTGTACCAGTATTTGGGAAATCGTGCGAGAAATATCGTCCTCTGTACCATCGACGCTGAGTGAAGCGTCCCTCTGATGCGGGCGTCATGGTACAGAGGAGGCAATTCAGGCTAATTCAGTGGTACAGAGGACGGCTTTTCTCGCGCGGAGGCCCCTGAGTGCTACGTTGTCGAGCGAAAGGCGGTACAGAGGACGGCTTTTCTCGCCCAGATTCCGGAGAAATGGTACAGAGGGCGAGATTTCTTGCCGCCGCAGCACCTTGCCTCTGCAGCACCTTTCTCCCCGCAGCACCTTGCCGCCGCTGCGCCCCGTGAAGGCGTCCCTACAGCCCCAGGTGCGCCGCCATGTCGAACATGGCCTTGCGGTAGCCCTCCACGCCGAGGCCCATGATGGTCTCGAAGCACGCCGCGCGAATGTAGGACACCTGGCGGAACTCCTCGCGCTCATCCACGTTGGAGATGTGGACCTCGATCATGGGCAGCCCCACCGCCTTGGCGGCGTCGAGAATGGCGATTGAGGTGTGCGTGTAGGCACCGGGGTTGATGATGATGCCCGCATAGGTGCCGTAGGCGTCCTGGATGGCGTCGATGAGGTCGCCCTCGTGGTTGGACTGGAAGCAGGTGCACCCCGCAAAGCCCGCCTCGCGCGAGGCTTCGTGACAGGTGCGCAGCATGGCCTGGTAGGAGTCGTGCCCGTAGATGTCCGGCTCACGGATGCCAAGCATGTTGATGTTGGGGCCGTTGATCACGAGCACGCGCGCCGCAGGTGCGCTCGTCCCCTCGTCCTCATCCTCATCGTCGTCGGCCTCTGCCTCGGCAATCTCAGCCGTCTCGTCGTGAGCTGCGGCGTCCATGTCGTCGAGCATGCTCACCAGGTCCTCGACGCTCGTCTCGGGCGCGGGGTCGTCATCCTCGGCGTCGTCGACGGCGCTCTGGGCGCGCGCGGCATCGCGCAGCGGGTTTGCCGTGATATGGACATGCAGGGGAGAGGCGCCTCCGCCCGAGACGCCATCGAAGATCTCCTCGTCGGCCTCGATGCCGGTGAGCTCGACGAGCGCCTCGTGCACTGCCTCGACCTTACCCGGGCCAAAGACGACCTCGATGCCGTTCTCGCCGCGCTTCACAAAGCCCAGGACGCCACGCGCTGCGGAGAGCTGCTCGGTGTTCACACGGGAGGGGTCCTCGGTGAGGATTCTCAGACGGGTCATGCAGATGTCGTTTGCAGTGACGTTTTCCCTGCCGCCCACGGCAGCGAGGACTTCCTCTGCAATTTGGTGTCTGTCCACTTCGCGACCCTTCCTGTCGTCGAATCGCGAGTTGGAGCCCCGTCTCCACTCACCGTATGCCCGACATGTTCGTTCTTATCGAAAGGAAAGTATACGGGCCGTGCGCCCCCGTGCCGCTCATTCCGCCGAGTGGTGCCGCAGACGGTGAGAGCGCCAACAAAACTGCACGATTTAGGGGTAAAGAAGCCGGCGAACGGCCAACGCGTCCCCCTCAGCGGAGCCCGTGCATGTCAGCGTGAGGTCAGCCCATGCACGATAGAGCCCCATGCGCTCGGCCGCAAGGCGAGCAACGCCCTTGGCCTGCGAGACGGGTCGACCCCTTGAGGAGAGCTCCTCGAGCGGGCGGTCGAGAAGGACGATCGTTCCGTTCTGGTGGAGCAGGTCGTAGTTCTCCGGACGCGTGACCACGCCGCCCCCGCAGGCGATCACAAGGCCAGAGCGAGCGGCATAGCCGCCGGTGACGCGCGTCTCAATCGCGCGGAAGGCACCCTCGCCCTCGGAGCGGATGATCTCGGCGGCGCTGCGGCCGCTCTCAGCCGCAATGGCGTCGTCGACGTCAACGAAGGGGCGGCCCAGAAGCCGGGCGAGCCCGCGCCCGCAGCTCGACTTGCCGGACCCGGGCATGCCGATGAGGATGACGTTTTGGGTCTCGGCCAGGATGTCTTGCTCGATCTTGTCGACAAGTGCCTCGTCGAGCTTTCTGCCCTGGAAGAGCTCGCTTGCAAAGAACGCCTGGGCAACGAGCATGGCAAGGCCGCTCTCCGAGGGGATGCCCAGCCGCTCCGCCGCGAGGCAGATGCCGGTCCTCCGGGGGTTGTACACCACGTCGAGCACGCCGAGAAGCCCGTCAAGGCTGGCGAGAGACGCCTCGTCGAGCGGGGCTGCGGGACAGGAGGGGTACATGCCCACGGGCGTGGTGTTGACGATGAGCGCAGCGTCCGGATGGCGCTCGGCGAGCCCCTCGTACGTCTCGCTGCCCGTGCGAGAGACCACGATGGCGCGTGCCCCAACTTCCGCGAGCGACGCCTGCACGGAGCGGCTCGCCCCGCCCGATCCGAGCACGAGCGCGCTGCGCCCGGCGAGAAGCTCCTCGGCCCCCTTGCCGTGCTCTCGACGGAAGAAGCGCTCGAGCATCCAGGAGAAGCCCAGCACGTCGGTGTTCTCGGCGCTTATCGTCCCGTCGTCTTCGCGCACGAGCGTGTTGGCCACGCCGAGGCGCTCGACGCGAGACGAGCGCGTGTCGGCAAGCTCCGCCGCGAGACGCTTGTGGGGGATGGTGACGTTGAGCCCCTGCCACCGTCCGCCGCGAATGAATCTGGCGGCCTCGTCATTCCCGAGGTCGTGCAGGTCGTAGGGCGAGGAGCCCAGGAGCTCGTGGATGCGAGGCGACCAGCTGTGCCCGAGCGGGTGCCCGACGAGGCCGAACGGGGCGTCCGGGCTGCTCTGACCTGCCATCTAGATCACCTCGGCGTAGCTGCCGAGGTAGCGGCACTCCTGGCAGAGGCTGCCGATGGTGGCCATGAGCGAGGAGAACTCGGGCGAGGCCACGGGGCACTCCACGTCGAAGTAGAACATGAACTCGAAGTCGCGCTCGGGGATGGGGCGGCTCTCGAGCTTGAGGATGTTGATGTCAAGCGCGTAGAACTTCGCGAGCAGCTTGTAGAGGGCGCCGGGACGGTGGGGCAGCACAATCATGAGCGAGGTGCGGTCCGCGCCGGGGTAGATCTCGAGGTCCTTGGAGATGCAGGCAAAGCGCGTGTAGTTGTTGTCGTGGTCCTGGACGTTTGAGGAAAGGGCGACAAGCCCGTAGAGCTCGGCGCAGGGTCGCGAGGAGAGGGCGGCCACGTCTGTCCGCTCGGACTCCGACACGCGCTTTGCCGCCACGGCGGTGTTCTCGCACACGTGCACGCGCACGTCGGGAAGGCCCGAGAGGAACTCGGCGCACTGGCTGATGGCTTGCTCGTGGCTGTAGATGTCACGAACGTCCTCGAGCGCGGTGCCGGGCTTGGCGAGAAGGTTGTGGGAGACCTTGACGCGCGTGGTGCGCACGATGTGGAAGGAGTGCTCCATCATGAGGTCAAACATCTGGTTGACCGACCCCGCGGTGGAGTTCTCGAGCGGGAGCACGCCGTAGCGGGCGAGGCCCTGCTCAACGGTGCGAAAGACCCCATCGAAGGTGGGGGAGTAGGTGATGGTGGGGTGACGGAAGATCTTCTCGGCGGCAATCTGCGAGTACGCGCCCTCCACGCCCTGGCACGCCACGTGCGCCGAGGGCGGGAAGAGCTCTGGCGTGGCCTTGCGCGCCGCGTTGATGCGCGCGAGCGTGCGGTCGTCGGAGGCGTCGCCGAGAAGCGCGTGCTGGCGCGAGCGCGACGCCTCCATGAGGAGCTCCATGAGCACCTGTGCGTACGTCTCCAGGTCGCGCGGCGCCGCATCGGCCGCCGCCGCCACCTTGGCGCGCTCGCGAGAGGGGTCAAAGACGCGCATGCCGTTCTCGCGCTTGTAGGCCGCGACGTCCTCCGCGACCTTCGCGCGCTGCGCAAAGAGCTCGAAGATCTTCCCGTCAATCTGGTCTATCTGCTGTCTCAGCTCGCTGAGCTCTGCCATCTTGCTGCCTTTCGTTGCCTAAAAGGGGACGGGTTCATTTTAGGCAAGTCTGCCGAATCTCGGTTTTTCCGAAAACTTGCCTAAAATGAACCCGTCCCCTTTTAGGCAACGTCACTCGGCGGGCCAGGCGAGAAGCGCGTCGGCCACGGCGAGCGCGCAGACGGCCTCAACCACGGGGACCGCGCGGATGACCGCTGTGGTGTCGTGCCGGCCGTGCACCTTGAGCGTGGCGGGCTCCATCGTGGCGAGGTCGACGGAGTCCTGCTCCACCATGACGCTCGAGATGGGCTTGAGCGCGCAGCGCACGAGCAGCGGGGCCCCGGTGGTGATCCCCCCGAGGATGCCCCCGGCGTTGTTGGTGCGGGGCACGCAGGCGCCGTCGCGAACCTCGAACGGGTCGTTGTTCTGGGTGCCGCGCATGCGGGCCACGGCAAAGCCGCGCCCAAACTCCACGCCCTTCACCGCGGGAATCCCAAAGAGCGCCCGCGCGATGACGTTCTCCATGCCGTCGAACATCGGCGATCCCACGCCGGCGGGGAGCCCCGTGCAGACGCACTCGACGATGCCGCCCACGGTGTCCTTCTCGGCGCGCGACGCCATGACGGCGTCGATCATGCGCTGACCGGCCGTCTCGTCGATCGTTGGCATGCGTCGCCCGTCCCCAAGGGCATCCATCTGCTTGGCGAGAAGCGCATTGGCCTCCGGCGAGTTGTCAAGTGCCGAGAAGGGCGCGTCCTCGATGCCCGCGAGCTCGGCCACGTGCGCCCGTACGGCCACGCCGCGCGCGGCAAGCCACTGCAGGGCAACGCCTCCCGCCACGCAGAGCGGTCCCGTGAGCCGTCCCGAGAAGTGCCCGCCCCCGGGGACGTCCTGGGCACCGTGCCACTTTGCCCAGGCGGTGAAGTCGGCGTGGCCGGGCCTCGGCACCTCGAGGATGTTCCCGTAGTCCTGGGAGCGCGTGTTGGTGTTCTCGATGATCGCGGCGAGCGGTGCGCCACAGGTCTCGCCGCGCGTGTTGAGGCCGGAGACGATGCGCGGCGCATCGGGCTCCCTGCGCGGCGTCGACCAGGGGTCCTGCCCCGGCGCGCGACGCGCGACGAAGGCGGCGAGCGCCTCCTGGTCAAGGTGCATCCCGGCGGGGATCCCCTCGATGACGCAGCCCACGGCGGGGGAGTGCGACTGGCCGAACACGCTCACCCTGAGCGCGGTTCCAAACGAAGAGGGCATCAGCTCTCCTTTCCGCAGGTGCCGCCGAGAAGCGCAAGGTCCTCGAAGAAGGTCGGGTATGACTTGGAGACGCACTCGGCGCCAATAATGGTGACGGGGCTGGCGCAGCGCGCGGCGAGAATCGCTGCCATCATGGCGATGCGGTGGTCGTTGGCTGCGTCGACGGTGCCCCCCAGAAGCTGCGGGACCCCCTCGACCACGAGCTCGTCTCCCTCGACGCACGCTCGCCCGCCTAGGGCGCGGAGCGCCGCCGAGACCGAGGCGAGGCGGTCTGACTCCTTGAGGCGAAGACGCGCCGCGCCGGTTATGCGCGTCGTGCCCTCGGCGAGGGCGGCCACCGCGGCCAGGGGCGGCACGAGGTCCGGGCAGTCGCTCACGTTGAGCTCGCGGCCCACGAGACGGTCGCGGCACACCGCGGCACCATCGCGCGAGCGCAGGACGCGGGCGCCGAGAAGCGCGAGCGCCCCGAGCACGCAGCGGTCCCCCTGGGCGCTCTTGGCGTCCAGGCCGCGCACGGCAACGCCCTTCTCGCTCAGGGCGCCCGCGGCAAACCAGAACGCGGCGTTGGACCAGTCCCCCTCAACGCCCACCGTGCCGGGGGAGACAAGGCCATGCGGGGCGCAGACCACGTACGAGCAGGCGTCCTTGCCCGATGAGTCTTTCGCTCTCTCCGCGCTGACCTCGACGCCAAAGCACTCGAGCGCATCGATGGTGAGGTCTATGTAGGGCCGCGACTCGATGGGCTCGCTCACGCAGACCTCCACGGGGGCGCCCATGAGGGGCGCCGCCATGAGAAGGCCGCTCACGTACTGTGAGGAAACGTTGCCGGGCAGCTCAAAGCGGCCCGCGCTCAGGCGCCCGCCCACCTCGAGCGGCATGGTGCCCTGGGGGGAGAGCTCGGCCCCGTGGGAAACAAGCTCCTCGTAGAGCGGAGAGAGCGGGCGCTCGGGGAGCCTCCCGTGGCCCGTGAGCCTCCCACCGCGCCCGAGGGCGGCCACGACGGGAAGGAGGAAGCGCAGCGTGGAGCCGGACTCGCCGCAGTCGAGAAGCGCGTTCGCGCGCGCCTCGGGCAGGTTGTCCGTCGCAGACGTTCCCGGCACGGGTCGCACCCTAAAGCCGCGCCGCGTGCGGGTGATGTGCGCGCCGAGGGCCTCGAGGCAGCGTACGGTTGCCTCGATGTCCTCCGAGGTGGTCGTGCAGTCGATGTCCGTCGTGCCGGGAGCAAACGCGGCGCAGATGAGCAGGCGATGTGCCTCGGACTTTGAGGAGGGCGCGGGGATCTCTCCCGTGAGCGCGCCGGGGGAAACGGTGACGTCCATCACTCGTCCCCCTCGCGCCCAAGCGCCACGAGCTCACGAAGCTCGCCCAGGGAGACGCGCCTCACCTCGGCGCGACCGATCTCTGCGGGCACGACGATGTTCACGGAGTCCCCGTGGCGCTTCTTGTCATGGGCCATGTAGTGGAGCAGCAGGTCGGCGGGGAGGTCGGAGCCCGTGGGCAGCCCGTGGGCCGCGACGCAGCGCACGATGCGCGCGCTCGTCTCTCCCGTGCACCATCCCTTGTGCGCCGCCGCGCGCGCCATCATGCAGAGGCCCGCCGCCACGCACGATCCGTGCCCGAGCGTGAAGTCGCTCGCGGCCTCGATGGCGTGACCGATGGTGTGACCGAGGTTGAGGGTCTGTCTCGCGCCGTGCTCGCGCTCGTCTGCCGCCACCACGTCGCGCTTGATCTCGACGTTTCGCGTGACCACGCGGGCAAGACGCTCCTCGTCAGAAGCGGAGGAGCTGAGCGGGCGCTCGGTGAGCTCGTCGAGAAGCGCGGCATCGGCGAGAACCGCGTGCTTGATCACCTCTCCGCACGAGTCGACGAAGAGGCTGCGGGGAACGCTCGCGAGACAGCGCACGTCCGCCACGACGGCGCTCGGCTGCCAGAAGGCGCCGACGAGGTTCTTGCCCGCGGCGAGGTCCACGGCGGTCTTGCCGCCCACGGACGAGTCAACCATCGCAAGCAGCGACGTGGGCACCTGGATGACGCGAATGCCTCGCAGGTAGAGCGCCGCGGCAAGGCCCGCGATGTCTCCCGTCACGCCGCCGCCCAGGGCGATGACGGCGTCGTCCCTCGTGAGCTCGCGCTCGGCGAGCCCCTCGAGCAGGCCGCCGAGAACGGCGAGGTTCTTGGACGGTTCGCCTGCGGGGAAGGTGAGGCGCTCGGCAACGTCGATGCTCGCCTCTCGCAGCGAGTTCTCCACGGCGTTGGCGTAGAGCGGCCCGACGTTGGTCTCGGTGATGACGCAGGTGCGCCCGTTGCCGGTCTTATGAACAATGGACCCCAGCTCATCGAGGGTGCCGGCACCTACATGCACGTCATAGGCCCGTGAGGCGGCGCCCACGTGAACGAGCCTCGTGCCCATGCCCTTGTCGCTCATCTTGCCTCGACCTCCCTCTTGATGCGGTCTCCCTCGGCGAGAAGCGCCTCGAGGAGCTCGGCGTCCCTGGCATCTATCGCGTCCTTGTAGGCCTGCAGGCTCCTGATGATGCATCCGAGCTCGTCGGAGAGATAATCGGCGTTGTCGAGGAAGAGCTCGGTCCACATGGGCGCGTTCAGGCGGGCCACGCGCGTGAGGTCACGGTAGCTGCCGGCCGAGAAGCCCCGGTGGTCGCGCGCCGTGGGGCTCTTGACGTAGGCGTTGGAGACCACGTGGGCGAGCTGCGAGGTGAAGGCGATGTTGCGGTCGTGCTCGGCTGCCGTGGCCAGCGTGAAGCTGCCGAAGGCGCAGGGGGCGAGCAGCTCCTTCAGGCGCTCGAGCACGCCCGCGCGCTCGAACTCGTCCATCGCTGGCGGAACCACCACCATCGGGGCCCCCTTGAACATCGTGGCGCGTGCGTGCGCAAAGCCGGAGAACTGCGTGCCCGCCATCGGGTGGCACCCCACGAAGGTGAAGGGGTAGTCCCGGCAGAGCGCCTCGCACTTCTCGCAGATGACGCGCTTGACGCCCACGGTGTCTATGACGATGGCGCCCGGCGAGACGAGCGGGGCGTAGCGCTCGAGCCACTCTATGGTGGAGGCGGGGTAGCCCGCGAGCACGATGAGCTCGCAGGTGGGAATCGTGCTCTCGTCAAGCTCGCCCGTCACGGTCTCGATCATGGCGAGCTCGAGCGTGGAGCGGGTGCGGTTCCAGGCAAAGACCTCGGCGCCGGCCGCGGCAAACGCCTTGGCGAAGGAGCCGCCCATGAGGCCGAGGCTCACCACACCATAGCGCCCGGGGACAAACGTCGGTGCCTGCGCGTTCTTCTCGTCTGCCACCTATGCCTCCTCGATGGGCGCCGTGACGGCGTCGCGAATGAGCGCGATGCGGCGCATGGCGTCGGCAAACTGCAGGGGAGTGAGCGCCTGCGCGCCGTCCGACCATGCCTGCGTGGGGCAGTCGTGCACCTCGACCTCGAGGGCATCCGCACCTGCGGCAACCGCCGCGTAGGCGGCCGGGCGCACGTAGCGCGTATAGCCCGTCGAGTGGCTTGGGTCACCGACCACGGGCAGGTGCGTGAGGTGATGGAGCACCGGGATGGCGTTCACGTCGAAGGTGTTTCTCGTGCGCGTCTCAAAGGTGCGAATGCCGCGCTCGCAGAGCATCACGTTGGCATTGCCGCCGCTCATCACGTACTCGGCGCTCATGAGCAGCTCGTCGATGGTCTGGGACATGCCGCGCTTGAGCAGGACGGGAACCTGCGTCTGTCCCACCTCGCGCAGGAGCGGGAAGTTCTGCGCGTTTCTTGCCCCGATCTGCATGACGTTCACGCCCTTGTTGAGGAAGAGCTGCACGTCGCGTGGGTCCATGACCTCGGTGACGACGGGCATCTCGAGCTCGGACCCTGCCTCCATGAGCAGGTCGAGCCCGACCGCACCCATGCCCTGGGAGGTGTAGGGGGAGGTGCGCGGCTTGAACGCGCCGCCGCGCAGCATCGTTGCGCCCGCGGCGCGCACCTCCCGGGCAATCTTAATGAGGTTCTCGCCCTCCACCGAGCAGGGACCGGCGATGACCTGGAAGTTTCCGCCGCCCACGAGCACGCCGTAGCCGCAGTCAATCACGGTGTCCTCGGGGTGGAACTTGCGGTTGGCGAGCTTGTAGGGCTCCGAGACGCGCTGGACGCGCTCGACGATGTCCATGCTCTCGAGGATGAAGGGGTCGATGCGCGTGGTGTCGCCGATGATGCCGACGAGCGTCTCGTTGTCTCCCTGAGAGACGTTGGTTTTGAATCCTCGGTCCTCGATCCAGCGGACGAGATGGTCGAGCTGCTCTGTGGTTGCCGAGTCCTTGACTACTGCGATCATATGGGCTCCCGTGACGGGGTTGCGTACAAGTCCGCGCGATGATACCACGCGGATGTGACCGCTCGGTTACGGTTGGGGTCGCTTGTTGTAAGGAGCTGCCCTCCGACGGGGCCCTTACGGCTGACTGCTCTTGCTGGGCGGGTGCTGAGGGCGCGAATCGACGCGCGGAATCGATGCGCGAGGAGCCGGTTTTTCTCGCGCGCATGTTGCGTTGCGCACGGCGAGAAGAAAGGCGCTATACTATTCGTCTGCACGCGCCCATAGCTCAGTGGATGAGAGCGTCTGCCTCCGGAGCAGAAGGTCGTGGGTTCGAATCCCCCTGGGCGCACCACAGGCATCGACGGCTCGGCCTCACGGTCCGGGCCGTTTTTCGTGGCCCACGCCGTGTCCGTGCGCCTCGACGGTGCGCGCGTTTCTCGCCTCGCTTCTTGGCGGCCCCAGGCCCTTCTCGCCGTGCGCTTCTCGACAGCCCCGAGTCCTTCTCGTTGCGCGTTTCTCGACTCATTTTCGGATTTGAGTTGCCTCGGTCACGTCTTTGCACTCATTTACGGAAATGAGTCGAACAAAGGGACTCATTTCCGTAAATGATTCGAGCTTGGGGCTCATGGGACTCATTTCCGAAAATGATTCGAGCTTGGGGCTCATGGGACGCATTTCTGGAAATGAGTCGAGCTTGGGGCTCATGGGATTCATTTCTGGAAATGAGTCGGACCCCTGGACTCATTTCCGGAAATGAGTTGGACCTCGGACACAATTCCGGAAATGAGTCGGGCTTAGTCACTCAATTCCGGAAATGAGTCCAAGGGACGCAGAGGCGCGCTCCCATTCAAAACCATGCCGCGGCCGCAAGCCAGCGCCCGCGGAGACATTCTCTCTTTTTCGTAAGGTTTGCATACGATTTGCGTCCTCGTGGCACAATGACCACGCATAGACGAGAGGAGAGACAGTGGCCGAGAAGAACGAGGGGCTCCATGGCCTGACGCAAGCCGAGGTTGCCCAACGTGTGGCCGAGGGCCGAACGAACGCCAACACCGACGTTAAGACCAAGTCCGTCGGCCAGATCATAGCGGAGCACGCCCTCACGCTCTTCAACGGCGTCAACCTCGCGCTCGCCGTCCTCGTGCTGCTCACCGGCCAGTATCGCAACATGCTCTTCATGTGCGTCGTGGGCGCAAACCTGCTCATTGGCGTCACGCAGGAGATTCGTGCCAAGCGCATGGTGGACAAGCTCACCATCCTCACGCAGAAGGAGGTCACGGTCATCCGTGCCGAGGGCGAGCGGGCGCTGTCGCCCTCGGAGCTCGTGGTCGACGACCTCATCCGCCTGGCTCACGGAGACCAGGTTCCCGCGGACGCGACCATCGTCGAGGGCTTTGTCTCCATGAACGAGAGCCTGCTCACCGGCGAGGCCAAGCCCGTCTCCAAGGGCCCGGGCGACGAGCTGCTCTCCGGCAGCTTTGTTGACGCCGGCAGCCTTGTTGCCCGCGTCACGCGCGTGGGCGCCGAGGGCTACGCCGCCCGCATCAACGCCGAGGCCAAGTACGTCAAGGCCGTCCGCTCGGAGATCCAGGACACCCTGCGGGCCATCATCAAGCTCGGTACCGTCGTTCTCGTGCCCCTCGGCCTCGGCCTCTTCCTGCGCACCGTCCTCATGGACGGCGGCAGCCTCCCCGACGCCATCCTCACCTCCGTGGCCGCGGTCATCGGCATGATTCCGCAGGGGCTCGTGCTGCTCACCTCGTCGGTCCTCGCCATCGCGACCTTCCGCCTGGGTAGGCGCATGGTCCTCGTCCAGCAGGCCTATTGCGTCGAGACCCTCGCGCGCGTGGACACGCTCTGCCTGGACAAGACGGGCACCATCACCACTGGTGAGATGGAGGTCGCGAGCGTGGTCGCCGTCCCCGGCGCGTCCGCCTCCAGCGTGGAGCGCGCCCTGGCCACCATCGTCGCCGCCAACGAGGCCGACGCCAACGAGACGGCCCGCGCCATCCTCAAGTACGCCGGCGAGAAGAACGTGGCGGCAGATTCCGTCACGCGCGTCGTGCCTTTCTCGTCCGCGCGCAAGTTCTCCGGCTGCGTCACCGCGGACGGCCGCGCCCTCGTCATGGGAGCCGCCGCCTTTGTCCTCGGCACCGAGCGCGCGCATGAGGCTGACGAGCTCGCCCGGGCCTTTGACGCCACGGAGCGCGTGCTCGTGGTGGGGGAGGCAGCCGGCTTTGCCGAGGACGGCTCCCTTGCGGGAGACGTGCGCCTGCTCGGCTGCGTGGCCATTCGCGACGAGATTCGCGCCACGGCGCCCGACACCATGCGCTACTTCCTCGAGCAGGGCGTCGAGCTGCGCGTCATCTCCGGCGACGACCCGCGCACGGTCTCTGCCATCGCCGCGCGCGCCGGCGTGCCCGCTGCCGAGAAGTACGTCGACGCGACCACGCTCTCCACCCCCGAGGCCCTTGACGCCGCGGTCGACGAGGCGCGCGTCTTCGGGCGCGTGACCCCCCAGCAGAAGCGCGAGCTCGTCCAGGCCCTGCACCGCCGTGGGCGCACCGTTGCCATGACGGGCGACGGCGTGAACGACGTCCTCGCCCTGCGCGAGGCGGACTGCTCCGTTGCCATGGCCTCGGGTTCCGCCGCGGCGCGCAACGTCTCGGAGATCGTCCTTGCCGACAACGACTTCGCCCACATGCCAGAGGTCGTCGCCGAGGGACGCCGTTCCATCAACAACCTCCAGCGCTCCGCATCGCTTTTCCTCGTCAAGACCGTCTTCACGGCGGCGCTCGCACTCATCTGCATCGTGATGCCGCCGTACCCCTTCATCCCCATCCAGATGTCGCTGCTCTCCACCGCGGTTATCGGCATCCCCTCGTTCGTGCTCGCCCTCGAGCCCAATCACGAGCGCGTGCGCGGCAACTTCCTCGCCAACGTGCTCGCGCGCTCGCTGCCGGCCTCCGCGGCCATTCTCGCCGCGCTCTTCTCGGAGCTCGTCGTCGGGCGCGCCCTCGATCACGACTTCGGCGAGATCTCGACCGTCTGCACGGTGCTCGTCGCCTTTGTGGGGGTGGCGCTCATCTGGCGCATCTCCCAGCCCCTGACGCCGCTTCGCGTGGCGCTTCTCGCCGTCATCATCGCGATTGTTGCGCTTGGGTGTACGGTCTTTGCCTCCTTCTTCGAGATCGTCGACCTAACCGGTAGCATGGGGGTCGTCATCGTCATTGCGGGACTTGTCGCGGTGGCGTTCTTCAACTGGATGTACAATCGCTCGCTCGCGGGCTACGAGACAAACGAGCACTTCATCAGGCTCGTCAGGAAGGTGGAGGGTAAGCATGGGCAGTAGGGACGACCTGCGTTCGGCGGTAATCGCCGCTCGTCGACCGGTGCTGATCGAGCGCGAGGGCATCGAGCGCCTCGCCTACGTCGTGTCGGGCGTCCCCGGCGCCGAGCGGCTGCCACGCGCCCTGGTCACGCTGCTCGAGAACGTCGTGCGCCGCGCTGCCACGGACGAGGATGCCGTGCGCATGGCCGAGGCGATCATCGACGCGGGCACCTCGGGTGCCGCGGGCGACGAGATCGAGTTCATGCCCGCGCGGGTCCTCTTCCAGGACTTCACCGGCGTGCCGGTCTTTGTCGACTTTGCCGCCATGCGCGACGCCATGGTCGAGCGCGGGGGAGACCCGCTTCGCGTGAACCCCCAGATTCCCTGCACGCTCGTCGTCGACCACTCGGTCATCGCCGACGTGGCCGAGTGCCCCTGCGCAGTCGAGAAGAACCAGGAGATCGAGGCCGCGCGCAACCGCGAGCGCTTTGCCTTCCTCAAGTGGGCGAGCCGCTCCTTCCAAAACGTCGAGATCGTCCCGCCTGGCGAGGGCATCTGCCACCAGCTCAACATCGAGCGCTTCTGCAACGTGGTCACCACCGACGCGCTCTCTCGTGCCGAGAAGGACGTGGCGTGCTTTGACACCCTCGTCGGCACGGACTCCCACACCACCACCGCAAACGGCGTGGGCGTCCTCGGCTGGGGCGTGGGAGGCATCGAGGCGGAGGCCGCTGCGCTCGGGCAGCCCATCTCCATGCTCGTTCCCCCCGTGGTCGAGCTGCGTCTTGTCGGGGCGCTTGGCGCGGGCGTCTCGGGCATGGACGTTGCGCTCACGGTGGCCCAGCTCCTCCGCGCCGAGGGCGTGGTGGGCTCCATCGTCGAGGTGACGGGCGAGGGCGTGTCCTCGCTCAGCGCCACCCAGCGGGCCTGCGTTGCCAACATGACGCCCGAGTACGGCGCCACCGCGACGCTCTTCCCGGTCGACGACGCCACGTTTGACTACCTCGAGCTGGCCGGCAGGGACGGCGCCGAGCTCTCCTTCGCGCGCGCCTACCTCGAGGCGCAGGGCACCTTTGGCTCGGGCGAGGGCCGCACCTATGCGCGCACGCTCACGCTTGACCTCTCTTCCGTCGAGCCCTCGCTCGCCGGCCCCTCTCGCCCCCACGACCGCGTTGCGATCTCGGGCGTGAGGGAGCGCTTCGAGTCCTCCGCGCGCGATAACGGTCGAGACCTTGCCCAGAAGATCGAGGTCGAGGGCGTGGGCCCGCTCTCCCATGGCGCCATCGCCATCGCGGCCATCACGAGCTGCACCACGGCCACCGACCCGGCCATGATGGTGGCCGCCGGCCTTCTCGCGCGTCACGCCGTCGAGCGCGGCCTTGCGCCCAAGCCGTGGGTGAAGAAGGTGCTCGCGCCCGGCAGCCGCGCGACGGAGCTTCTGCTTGAGCGCTGCGGCCTCACCGAGCCCCTGCGCGCGCTCGGCTTCTACACGTGCGGCTTTGGTTGCATGAGCTGCATCGGCAACTCCGGCGAGATCAAGGCGTGCCTGAAGCCCCATGCCGCCGAGCTCGAGCTCACGAGCGTGCTCTCGGGCAACCGAAACTTCGAGGGTCGCATCTCGCCCGACGTGAGCCAAAACTACCTCGCCGCGCCCGCTCTTGTCGTGGCCTATTCGCTGGTGGGCACGATGGACGTCGACCTCACGCGCGAGCCCATTGGCGTAGCGGCTGACGGCGCGCCCGTCATGCTCGCTGACATCATGCCCACCGACGACGAGGTCTCGCGCGCGCTCGCCCAGCATCTCGACAAGGCGCTCTTCGAGGAGGGCTCCCGCGGCCTGCTCGAGGGCTCCGACACATGGCGCTCCATCGAGTCCGGCGAGTCGGCGACGTTTGCGTGGGACCCGGATTCCACCTACGTCCGTCGCGCGCCCTACTTCGAGATCGCGCGCTCGCAGAGCGTCGTCGAGGTCTCCGGCGCCCGTGCCCTCGCTCTTCTCGGCGACTTTGTGACGACCGACCACATTTCCCCCGCGGGCTCCATCGCCAAGGATTCCCCCGCGGCGCGCTACCTCGTGGAGCGCGGCGTCGAGCCGGAGGACTTCAACACCTACGGCTCTCGTCGCGGAAACCACGAGGTCATGGCACGTGGCACCTTTGCCAACGTGAAGCTCAGAAACGCGCTCGCCGAGGGCCGCGTGGGCGGCTGGACGAAGAACCTCCTCACGGGCGAGGTGGAGTCCATCTTTGATGCCGCGGAGGCGTACCGCGCCGCGGGCGTGCCGCTCGTCGTGGTTGCCGGCAAGCTCTACGGCTCCGGCTCGAGCCGTGACTGGGCCGGCAAGGGGCCGCTCCTTCTCGGGGTGCGCGCCGTCATGGCCGAGAGCTTCGAGCGCATCCACCGCTCCAACCTCGTCCAGATGGGCGTGCTGCCGCTCCAGTTCAGGGAGGGGGAGAGCGCGACGTCGCTCGGCATCCGCGGGGATGAGACCTTTGCCGTCGCTCCCATAGACCTTACCGGTGGCCTGCCCGCCTCCCGCACGACCACGGTGACGGCGACCCGTCCCGACGGGACCTCTTTCAGCTTCGAGTGCATCGTGCGTGTGGACACGCCCATGGAGGGGGCCTTCATCGCCAGCGGTGGTATCCTGCCCTACGTTCTCGAGAGTCTTGACGAGAAGTAAGGAGGGCCCCGCGGCATGATCTGCCCCACGTGCGGTGCGAGGATACGAGACGACGCGCTCATCTGCCCGAGCTGCCGCTCGGCCGTGGACGTGACGCGAAAGCTCACCCTGTCCGGGGCCCAGTGGTGCCCTAGCTGCGGGGCGCTCATGGCGCCCGATGCCGAGGTGTGCCCCAAGTGCGGGCTCTCCGTTCACAGGGAGTTGCCCGCCCGCGCCGTTCGTGACATCAGCCTTCCCGAGATCGGCAACACCGGCATGATGGACGCGCTCGACGACGATGACTTTGTCACGCAGCTCGAGAGCGCCATCCCTCCCGAGGACGACGCGGAGTTCTCGACCGTCCGCCGAGACCACATGCCGCGTCCGCGCGCCTTTGCCTTCGCGGCGCTCTTCGCCGTGCTCGTGGTTGGCGGCGCTGCCCTGCTCATAACCCACCCGTGGGACCCCACGGCAACCCAGACGCGGGCCAAGGACCCGGCTGACACCTCCATGTCCGGCTTCCCTGGTTTTGTCGAGTCGCTGAGCGGCCAGGACACGGGGCCGGGCGGCCTTGTTGACTCCGCCGACCCGGCGGAGGCGCTCACGGCCGCGCATGAGGAGCTCGGCAAGCTCTCCGAGCGCGCGGGGGAGAGCGAGCAGAGCCTGCGCGGTGAGGGGCTCACCGGAAACAGGGCTCAGCGTCAGACCGGCCTCGACCGCGCCGAGGACCTCGCCCTTGAGGTGTCCGAGCTCATCTCGTCCATCTCGGCCTATCAGGACGGCGATGAGGGGTATGCCGAGAGCGCGAGCGAGCTCGTCTCGCTTGCCAACGTGCTAAAGAGTCGCTGCGACGCGCTCGTGCGGTCTTGGGACCTTTCCGTCGAGAGCGAGGACCCCGCCTCGGAGAGCACCGCGATTCTCGCCCCGGTTGAGGGGGTCGCCGACAGCGTGAGCCGCCTCGAGGAGGGCCTTGCGGTCTGGAGCCTCAACTGATTGAGCGCTTCTCGCCGGTGTGGGCCAAGCGAGTGAAGTCTGGGATGCGCACATATTTGGGCCGTCGGCACGGGTGGCGAGAAGGGCGCACACGAATTCGGGCCGTCGGCACGGGTGGCGGCAGGGGCGCACACGAATTGGCGGCGTTGGCACGAGGCAAAAAGTGCGACCTGCGGTTCTTCTCGCAAGCGCATCAAAAAACGGGCCGTCGGCACACCGTTTGTGCCGACGGCCCGAATTTGCGTGCGCCCCCTCTCGCCCGCCGTGCCGACGCCGCCAATTCGTGTGCGCCCCTGCCGCCATCCGTGCCGACGCCGCCAAAACGCGTGCGCGACCCGGCTTGACGAGCCATCTCCGCCATCGAGAAAAGCCACGTTGAGAGGCTCCATCTGCCGAATGTGTGAAAACGCTCGCTTCCTGATAGAATTACTGAGTTGAAGAATCGTCGAGAACTCTCGCGAACGCTATTGGAAGGGACGAAGATGGGCTTCATTCCAGATCCGCTCTACACCCCGTCCTATGAGGTCGCCGGTGACGAGGTTGCCGTGCTCGACACCTCGAAGGGTTCGATTCGCGTCCGCCTTGACGGCGCCGGGGCGCCCATTCACGTTGCCAACTTCTGCGAGCTTGCCGAGAAGGGCTTCTACAACGGGCTCAAGTTCCATCGCTACGTTCCCGGCTTCGTCATCCAGGGCGGCTGCCCCAACACACGCGACATGACTTCCGAGCAGGTTGCCCGCGGCGAGGCCGGCCCCACCGGTCGTCCCGGCACCGGTGGCCCCGGCTATCGAATCCAGGAGGAGTACACCACCAACCCGCGCAACTCCCACGAGGACCGCGTCCTGGCGATGGCGCGCTCCATGGACCCCAACTCCGCGGGCTCCCAGTTCTACTTCTGCCTTGGCCCCCAGCACGGCCTTGACTCCGGCTACACCGTCTTTGGCCAGACCATCGAGGGCTCTGACGTCATTGGCGAGCTCCGCCAGGGCGATGTCATCAACTCCGTTACCATCGAGCACATGAGTGCCTAGCCTTTGCTCTCGTCCTAGGAGGCCAACGTGAACCAACAGGCTTATGAATCCGGCAAGCGCGCGTATCAGGGTGCCGACTGGCTCGCCGCCGTCACCTACCTTGGCGACGCCAAGGGC
The DNA here is from genome assembly GCA_949287335.1 of uncultured Olsenella sp. Classification (GTDB taxonomy): domain Bacteria; phylum Actinomycetota; class Coriobacteriia; order Coriobacteriales; family Atopobiaceae; genus Thermophilibacter. The sequence continues at coordinate 50,652 of CASEGE010000150.1, read as the reverse complement.
CCGGGCGAGGTCTCGGGCGAGGTGGACCACCTGCGCGGCAACGCCTACATGAAGCTCGGTCAGTTCGAGGCAGCCGCCAACGCCTACGAGGAGGCGCTCGCCGACGAGTCCTACGGCCGTCGCGGGGCCCTCTCGTGCAACCGCGGCCGCGCCCTTCTCGCCGCCGGTCGTGCCCAGGATGCCGTGAGCGCGCTCACCCAGGCGGTCTCCGACCCCGAGTACCGCACGCCCTACAAGGCCTACTCGGCCCTCGGCAGCGCCTACGAGCGCCTCGGTGACATCCGCAACGCCGGCATTGCCTACCGCGCCGCCGCCATCGACGAGTCCAACCCGGCCCCGGCCGTGGCGCTCTCGAGCCTCGGCAGCTGCTTCCTGCGCCTGGGTCGTTCCGTCGACGCCGTCGAGGCCTATCGCACGGCGCTCGACTTCACCACGCCGCTCGAGAACCAGAGCAAGATCTGGTGCGACCTTGGCCTCGCCTACGTGGCTGCGAACAGGATGGCCGAGGCCGTCGACGCCTTTACCCATGCCACGGCAGACGGCACCTTCCAGCTCTCTCCCGAGGCCCAGGCCTCCTATGACGCTGCGCGCAAGGCCGTCTCCTCCATCAACGGGCGCCGTCCCTCCGACACCGACGCGCTTCTCGCCGCGGCCGGCTACGGCGGCGGCTACGACCCGCTCGACCCGCTTGGCGAGTCCGGCGAGCTCATGCCCTCTCCCGAGGACACCGGCTTCTTCTCGGTGACCGAGGAGGACATCGTCCAGCAGGACAAGGCCGAGCGCAAGATTCGCCGCAAGCACCGCCACACGGGCCTCAAGATCTTCATCGTCATCCTGCTCCTCCTGCTCATCGCCGTGGGCGGCGCCGCGTTCGCGTACACGAGGGGCTACGGCTGGCCCACCCAGCAGGCCGTTGCGGAGCAGCTCTTCCAGGCGAAGAGCGACGGCACGGACCTCTCATCGCTCCTTGCCTCCGGCCTCTCCTCAACCCAGACGCAGGAGATCTCCGACTCCCTGCCCGTGGGCGCCGACGTTGAGATCTCCGGCTGCGACCGCAGCATGGACTCCTCGACCGTCTACGCCACGGCCACGCTTGCCAATGGCGGCACGCAGGATTACACCATCGAGATGGTTCGTGACGGCATCGGCTGGAAGGTGAGCTCCGTGATCGTGAGCTTCCTCTCCCAGGACAACGCCTCCGTCACGACCGACTAGGACGGACCATGTCACTCTTTGACTCTCTCTTCGGCGAGTACGGCGGGGACCTCGCCATCGACCTTGGCACCGCCAACACGCTCGTCGCCATACGCGGCCAGGGCATCGTGATCAACGAGCCCTCCGTCGTTGCCATCGACAAGAGCGAGAGCCGCGTGCTCGCCGTTGGCGCGGACGCCAAGCGCATGATCGGCCGCACCCCCGGCTCGATCATCGCGGAGCGCCCGCTCAAGGACGGTGTCATCGCCGACTTTGACGTCACCGAGGTCATGCTCCGCTACTTCATCGAGAAGGCCCGCGAGCGCCGTTACCCCTGGTCGCCGCGCCCGCGCGTCGTGGTGTGCGTCCCCTCGGGCGTCACGTCCGTCGAGAAGCGCGCCGTCTTCGAGGCCACCATCCAGGCGGGTGCCCGCCAGGCCTACCTCATCGAGGAGCCCCTCGCCGCGGCCATTGGCGCCGACCTCCCCATCGAGGACCCCACGGGCTCCATGGTCGTGGACATCGGCGGCGGCACCACCGAGGTTGCCGTCATCTCGATGGGCGGCATCGTGGTCTCGCAGTCCATCCGCACCGCGGGAGACGAGTTCGACCAGACCATCCTCCAGCACGTGAGGGATGCCTACAACCTCTCCATCGGCGAGCGCACGGCCGAGGACATCAAGATCAAGGTTGGCTCCGCGGCGCCGCTCGCCGAGGAGCTCGACGTTGAGGTGAACGGTCGTGACGTCATGAGCGGCCTGCCCAAGACGGTCCGCATCGAGAGCGAGGAGATCCGTCGCGCCCTCGATCGCCCGCTCGACGAGGTCACCAAGGCGGTCAAGGACGCCCTCGACGCGACGCCGCCCGACCTCGCCTCCGACCTCATGTACTACGGCATCCTGCTCACCGGTGGCGGCGGCCTCCTGCGCGGCCTCGACCAGCGCCTGCGCGAGGAGACGGGCGTCCCCGTCAACGTGAGCCCCACGGCGCTCGAGAACGTCGTGAACGGGTGCGCCAAGGTCCTCGAGGCCAACGCGCTCTCCGGGGGCTTCGTCCAGAGCACGGGGCAGTAGCGTGCCGCTTTCCATGAGGGGTCGGGGAGCGGCGCCGACCTTGGGCAACTCAAGACAGCATACCGGGGGGCGCGCCCTTGTGGCGTGCGCCCTCGTCTCTGTGGTGCTCTTCACGGTGAGCTGCCGAACGGGCTCCGAGGGCCCGCTCGAGGTTGTCCGCGGCGGCTTTCAGACCATCACCTCTCCCGTCCGCCATCTCGGCGCGCTCGTCGTTGCCCCCTTCCAGGGGTTTGGGAACATCATGACCAACCTCACGGCGGACCAGGCGACCCTCTCCGAGCTCGAGGCGGAAAACGCCGCCCTTCGCGCGAGAAACGTCGAGCTCGAGGAGGCGGCCCAGTCCGCCGAGAGGCTCCAGGACCTTCTCGAGCTAAGGGACGCGCACAACCTCCAGTCCACGGCCGCCCGCATCATCTCTGGTGCGCTCGACTCCTGGTCTTCGACGGTCACGATCGACAAGGGCGCTTCCGACGGCCTCACGACGGGCATGCCCGTCACCTCCTCAAACGGCGTCATTGGCCAGATCACCTCCTGTGGCGCCACCACCTCGACGGTTCGCCTGCTCTCTGACGAGAACTCGTCCATAGCGGCCATGGTCCAGGCCAGTCGCGCCCAGGGAATGCTTACCGGCTCGGCCACCGGCGAGGTGACGCTTCGCCTTGTCCGCACCAACCAGGAGGCCGCGCTGGGCGACGTCGTGATCACGAGCGGCCTGGGCGGCGTCTTTCCCAAGGGGCTCCCGCTCGGGCAGATCGTGAGTGTGGAGAACAACCCCGGAGACCTCTACCTTGACATCGTGGTGGAGCTCTTTGCGCGGGCCGAGAATGACGGCGAGGTCCTCGTCATCACCTCGCTCACCGAGGAGCAGCAGGCGAGTGCCGAGGACATTGCCGAGGCGGACGCCCAGGAGACGGGCTCCTCGCAGACCGACGGTGACTCGGACGAGGAGCAGGGCGGTGCTGACGGAGAGGACGCCACCAACGGCCAGGATGACGGCGCCGACGCCGACGACGGGCAGGGGGGAGACGGAGCATGATCGTTGCCGATAAGAACCGCGACGTCCGCACCTGCGTCGTTCTCGCGCTCATCTGCGGCGTCCTGCAGCTCTCGCTTGCCCCTAACATCGGCCTTGGCAACGGTCGCGCAAACCTTGCCCTGGTCTTCGCCTCGCTCGTGGCGCTTCTCATGGGCGGCAGGCGCGGCGTTCTCGCCGGGTTTCTCGCCGGGCTTTTCTTTGACCTCTCGACGACCGGGCCCATCGGACTCATGGCGTTTTGCCTCACCGTGTCCTCCTATGTCCTCGGCATCGAGGGGCGTGACAGGATGGCTGGTGACTTCGGCGTTTCCGTGGTGATGTTCGCCTGCGCCGACCTTGGGGTCTCTCTGGTGTATCACCTTGCCATGCTGCTCGTGGGACAGGCAGACTCCCTCATTGACGTGCTCTTCCTGAGGACGCTCCCCACCGCGCTCCTCTCGCTCATCGTCTTCGTGCCCTTTGCGTATTATTTCGCTCGCCTGCGCACGACCGGCGCTGGGCTGGGTGGGCGCGACGCCCGTGGCGGCCACTTCTCCACGAGGGGGCTCTAGGGGACCCATGGACCTCTCCCTCGTCATCATCCTCATCTGTCTGGCGGTTGCCGTTGCGCTCGTGGTGATCTTCTTCGTCTTTGGGCGCGGCGAGGCCAACTTCACCATCGACATCGGCGGCGCGTCGCCGCGAGCCTCGGGCGGCTCCGACTCGTCCACCGAGAAGACCTCCTCGTCAAGGCTCGTGGGCCTTGCCGTCATGGTGGGCGCGGTCTTCTCGGCCCTTGTGGCCCGCCTGTGGTCCATGCAGCTCTTCTCGAGCGAGGAGTACGCGGAGCAGGCCGAGAGGAACCGCACGAGCACGGTCTACACCCAGGCCCCGCGCGGGCGCATCCTCGACCGCTACGGCCGCGAGATCGTGGGCAACCGCCCGAGCCTCACCGTGGTGGCGAGCTCGGACGTGCTCAATGACGAGGTCGAGATCACGCTACTCGCCAACCTCATCGGCATGCCCGCGCAGGCGGTGCGCCGAAAGATCCAGGACACGACGGAGGGGCAGCAGAGCCTGCGCACCGTCTCGGTGGACGTCTCGCGGCGCGTCGTCGCCTTCATCGGGGAGCACCCCGAGCTCTTTCCCGGCGTTGACGTTCAGGAGAGGAGCCAGCGCTCCTATCCGTACGGCTCGCTTGCCGCCCACGTGGTTGGCTATACGGGCACGGTGACGAGCGAGCAGCTCGAGGCGAGCGCCAACGCCAAGGAGGGCGGCGTCGTCTATCGCTCGGGCGACATCGTGGGCCAGACCGGCGTGGAGCTCGAGTACGAGAGCGTCCTGCAGGGTGTTCGCGGCGAGCAGTCCGTCTACGTTGACGCGGATGGCAACGTGCTCGAGTATTCCACCAACATCCGCCCGCAGAGCGGCTCCGACCTCGTCCTCACGCTCGACCTCGACATTCAGAAGGCGGCCGAGGAGTCGCTCGCCAACGTCATGGAGCGCCTGCGCGACACCGGCTACGAGGCCGAGGGCGGCTGCGTCGTGGCCATGGACTGCACCAACGGGGAGATTCTTGCCATGGCGAGCGCCCCGACCTTCTCGCCCAACCTCTTCACCGGCGGCATCTCCACCGCCGACTGGGATGCGCTCCAGGACGAGAAGTCCCACTTCCCGCTCATGAACCGCGCCATCGGCGGCCAGTACCCCTCGGGATCGGTCATCAAGCCGCTCACCTCCTTCGCCGCCCTGGACTACGGCATGTGCACGGGGGAGTCCACCTGGTACTGCCCCGGGTGGTGGACGTGGACGGGAGACCCCAACGGGCTGCCGTACATGAAGTGCTGGCAGACCTCCGGTCACGGCACGCTCGACCTTGCAGACGGCATCACGTTCTCCTGTGACATCGTCTTCTACGAGATCGGCAAGGGCTTCTACAACGACAACAACTCCCAGGGCATGCAGGAGACCTTCCGAAGCTATGGCCTGGGCGAGAAGACCGGCGTCGACCTCCCCGGCGAGGAGGCAGGGCGCGTGCCTGACCCGGACTGGAAGTGGGACTACTTCAAGTCCCTCGGCTACTCCGACGAGGACAGCACCTGGAAGGGCGGAGACAACGCCAACATCTCCATCGGCCAGGGCGACCTGCTCGTGACGTGTCTGCAGATGGTCACGGCCTACTGCAGCATTGCCAACCAGGGCCCCGCGTGGCGCCCCCACGTCATGAAGGGCGTTCGCGCGCAGGTGGGAGACGGCCTCGTCACCGAGTACAAGAACGAGATCATCCGCACGGTGGAGGAGGACCCCGCCTATCGCCAGATCATCGCGAAGGGCATGGAGGGCGTCGTCTACCGCGAGGCCGAGTCGCAGACCATCCACTGGACGAACCTCGACGTCCTCGTGCGCGGAAAGACCGGCACCGCCGAGCAGACCAACGGAAACCCTATCGGCTGGTTCATTGGCTATGCGCCCGCCGACGATCCCAAGTACGTCATCGGTGCGAACATGGACCGCGTCTTCACGGGCGCCACCTCGTCCATGTACGTGGTGCGAGACGTCTTTGGCGCCATCTACGGCCAGCCTGACACGGCCGCGCCGTCCACGACCGGAAACGCGGACTAGGGGAGGGGACATGGCGCTCGACATGACAGGACCGGGCACTGCCTCCGGGGGGCTCTCCGCCCTCACGCGCCGCTCCGCGAAGGGCGGCGCCCACGCGCGCTCGGGCGGCAGGCGTGGCCCCATCGCGGACCTCTACCTCTCCCAGCTCATCCCCGCGCTGCTCGTCGTGCTCATAGGCATCGTCACGATTCTCTCCGCCTCGCTCTCCATTCCCGAGGCCAACTTCGTGAGCCATCTTGCCGGCGTGGCCATTGGCCTCGCCGCCGCGATCTTTGTCTGGCGCTACGACTGCCGCTCGCTCTCCAACATGACGACGGCGCTTTTCATCCTCGCGTGCGTGCTCATGGTCCTGCCGCGCGTGCCGGGCCTGGGCTACGAGGTCAACGGCATGATGGGCTGGGTCAAGCTCGGTCCGCTCCGCTTCCAGCCCTCCGAGCCCTCCAAGATCGTGACCATCTTCCTGATGGCGTCCGCCTGCGCGCAGTACAACGGGAAGATCGACACCTTCAGGGACTACGCAAAGCTCTGCGGCACCCTGCTCGTGCCGCTGCTGCTCATCCTCTCCCTCGACCTGGGAACCGGCCTCGTCATCTTCTTCATCGGCGCCGCCATCATCATCTGCTCCGGCGCCCCGCGCACCTGGGTGCTCGGCACCGTTGCGCTCATCGTGGCCGTTGCGGCCTTTGTGGTCATAGAGTCCCAGATCGAGGGGATTCCGCATATCCTCAAGGACTACCAGCTCAAGCGCCTCATCGTCTTTGTCGACCCCGACATCGACCCCACGGGCGACGGCTACAACCTGCGCCAGGCCATGATTGCCGTGGGCTCTGGTGGCCTTCTCGGAAAGGGGTTTGGCAACGCCTCACAGGCGCTCTCGGGGTTTGTCCCCGAGGCGCAGACCGACTTCGTCTTCTCGCTCTTTGCGGAGCAGTTCGGCTTTGTCGGCTCCATCGTCCTTCTTGGCCTCTACGCCTGCATGATTCTCTCCACCGTGCTCCTTGCCATCAAGCTGGAGTCAACCTACAGCAGGCTCCTGCTCGTGGGATGCGTTGCCATGTGGACGTTTCAGGTGCTCGAGAACGTGGGCATGTGCCTTGGTATCATGCCCATCACGGGCATTCCGCTGCCCTTTGTAAGCTACGGCTCGTCATCCATGGTGGTGCAGCTCGTTGCCGTGGGAATAGTTCAGTCCGTGTGGAGGCATCGCCCGAAGGCCGCCTAGCGCCGGGCGGGGTGCCCCGAGGGGAGGGACATGGCAAAGAAAGGTTGGACGTTTGCCCGTCTGATCGAGGTGGCCGGCTCTGGGCGCGACTCGCTCAAGGGCATTGACGAGCGCCTCGTCGTGCACGTCCTCGTAGATCCCTCGGCGCCGCGCGATCTTGTCTGCGCGGCCCGTGACATCCTCGTCCCCGAGCGCCCGGGCGCCGTCGTGGACGTGATGGCCCTTGCGGACTCTGGCGTCAGGGGCGGCGAGAAGGCCGACGTTGCCCTCGTGCTCTCGGGGGAGGAGCCCCTTGCGGGGGCGGTCTCCCACTACGCCCGCTCCGGCGTGCCCGTGGGCATCATCGTCGAGGGGGCGCTCGACGTTCCCGCGCTCGACCTTCCCGAGCAGGCCCTCGCGCTTGTGGGCGTCATTGCCGCCTCCAGCCCGGAGAGCCTCCCGGACAGGCTCGCGGAGTGGCTCTGCGCCGCTGTCGACAAGAGCATCGCACTTGCGGCCAACTTCTCGTTCTGCCGTCGCACGGTGATCGACTCTCTCGTGTCGCGCTGTGCCGCCCAGAACGCCGCCGTGGGCGCCATCTCGCTCATTCCCGGCTCCGACCTTCCCATCATGTGCGCCAACCAGGCCATGCTCGCGTTGGACATCGCCGCGTCCTACGGGCGAGGCCTCGAGCCCTCCCGCGCCGCCGAGCTTGCGGGCGTGCTCGGCGCGGGCCTCGTGTGGCGCAGCGTCGCCCGCTCGCTCGTGGGGCTCGTCCCTGGCCTCGGCATGCTCCTGAAGGCCGGAATTGGCTATGGGGGAACGCTCGCCACGGGCAACGCCCTGCGCCTGCGCTTCGAGGCGGAGCTCTCCCGCGAGTCCGCGTCGATGGGCGAGGGTACCGCGGAGTGCGGCGAGCCGCCCGTCCTTCTCGCCACGCCAGGCGAGGCCGAGGCGTGCGACTACGTGGTCATTGGGGGCTGATGTGCGCGCACGCCGAGAAAACCTCTTTCACCTCATCGAGCCCCTGCTCTCGCAGGTTGAGCACCCCGCGCGCTACCTCGACCACGAGTGGGGCGCGCAGCGGGAGCAGGACGGCCCCTTCCACCTCTGCATGGTCTACGCGGACGTCTACGAGATCGGGCAGCCCAACCTGGGTGTCGCCATTCTCTACAACGCCGTGAACGCCCAGGAGGGCATGAGCTGCGAGCGCTGCTATCTTCCCTGGAAGGACATGGCCGCGCTCATGCGCGAGCGGGGCGTGCCGCTGCTCTCGCTCGAGGGCGCGGCTCCGCTCGCGTCCTTCGACGCCATCGGATTTACGCTCGCGCACGAGCTCATTGCCACAAACGTTCTCGAGACGCTTGACCTCGCGGGCATTTCCCTGCGCTCGGACGAGCGAGACGAGGACGACCCCATCATCCTCGCGGGCGGCCCGTCGGCTTGGAACTGCGAGCCGCTCGCGCCGGTCTTTGACGCCGTGCTTCTTGGGGACGGCGAGGAGTCCATCGTCGACGTGTGCGCGTGCATCCGCGACGCGCGCGCCGAGGGCGTGCCGCGCGCCGAGATTCTTCGTCGCCTGGCGCAGGTCCCGGGCACCTACGTCCCCTCGCTCTACGAGGTCAAGATCAATGATGGCTCCACCCGCTGGGGCTACGCGGTGCCCCGACTGGGCACGGGCGCTCCCGAGGTTGTCCTCAAGCGGTGCGTCAACGACTTTGCGGCAACGCCGGCGGTGGCGCAGCGAATTGTCCCCTACATGGGCATCGTCCAGGACCGGCTCTCGCTCGAGGTCCTGCGCGGGTGCGCGCGGGGATGCCGCTTCTGCCAGGCGGGCATGACGTATCGGCCCGTTCGCGAGCGCCCCGCGGGCCAGGTCATCACCTGCGGCGTGGAGGGGCTTCTCGCCAGCGGTCACAACGAGATCTCCCTCACCTCGCTTTCCACGACCGATCACTCGCAGTGCGAGGAGATCCTGCGCGGCATGAACGAGGAGCTCTCTGAGCGGGGAATCCGCGTCTCCATTCCCTCGCAGCGCCTCGACTCCTTTGGCGTTGACATGGCCGCGGCCGTGGCCGGCGGCAAGCGCGGCGGGCTCACCTTTGCGCCCGAGGCGGGCAGCCAGAGGCTGCGCGACGTCATCAACAAGAACGTCACGGAGGAGGACCTCGAGAGCGCGGCGAGAAACGCCTTCGAGGCCGGGTGGCGCAGGATGAAGCTCTACTTCATGATGGGCCTTCCCACCGAGACGGACGAGGACGTCATAGGCATCGCGCGCATGGCCGAGCGCGTCCTCGAGATCGGGCGCGAGGTCGTTGGGCGCGGGCCCAAGAGCGGCGTCTCGGTCTCCATCTCGGTTGCGGTGCTCGTGCCCAAGGCCTACACCGCCTTTCAGTGGGTGGGTCAGCTCGACCCCGAGGAGGTGCGCCGTCGCCAGCAGCTCCTGCTGCACGAGATTCGCGACCGCGCGATTCGCGTCTCGTACCACGACGCGGACGTCTCGCTCGTGGAGGGGGCGCTCTCCAAGATGGGGCGCGCGGGCTTTGGCCTCGTGCGACGCGCCTGGGAGCTTGGGTGCTCGTTCGACGCCTGGACGAGCGAGTTTGACTTCGACGCCTGGCGGCGCGCCGCGACCGAGTGCGGCTATGACCTCGTTGACGTTGCCTGCGAGGAGTTTCCCCTCTCGGCGCGCCTGCCTTGGGACCACACCTCACCGGGCGTGTCGAAGGGCTATCTCCAGCGCGAGTGGCTCCGAGCCGTCGAGGGCGTCACGACGCCCGACTGCACGAGGGAGAGCTGCACGGGCTGCGGCGTGTGCCCGTCGCTTGGCGTCCATAACGTCATCCAGGGGGTGAGGTCATGAGCGGCCCGCAGACCCAGCCCTTCTCCGGACGTCCGCAGGACCTGCCCGTCAAGGCCGATCTCGCGCGCCTTCGCGTCGAGTACGGCAAGAGCGACCGGCTCGCGTTTCTCGGCCACCTTGACCTCATTGCCACCATCGAGCGCTGCGTGCGCCGTGCGGGGCTGCCGTTCTCGATTGGCAACGGGTTTGCCCGGCGCATCCGCATGCAGTTCTCCGGGGCGCTTCCCACGGGAACGAGCTCCTCGTGCGAGTACTATGACGTGCGCCTCACCGAGCGCATCGATCCCGAGGAGGCGCTTGGGCTGCTTCGCGCGGCAACGCCGGCGGCGCTTGCGCCCGTGAGGGCGGCCTACGTCCCCGGACGCCTGGGCGCGCTGGAGGCATGGCTCGACCGCGCGTCATGGGAGATCAGCCTTCCGGGGTCGTCGTTATCGCCCGAGGACCTGCTTGGTGGCATCGAGGCCGTGCGCGAGCGCGGCACGCTCACGTACCTGCGCGGCGAGAAGGTCAAGCGCGTCGACCTTGGGGCCACGTTCGTTGGTGCCCGGGCTGCGGCGGGGGAGGATGGCGTCTCGCTGTGCCTGGAGACGCGCTCGGGAACTGCGGGTGCGCTTCGGCCCCAGGTCCTTCTCGACGCCGCGTTTGACGCCGCCGGCCTTGCTCGGCCCGACGCCGTTCGCGTGCGCAGGACCTTCCAGGGGCACGAGGAAAGTGGTTGTCTTGTGGAACCTTTTGGACCGTTTGTCACACAGGGCGAGGCACCATTATCCTGATTCAGGTCGCATTGTCCCGACGCGATGTGCGAAGCCGTCTTTTCCCTTACGGTTGCGCAGGTCACGGCAACTTTTCGTTGACGAGCCGGTACGGTGCTAGTAATATAAGCAACTGTTGCATTCAGCCAGCAATGAAGGGTTTCGCACATGTACGCAATCGTAGCAACTGGTGGCAAGCAGTATAAGGTTGCCAAGGGCGACGTCATCGACGTCGAGAAGCTCGACGCGCAGCCTGGCGACAAGGTTGAGCTCCCCGTCCTTCTCCTTAACGACGGCGACAAGACCATCGTTGGCTCTGCCCCGCTCCAGGACAAGAAGGTCACCGCCGAGGTCGTCGAGCAGTTCAAGGGCGAGAAGGTCCTCGTCTTCAAGCTCAAGAAGCGCAAGCGCTATCACCGCGCCAACGGCCACCGTCAGAACCTGACGAAGATCAAGGTCGTCGAGCTTCCCGCGTAAGTCTCTCCTCGGTTTTAGAAGGCAGGTACTACCATGGCACACAAGAAGGGCCTCGGATCTTCCCGCAACGGCCGTGACTCCAACGCCCAGCGCCTCGGCACCAAGCGCTACGGCGGCCAGTTCGTCAAGGCTGGCGAGATTCTCGTCCGTCAGCGCGGCACGCACATCCACCCCGGTGACAACGTGGGCATCGGCAAGGACGACACCCTGTTCGCCCTTACCGCCGGCACCGTTGAGTTCACCAAGGGCGTCAAGCACCGCGTGCACGTTCGCGAGGCGTAACGCTATTCTCGCGCGTTTGGTACGACTCGGGCCCCGGTCTTACGACTGGGGCTCTTTTGCGTTGTGGCGCGACCGTATGACGCTGTCTTGCTGTCGCTCCTGGACTCATTTCCGGAAATGAGTTGAGCCTCGGACTCACTTCCAGAAGTGAGTTTTTATTTGGACTCACTTCCAGAAGTGAGTCCCCTTTTCCGACTCATTTCCGGAAATGAGTGCAACCCGCGTGTCGTTCGCAACTCATTTCCAGAAGTGAGTCGCGACGTGGCTTGAATACAACTCATTTCCGGAAGTGAGTTGCGACGTGGCTTGAATACGACTCATTTCCGGAAGTGAGTGACTTAAAGCAACTCACTTCCGGAAGTGAGTCCTGGGGCGGGGCTGGCACGACTCATATTCGAAAATGAGTCTAAGGGGCTTCTCGCGAAACGCTCGGCATATGGCCATGTCTGCCCCAGGCTAGATTTGACTGGCGTTAGAGCAGAGCAACGCTTGGCGAAAATACTTGGCACAGGGTGGATTCGTCAAAGGGCGTCTTGGGATGCTCCGCGCGTGCCGGCCTCGCGCGTTCCATACCAAGGTTGGACGCGTTGCCGCAGTTGCCGTACCATGTAAGCTCGAACAAAGGAGACTCACGTGGAAAACACGTTCACCGATCTTTCTCACATCAACGTCAAGGGCGGCGACGGCGGCGCCGGGTGCATGTCGTTTAGGCGCGAGGCCTTCGTGCCCAAGGGCGGACCCGACGGCGGGGACGGCGGACGGGGCGGCAGCGTCATCGTGGAGGCCGATCCGCAGCTCTCGTCGCTCATCGACTACCGATACAAGCATCACTTCCGAGCAGAGCGCGGCACGCACGGACAGGGAGCTCGCCGTCATGGGAAGGACGGCGCCGACCTTATCCTGCGTGTTCCCGTGGGAACCGTTGTGCGTGAGCTCGACCCCGCGACGCAGACGCCTGCCTATGACATCGCGGACCTCACGCAGCCCGGCGAGCGCGTCGTCGTTGCCCCGGGCGGTGCCGGCGGGCGCGGCAACATCCATTTCGTGACCTCGGTGCGTCGAGCCCCGGCATTTGCCGAGAAGGGCGAGCCTGCCCGGGAGCACTGGATCGAGCTCGAGATGAAGCTCATGGCCGACGCGGCGCTCGTGGGCATGCCCTCGGTGGGCAAGAGCTCCATCATCGCGCGCATCAGCGCCGCGCGCCCCAAGATCGCCGACTACCCCTTCACCACCCTCGTTCCCAATCTCGGCGTGGCGCGGGCGGCGAACGGGCAGTCCTTCGTCGCGGCCGACGTTCCCGGCCTCATCGAGGGTGCGAGCGAGGGCAAGGGCCTCGGGCACCAGTTCCTTCGCCACATCGAGCGCACCGCCATCATCCTGCACGTCGTTGACGTGACGGGCGGGTATGAGGGGCGTGACGCCGTCGAGGACTATCGCACCATCAACGATGAGCTCGCGGCGTATGCCTCCGAGCTTGCCGTGCGCCCGCAGATCGTGGTTGCCAACAAGTGCGACCTGCCCGGCACGGAGGAGGCCGTGGCACGCCTGCGCGACGCCGCCGAGAAGGACGGGCACGCGTTCTTCGCTGTCTCCGCGGCAACGGGCATGGGGCTCGACGCGCTCGTCTCGACCTGCGCCGCGGAGGTCGCTCGTCTGCGCGCCGAGGCCGCGAGCGCCGCTCCCGTCGTTGACCTGAGCGAGCGCTGGGAGCGCGAGCGCCAGCGCCGCGATCGCCAGATCTCCGTGCGCAGGGAGGAGCGCCACGCCTGGCGCGTCAGCAGCTCCCAGATCGAGCGCATGGTCATCCAGACCGACTGGGAGAACGAGGAGGCCGTGGCCTATTTGCAGCATCGCTTCGAGCGCTGCGGGCTCGACGACGCCCTTGCCAAGGCGGGCGCGGTCAACGGAGACGAGGTGCGCATCCTCGAGCTCGCCTTTACCTTTGAGGGGCGTGACGACGCACCCGATTTCAACGAGCTATCCGAGGACGAGCTCGAAGTGGCGATGGGGGAGGAAGAGGAGTAGATGGGTGTCCCGAAGCTGATGGTCGTCAAGATTGGCTCCTCCACGCTCGTTGACGAGCATGGCGCGCTCGACCGCGGCTTCATCAGGTCGCTCTGCGACCAGGTCTCGTCGCTTGTCGCGGGCGGCACCCGTGTCGTGGTGGTCTCTTCTGGAGCCGCGGCTGCCGGCAGGGACGTCCTGGGCTTCTCCGAGCGCCCGAGCGATATCGCGACGCTCCAGGCCTGCGCCTCGGCCGGCCAGGCCCATCTCACGCAGGCATATGCCGACGTGCTCGCCGAGCGGGGGATCCCCTGCGGCCAGGTGCTTCTCACCAGGCGCGATGTCATGGACCGTGACGCCTTCCTCAACGCGCGCAGCACGCTCCTGCGCCTTCTCGAGCTTGGCGCCGTTCCCGTGGTCAACGAGAACGACACCGTGTCCACGGCAGAGTTTGCCTTTGGCGACAATGACATGCTCGGGGCGCTCGTCGCCGCCCTCGTGGGCGCCGAGCTCTATGTCATCTGCTCGGACGTCGAGGGGCTCTACACCGCCAACCCCCAGGAGGACCCCACGGCAACCCTCATCGAGCGCGTGAGCGAGGTCGACCATCACCTGAGTGAGATTGCGGGTGGGGCAGGGACCTCGTTTGGGACGGGCGGCATGTCCTCCAAGCTCCGCGCCGCGCGCGCCATGCTCGCCGCGGGCATCCCCACAGTCATCTGCCGCGGCCGCAGGGAGGGCGTGCTTCTCGAGGTGGCCTCCGGCGCTTTGGTGGGCACGCGGTTTGAGGCTCCGCTCGGCTCCCCTCACGAGGGCGGCCGCAAGCTCTGGATTGGCCTTGCCGAGGTTCCCCGCGGCACCATCGTCCTCGACGAGGGGGCAACGCGTGCCGTGCTCGAGCGAGGGGCCTCCATTCTCCCCGTTGGCGTTGTCTCGTCAAGCGGCGGCTATGCCGTGGGCGATGTCGTGAACGTCTGCGCGGATTCCGGCGACATCATCGGTCGCGGCATCACGCGCTACTCCTCTGATGACATGTCCCGCGTGCGCGGAATCAAACTTGACGTCATCGCACGCTTTCTCGGTGAGGACCGCGCCCAGCCCGCGGTGCACCGAGACGACCTTCTCGTCTTCTAGGAAAGGAGCGCACCATGTCCGAGGCACGCAGGAAGGCAGCTCTTGCCCGCGACGCCGCGCATGCCCTGGGGCTTGCCCCGGCCGCCACGCGATCGGCGGCCATCGCCGCCGCCGCACGCATCATCCTGGAGCGCTCGGCGTCCATCTGCGAGGCAAACGCGCACGACCTCGCGCGCGGCCGCGAGGCGGGCATGCCCGCCCCCCTGCAGGACAGGCTTCTCCTGGACGAGAAGCGCCTCGAGGGGATTGCGTCCTCGCTCGACGAGATCGCCCGCCAGGATGACCCGCTCGGTCGCGTGGTGGGCGGCCGTACGCTCGACTCAGGCGTGCGCATCGAGCAGGTGCGCGTGCCGCTCGGCGTGGTCGCAATCGTCTACGAGGCGCGCCCCAACGTGACTGCCGATGCGTTTGCGCTCTGCATGCGAGCCGGTAACGCGTGCGTGCTCAAGGGCGGCTCGGCGGCCCAGGAGTCCTGCGAGGCCATCGCGGCCGCCTGCCGGGACGCGCTCGTGGAGGTCGGCCTTCCCGGGGACGCCGTCCAGTATGTCTCCGACGACGCCGCTCACCGTGAGACGGAGGAGCTCATTCGGGCCAACGGCCTTGTTGACGTGCTCGTCCCTCGCGGGGGCGCGTCGCTTATCCGTCATTGCGTGGAGAACGCCACCGTTCCCGTCATCGAGACAGGAACCGGCAACTGCCACATCTATCTCCATGCGGAGGCGGATGTCGAGAAGGCCTTGGGCATCGTCATCAACGCCAAGTGCTCGCGACCGGGCGTCTGCAACGCGGCCGAGTCGCTGCTTGTGGACGAGTGCGCCGCCGATCGCCTGCTTCCGCCCGTGCTTCTCGCCCTCTCTGAGCGCGGGGTCGAGCTCGTGGGTGACGAGACCTCCCGTTTGATTGCCGAGAAGTGCGGCGTTGCGATGGGGGAGGCAACCGAGGACGACTGGGGTCGGGAGTACCTTGACCTCAAGATGAGCGTCAAGTGCGTGCGTGACGTCGATGAGGCGGTCGAGCACATCAACCGCTACGGGACCGGTCACTCCGAGGCCATCGTGAGCGAGTCCTATGCTGCCTGCGAGGCATTTCTCGCCGGCGTCGACGCAGCGGCCGTCTACGCCAACGCGTCGACCCGCTTTACGGACGGCGGTGTCTTTGGGCTGGGAGGGGAGATCGGCATCTCCACGCAGAAGCTTCACGCGCGCGGGCCCATGGGTGCCGAGGCGCTCACCACGACGAAGTACGTCATCCGAGGGGACGGGCAGATCCGATGAGCGTCGACGTCTCCGCCCTGCGCGCGGCCGACCTCCCGGTCCTTGGGGTTGACGAGGACCGTACCTACAAGCTGGGCATCATGGGCGGCACCTTCGATCCCATTCACTACGGCCACCTCGTTGCGGCAGAGCAGGCCTTTGATGACCTGGGTCTTGACCTCGTCGTCTTCATGCCGGCCGGGCGACCCGCCTTCAAGCTGGACCAGAGCGTGACCTCGGGCGAGGAACGCTTTGCCATGACGCTTCTTGCCACGGCGGACAACCCTCACTTCGTGACCTCGCGCTTTGAGATTGACCGCGAGGGCGTGACCTACACCGCGGACACGTTGCGGCTCCTGCGCGGCCTCTATCCCGAGAACGTCGAGTTCTACTTCATCACGGGCGCCGATGCCATCACCGAGATCGTCACCTGGCACGACGCCGACGACATTGCCCGCCTGGCGCACCTCGTGGGCGCCACGCGGCCGGGCTACGACCTCGACCGCGCGTGGGACGTCATCGCCGCCTCCGGGCTCGACTTTGACGTGACCTATCTCTCCGTCCCGGCGCTTGCCATCTCGTCGAGCTATCTCAGGGAGCGCGTCGAGGCTGGACAGAGCCTGCGCTACCTCACGCCGGACCAGGTCACGGGCTACCTGCATAAGCACGGGCTCTACGGGGCCGCACGCAGCCGCTACGGGCAGACGAGGGAGGTCGTTGCCTGATGGCCAAGAAGAAGCTCAAGGTTCGCTACACGCCCGAGCAGGAGGCGCTTCTCGCCAGGCTCAAGCGCGACCTCTCCGAGCAGCTTTCGAAGAAGCCGAGGCGACTGGCCCACTCGCTCTCCGTGGCAAAGACGGCCGAGCGTCTTGCCGTGATCTACGGGGTCGATCCCTTTCTCGCCCGTGCGGCGGGCATCCTGCACGACTGGGAGAAGGCCTCGCCGGTTTCCGAGCAGCTCTCGCACGCGCGTGAGCTTGGCGTGGACCTTGGCGTCGACCTCGAGCTCGTGCACTCGCTGCTCCACGGGATCATTGCCTCGAGGGTGCTTCCCGCGCGCTACCCCGAGCTCCCCCCGGCTGTCTGGCATGCCATCGCCGTGCACACCTCTGCCTCCGCGGACATGAACGACCTCGACAAGGTGCTCTTCGTGGCAGACGGCATCGAGCCCCTGCGTGCGCCGAGCGCGGGCATCGAGCGGTCTCGGTCGCTGGTGGGCAAGACCTCGCTCGACGACCTGTTTTGGGAGTCGTTCGTTGGTGGTATCGTCTATGTTCTCAATGGGGGAAGGTACCTTTATCCGGGTACCATCGACACGTACAACGCTCTCGCCTCTCGCCGGGCGAGATGGAATCGCTAGGAGACTGCATGAGTGTGACTTCGCTTGAGATCGCCAAGGTCGCGGCGCTTGCCGCCGACTCCAAGAAGGCAGCTGACATCGTCCTTCTCGACCTCTCGTCAAAGACCGACGTGTGCGACTACTTTCTCATCTGCAACGGTGAGAACTCGCGTCAGGTCGATGCGATCGTCGACGAGGTTCGCGCTAAGGTGAGCGCCAACTGCGGCATCTCCCCGATCTCATGCGAGGGTCGCGAGGGGCTCTCCTGGGTCCTGCTTGACTACGGTTCGGTTGTCGTTCACGTGTTCAAGCCCGAGACCAGGGACTACTACCGCCTCGAGCGCCTCTGGGGCGACGCCCCCCGCATCGACCTCGACCTTGCCTAAAAGGGGACGGGTACGTTTTAGGCATCCTTGTGCATGGGGGCGGTGTCGGATGTCTTGCTGCGAAAGCGCAGGTCGCGCCCATAGCTTACGGCATCGTCACCAAAGCGCTCGCGCAGGGCGTCCGTGACGCGCCCAAGCGCCGAGCGGTCTCGCTCCGGCTCCTGACCGTCCTCCTCGAAAAGTGCCAGCTGGGCGGGCCTCTCCCCGTTGAAGCCCGATATTCCCACGCCCACGAGGCGCACCTGCATGCCTGGACTCCATATCTCGTCAAGAAGCCCCAGGGCAACCTTCCCAAATACGCGCTCGTCGCTCGTGGGGGCTCGCATGGCGCGCTGGGCAGAGCGCGCATGGCTCACGTCAAACTTAAGCTTGAGGGTTACGGTTGAGCCGCTCAGCCCCTTCTTTCTCAGACGATGTCCCACAAGGCCCGCGATATGGAGAATCGCAGCCTCAATCTCATCTTTAGACTTAAGGTCTTCCGAGAAGGTCCTCTCGTTGGAGACGGACTTCACCTCCTCTGGGGCAGCTGCCTCGGCGACCGCGCTGCGCTCAAGCCCCGCGGCTCTTCTCGCCATGCGAGGGCCCAGCACGCCAAAGGCGCGCTCGAGCTCGCCCTCGTCCGCGCGTGAGAGCTCACCGAGGGTTCGTATGCCCATCTTCCTCAGGCGCTCCTCGGTTGCCGGCCCCACCCCGCTCATGGCGCCGACGGGTAGGGGAGCGAGAAACGCGCGCTCGGTTCCGGGCATGACGACGGTAAGCCCACGGGGCTTCTCGCGCTCCGAGGCGATCTTGGCGACGGTCTTGTTGACGCCAATGCCTATCGAGCAGGTGACCCCAAGCTCGCTCACGCGGCGCTGAATGCGGCGGCATATGTCCACGGGGCTCTCGCGCGAGTAGCGTCCGGGCGTGACGTCGAAGAAGGCCTCGTCGATGGAGACCTGCTCGACGAGCGGGGTCTCGGCCCCGAGGATGGCCATGACCTGTGCGCTTACCTCGCGATACCGGTCGAAGTGCCCCTGCGTCCAGATGGCCTGGGGACAGAGGCGCGCCGCCGTGGCCGAGGGCATGGCGGAGTGGACGCCAAACTTCCGGGCCTCGTAGGACGCCGTGGAGACCACGCCCCGCCTGTCGGCCGATCCGCCCACAATGACGGGCTTGCCGCGCCATTCGGGATGGTCGAGCTGCTCGACCGAGGCAAAGAACGCGTCGAGGTCGAGCAGCCCCACGGCGGGCCCCTCCCAGGCGAGGGCGCCGGACATGCCTAAAACGTACCCGTCCCCATTTAGGCAAGTTTTGCGAGGCGTGTGTGTCATGCCTCGATTATAGGATGATGGTGAAGGTTGTGCCGGACGTGGGGCTCGAGGTTGCGGCGATCTTTCCGCCCATGGACTCGACGAGGCTCTTGGCAATGGCGAGCCCCAGCCCAAAGCCACCGCTCCTCTGACGCTCCCGCGCGTCGTCCGTGCGGTAGAAGCGGTCGAAGATATGGTCGAGGTCCTCGCGCGAGATGGTCTCCCCGTGGTTGTTCACGCTCAGGCGCACGCGACGCCCCTCGGTTTCCAGCCGCACGGTGACGGGCGTCCCCTCTTGCGCGTACTTCGTCGCGTTGTCGAGCAGCGTCCTCACGGCGCGACGCAGCGCCTCCTCGTCCGCGCGGGCGTGCACGCCCTTCTCGAGCTCGCACTCCACCGTGCACCCCCGCTCGAAGGCCACCGCGTCGAACTCGAGCGCGCAGCGCGAGACGAGCTCGCTCACGTCGACGCTCTTGAGGTCCCTGCTCGCCGGCGTCGAGGTGGCCGCCTGCTCGTCGGCGCGCGCGAGGGTGAGCAGGTCCTCGACAAGCCCCTTCATGTGGTTGGCCTCGTCGGAGGTGCTCAAGATCCAGCGCCGGGCGTCCTCGGGTATGCCGTCAGCGCCCTCTAGGATCTGCGTGTTCGCGAGAATGACCGCAAGCGGCGTCTTGAGCTCGTGGGACGCATCGGACACAAAGCGCTGCTGTCGCTCCCACGCCTTGGCCACCGGGCGGACCACCCAGCCCGAGAGCAGGTAGGAGATGACGAAGAGGGCGCCCATGGAGACCACGAAGATGCCCAGGCTCGTGAGCGCCTGCACGCGCAGGCTGGAGGCGCGGGAGTAGGTGTCAACGAGGGCGATGCGCCAGCCCCAGGGCGTCTGGGTCTTCATCCAGGCAATGTGGTAGTCCGAGCACTTTCCCGCGCTCTCGGAGCTGCTCAGCGCGTCGAGAATGACACCTTGGAGCATGTCGTCCGACACCTCGATGGCGCTGTTTCCATAGCCCGCGTAGGGGGTTCCGTCTGGCGTCACCTCCACCACGACGGCGAGCAGGAGGTCCGTGCCCTGTGCGCTGGAGGTGTCGCCGAGGCGGACGTCTTCTATCTGCCCCTCGATGGCGCGCTGCAAGATCTCGAGCGTCATCGTCCGCTCCATCATCGCGCTCGAGAGGAGCGTGGACCCAAGCACGCCGGCGAGCACGAGCCCCACCAGCAGCATGGTTATCGCGATGAACTTCCTGCGCAGGCGCCTGAGCATGCGCGCTCCCTACTCGGAGAGGACCTCGAGGCGGTAGCCGAGCATCCTCAGGGTGGTTATCTGCACCTTGGACCCAATGTGCGCGAGCTTCTTGCGGAGGAAGGAGATGTACGCCTCGACGGAGTTCTCGGAGGCCTCGGAGTCAGCCCACACGCGGGAGAGGAGGTCATGCTTGGACACGACGCGCGCGTTCGAGCTCATGAGGATGCTCATCACCTCAAACTCCTTGCCCGAGAGGTGGACGGTGGAGTCGCCGCAGGTGAGGTCGTGCGTGGAGAGGTCAAGGCGCACGTCGGCAAAGCTCACCTCGTCGAGAAGCACGTCGCCGCGTCGGCGCGTGAGGGCGCGCAGGCGGGCGAGAAGCTCGGGGGCCTCGAAGGGCTTCGTCATGTAGTCGTCCGCGCCGGCGTCAAGGCCGGTGACCTTGTCGCTCGTCGAGGTGCGCGCCGTGAGCATGAGCACGGGGATCGAAACACCCTGGCGGCGAATCTCGTGGACGACGTCGTTTCCGTTCATGCCCGGCAGCATCACGTCCATGATCACGGCGTCGAACCTGCCGGAGAGCGCCGCCCTCAGGCCCGCCCGACCATCGTAGACGGCCTCGGCGTGCTGGGAGTCAGCCTCGATGATGTGCACGATCGCGTCTGCGAGGTTGCGCTCGTCCTCAACAACTAGAATGTTCACGGATGCTCCTTACCTGCTTCGGGGGCATGGTTCATGCCCGTTCATGGCAGGTATCCTACCCATCGGGGCTGAATTTCTACTGAAGTTCAGCGATACCTTGAAGCCACGCACGTGCGTTCACAAAATCAGCACCTTGCGGCCAGATTAAAGAGTCGTATGATGAATAGCTGTTTGTGGTCAAGCGGTGCGGCCACCCCACCATTACCACGCGCACCGCACGTCTGAAGGAGTTTTCATTGGCAGTCAAGATTCGCCTGGCCCGTCACGGTGCCAAGAAGCGTCCGTACTACCGCGTCGTCGTCGCCGACGGCCGCATGCCGCGTGACGGCCGCTACATCGAGGAGGTCGGCCGCTACAACCCGCTGACCAACCCGAAGGTCATCGACATCAACCTCGAGAAGGTTGACGAGTGGGTCTCCAAGGGCGCCCAGCCCACCAACGCCGTTGCCCACCTCATTGACGTTGCCAGGAACGGCCAGCCCGTCGTCGAGAAGAAGACCAAGATCTCGAAGAAGGCTGCCGCCAAGGCCGCCGCTGCCGCCGAGGCCGCTGCCGAGGCTGCCGACGCCGAGTAGGCCCCACGATGGGGACCCAGGAAAGCGGTCTCGTGGAGACTGAGGGGCAGGAGCTGCCCTCCGACAAGGTCGCCGATCTCGTGGAGTACATCGTCTGCGGTCTCGTTGACGACGAGACGTCCGTCTCGCTTGACGTGACCGACTCCGAGGAGGGCGCGCTCATTGAGGTGAGCTGCTCCGAGGAGGACGCCGGCAGGGTCATCGGGCGCAAGGGTCGCACCATCAAGGCGATCCGCACGCTCGCGCGCGCCCTCGGGCAGCGCGTTGGCACCTCTGTCGAGGTTGAGGTCGTAGGCTAGCGTCTGATGCGCGTCCGCTATCGCTGCATAGCCCGTGTGGCAAAGCCCCATGGGAGAAAAGGGGAGGTCGTGACGGTTCCCGTCCACGGCCTTCCCTCACTTGTGCGCGCGGGGCTCGAGGTGGCCGTGGTTCCCCCGGCGCTCAAGGGCAGCCGCTGGCACACCGTCACCTCCGCCACGAGTGACGACCGCTCCGGAACCCTCACGGCTCTCTCGGGCGTCTCCGAGCTCGGCGATGCCGAGGCCCTCGTCGGCACCTACCTTCTCGCCCGCGAGCAGGACCTTCCCTCCGATCTTGCCCTGCACGACCGCGAGCGCCTCGTGGGACGCGAGGTGGTTGACGTGAGGGGCGGTCGCTCGGGCGTCATCTCCGAGGTGCTCTCGGGGCCCGCAAACGACGTCTGGGTGCTTCGCGACAAGGACCTCGAGGTGCTGGTTCCCGTTGTGGACGAGGTCGTTGCCCGCGTTCCCGAGAAGGGCGCCATCCCCGTCAACATCCCGGCGGGGCTTGAGTGGGAGAGGTGCCGCCCATGATCTTCGAGGCGCTCTCCGTCTTTCCCGAGGTCTTCTCGCCCTATCTCGACGCCTCGATCCTCGGGCGCGCGCAGCGTGCGGGCATCTTCTCGTTTGAGGCCCACGACCTGCGCGACTGGACCCACGACCGCCATCGTACGGTGGACGACGCCCCCTTTGGTGGCGGGCAGGGCATGCTCATGAAGCCCGCCCCCATCTTCGAGGCGCTCGACGACCTCTCCGCGCGCGGCGAGAAGCCCCCTCACGTGGTGTTCTTCTCGCCTTGTGGCGAGCGCTTCGACCAGCGCGTGGCCGAGCGGCTCTCCCGCGAGGAGCGAATACTCTTCGTCTGCGGACGCTACGAGGGCATTGACGAGCGCGTCTACACCCTTGCCGACGACGTGCTCTCGATAGGGGACTACGTCCTCACGGGCGGCGAGCTCGCGGCCATGGTGGTCATCGATGCCGTGGTGCGGCTCCTCCCCGGCGCGCTGGGAGACGAGCTCTCCGCCGTTGACGAGTCCTTCTCGCAAGCCGGTCTTCTCGAGTACGCGCAGTACACGAGGCCGGCGAGCTATCGTGGCATGGACGTTCCCGAGGTCCTGCTCTCGGGCGACCACGCGCGCGTGGACGCGTGGCGCAGGTCAAACGCCATCGAGCGCACGGCGCTCTGGAGGCCGGACCTCATCGAGACCGCGCCGCTCTCTGACGAGGAGCGCGCCAGGGCGCTCGGGATCATCGCCCAGGGCAAAGGGGAGGGGGAGCGTCGATGAACGGCACTCACGTCCCCCGTCACGACGCCTCCGCCCAAGACGGCAGGCGTCGCCGCTGGCGCCTCCCGTGGCCCATCGGCGGCATTCTCGCAGGCCTGGGCGTCGCGCTCCTTCTGCGATTCTTTGTCATCGGCGTCTTCTACGTGCCCTCTGGGTCCATGCTCAACACCATCCACGAGGGGGACCTCATCCTCGGCGAGATGGTTACCCTGAACTTTGACGGACCCAGCGCGGGCGACGTGGTGACCTTCGAGAGCCCTCTCGACGAGGGTGACATTCTCGTCAAGCGGGTTGTTGCCGTTGGGGGTCAGACCATTGACCTCGTCGACGGCGTCGTCTACGTTGACGGGGCGGCTCTCGACGAGCCGTACACGGAGGGCAGGCCCACCGAGTCGCTCTCCGAGTACCCGGGATCTGCGGGAATCTCCTACCCCTACACGGTGCCCGAGGGTACCATCTGGGTGATGGGGGACAACAGGACCAACTCAAAGGACTCGCGTTTCTTTGGCCCGGTCTCGGTCGATGACGTAACATCGAAGGTGCTTTTCATCTATTGGCCGCTCTCGCACGTCGGCGCCCTGTAGCGCCCCTGCGAGACGAGAGAAGGACGACCATGAACGACAACGTTCTCACGTTCCAGGACATGATCCTCGCGCTCGAGCACTATTGGGCCGAGCAGGGATGCACCATCATGCAGCCCTATGACTCCGAGGTTGGCGCGGGCACGTTCCACACGGCAACGACCCTGCGCTCCCTTGGCCCGGGCGCCTGGCGCACCTGCTACCCACAGCCCTGCCGCCGTCCCGCGGACGGTCGCTACGGCGAGAACCCCAACCGCATGCAGCACTACTATCAGTTCCAGGTCATCCTGAAGCCGTGCCCCGCCGACTCGCAGGACCTCTACCTCGGCTCGCTTGCCGCGATCGGCCTCGATCCAAACGAGCATGACGTCCGCTTCGTCGAGGACGACTGGGAGAGCCCGACGCTGGGCGCCTGGGGCCTTGGCTGGGAGGTCTGGATGGACGGCATGGAGGTCACGCAGTACACGTACTTCCAGCAGGTGGGCGGCATCGAGGTCGACCCGGTCCCCGTCGAGATCACCTACGGCCTCGAGCGCATCGCCATGTACATCCAGGGCGTCGACTCCGTCTTCGACCTCATCTGGAGCTACCTGCCCGACGGCACGCCCATGACCTACGGCGACGTCTTCCTCGAGAACGAGCGCGAGTTCTCCGCGTACAACTTCGAGGTCGCCAACGTCGAGATGATGCGCGAGAAGTTCGACGACTACGAGCGCGAGTGCCACTCCTGCCTCGAGCGCAAGCTCCCGCTCCCCGCCTACGACTGCGTGATGAAGTGCTCCCACGCCTTCAACCTGCTCGACGCCCGCGGCGCGATCTCGGCCACCGAGCGCGCCAACTACATCCTGCGCGTTCGCACCATCGCCAAGCTCTGCTGCGAGTGCTACCTCGCCGAGGTGGCGGGCAAGACCGATGGTGACGCCAAGAAGGGGGAGGTGGCCTAGATGGCAGACACCCGTGACTTCCTGCTCGAGATCGGCACCGAGGAGATGCCCTCGGCGCCGCTCATGAACGCTGCCGGCCAGCTGGGCAAGCTCGTCTCCGCAGGCCTTGACGAGGCGGGGCTGCCCCATGGCGAGGTGCGCGTCATCTCCACGCCGCGCCGTCTCGCGGCGCTCGTTGCCGACGTTGCCACGGCAACCGACGAGGTCCACGAGGTCCGTCGCGGACCCGCCGCCAACATCGCCTTCGACGAGGCGGGGGAGCCCACCAAGGCTGCCGCCGGATTTGCCCGCAAGTGCGGCATCGACCCCAGCCAGCTCGTGCGACGCGTCGATGCCGACGGCCGCGAGTACGTCTTCGCCGAGCGCAGCGTGCCGTCAGTGCCCGCCGCGCCCATCCTCACCGCCCTCTCCGAGCGCGTCATCGCCTCGCTCGAGTGGCCCAACTACCGCAGCCAGCGCTGGGGCTCGACGCACCAGACCTTCGTTCGTCCCATTCGCTGGATCTGCGCCCTTCTCGGCGGCGAGGTCGTTCCCGTCTCCTATGCGGACGTCACGAGCGGCAACGTGACCCGCGGCCATCGCGTCCTTGCCCCCGGCGATCACGTCGTTGCCAACGCGTCCGACTACGAGCGCGTGCTCGAGGACGCCTTCGTGCTCTCCGCCGAGCGTCGCGCCGAGGCCATCCGTGCCGGCATCGCGCAGGTGGAGGCCGAGCGCGGAGGGGCGCACGTTGACACGCCCAAGCGCATCTTCGACGAGGTGGTGAACCTCTGCGAGTGGCCCACCGTGCTCGTGGGCACCTTTGACGAGGAGTTTCTCGCCGTCCCGCACGAGATCATCTGCGAGTCCATGCTCTCTAACCAGCGCTACTTCCCGGTCTATGACGCCTCCGGTGCGCTCACGCGCGAGTTTGTCGTGGTCTCCAACGCCGACCCGCGCGTCTCCGCCACCGTCATCGCGGGCAACGAGAAGGTCGTGCGCGCCCGTCTCGACGATGCGAAGTTCTTCTACGACGAGGACCTCAAGCGCCCGATGGAGGACTTCGTCGAGCGCCTGGGCACGGTGACCTTCCAGGAGCGCCTGGGCACCATGCTGCAGAAGGTCGAGCGCATGGAGGGGCTTGCCGCGGTTGTTGCCAAGCAGGCGGGCCAGGACGAGTCCGGCGTCGCAGCCGCCACGCGTGCCGCGCACCTCGCCAAGGCCGACCTCGTCTCCCAGGCCGTGGTCGAGTTTACCAACCAGCAGGGCGTCATGGGCGGGTACTACGCTGCCGCTGCGGGGGAGAGCGACGAGGTCTGCGCCGCCATTCGCGAGCACTACCGCCCCCGCTTCGCCGGAGACGAGCTGCCCTCCGGCACCTGCGGCCGCTGCGTTGCCATTGCGGACAAGCTCGACACGGTGTGCGGCATCTTTGCCATTGACGAGCCGCCCACCGGCTCGTCCGACCCCTACGCGGTGCGCCGCGCCGCCATCGGCATCATTGCCATGCTGCGCACGCTCCCCGGCTGTGACCTGCGCTCCCTCATCGGGCTCTCGCTCGGCGCCTACGCCGCGCAGGGTCTCGAGTTTGACATGGAGGCCGTCTCCAAGGCCGTGGTGAAGTTCTTCCAGGGCCGCCTCGCCACCATCGCGCGCGACGAGTCCATCTCGCCCGACACCGTTGAGGCCGTGAGCGCCGTCGGCGTCATCGACCCGGGCGAGTACCTGGCCCGCGCCCATGCGCTCGAGGATGCGCGCCGCGAGGACAGGGAGACCTTCGACGACCTCGCGCAGGCCTATGCCCGCGCCGCCCACCTCACGGATGCCTCGCTCGGCTCCAAGGTCAACGAGTCGCTGCTCGGCGATGCCGAGCGCGCCCTTCTCGAGGCGTGCTCCGTTGGCGCCGACAAGGTCGCGGGGGCGCTCGAGGGCAAGGACTTCTCGGGTGCGCTCTCCGCACTTGCCGAACTTAAGACCCCCATCGACCGATTCTTTGATGATGTGCTTGTCATGGATGACGATACTGCTGTAAGGGAGAACCGCCTGCGTCTGCTCAACCGCTTCGTTGAAGTCTTCGTGGGCGTGGCCGACTTTAGCGCGCTCTCAAGGAAGAAGTAGTAGGCTTTGCGGTGGGCGCCCGCGCCCGCCCGGGCCAGAAGAGGTACAGGAGGACTTGTGATGGCTAAGCTCGATCTTGACGACGACATCTTTGGTCATGTCGTCCCCCTCATTTACGTTCTTTCCGACGCTCGCGGCGAGACGGCCAACACCGTCGTCATGGCTGCCGCCGCACAGTTCCGCGATACCTCTGTCGACATCGAGCGCCTCTCCAACGTGAAGGACGTCGAGACGGTGCGCACCTACTTTGACGAGCACTTTGACGAGACGCGCCCCTGCGCCGTGTTCCACACGTTCGCGAACGGCATCCTGAGGCGCGAGATTCGACGCGAGCTCGATCGCAGGGGCATCCCCTCGATCGATCTTCTCGGCCCCGCGGTGACGGTCATCTCCACGCTCACGGGCGAGGAGCCCACGCGCGAGATCGGCGCCGTCTATGAGGGTCTCGTCGATAACAAGTAAGGCCAAATCACATCACATGTTACTACCAGTGGGGACGCGTTTTCGAGCGCGCCCCCATTCTTTTTTGCCGCTCACCGTTTGCCTGCCCGCACTGACCGAATATCCGAATGTCCCTTGCACATCCTTCTCACCTTGGTAACATGACGAAGGTGCGTGAATTCTCACGTACGGCCCTGTTGTAAGGGTGCGCCACTGTGCGTGCCAGGACACAAGAAAGCAAGGGGAAAACATGGCAGAAAAGCACGTCTACCGCTTCGGCTTTGACGCCAACGGCAACAACGTGACCGAGGTCGCGGGCGAGTCCGTTGCAGAGGCCAAGTGGATCACGGGTGGCAAGGGCGCCAACCTTGCCGAGATGGCCAACATCGGCCTTCCCGTCCCTCCCGGATTTACCATCACCTGCCAGACCTGCGTTGCGTACTCCAGCGCTGGCAACGTGTGGCCTGAGGGCGTCCTCGACGAGATCGACGAGTACCGCAAGGACCTCGAGGAGCGCATGGGCAAGAAGCTCGGCGACTCCGAGGACCCGCTGCTCGTCTCCGTCCGCTCCGGCGCTCCGTTCTCCATGCCGGGCATGATGGACACCGTCCTCAACCTCGGCCTCAACGATGACTCCGTCCAGGGCCTCATCAAGCAGACCGAGAACCCCCGCTTCGCCTACGACTCCTACCGCCGCTTCGTCCAGATGTTCTCGGACGTCGTCATGGGCGTCTCCGGCCAGCTCTTCGAGGACGCCATCGCCGCCAAGAAGGCCGAGAAGGGCGTGAAGCTCGACACCGAGCTCGACGCTGACGACCTCAAGGACCTCGTCGCCACGTTCAAGCAGATCTTCGCCGAGAACGTCGACGCCGAGAAGTACCCCGAGGTTCTCGTTGACGGCAAGATCGAGTTCCCGCACGACCCGCTGGTGCAGCTCCGCCTCGCCGAGCAGGCCGTCTTCGGCTCCTGGAACACCGACCGCGCCATCCTCTACCGCAAGCAGAACAAGATTCCTGACGAGCTCGGCACCGCCGTCAACGTCCAGGTGATGGCGTTCGGCAACAAGGGCAACACCTCCGCCACCGGCGTCGCGTTCACCCGCAACCCCGCCGACGGCACCAACGAGCGCTACGGCGACTTCCTGGTCAACGCCCAGGGCGAGGACGTCGTTGCCGGCATCCGCAACACCGAGCCGATCGCCGACCTGCCCAAGGTCCCGGGCCTCGAGGAGGCTGGCAAGGAGCTCTTCCACGTCTTCGAGATCCTCGAGGACCACTACGCGGACATGATGGACCTCGAGTTCACCATCGAGCAGGGCAAGCTCTGGATGCTCCAGACCCGCGTCGGCAAGCGCACCGCCCTCTCCGCCCTCAAGGTCGCCATCCAGATGTACGAGGAGGGTCGTATCTCCAAGGAGGAGGCGGTCATGCGCGTCGCCCCCGAGCAGCTCGACCAGCTCCTCCACCCGCAGTTTGACCCCAAGGCCAACTACGAGGTCATCGCCAAGGGCCTCAACGCCTCCCCGGGCGCTGCCGTTGGCGCCGTCGTGTTCTCCTCCGCTGACGCCGAGGCCTACGCCGAGGCCGGCAAGCCCTGCATCCTC
Organism: uncultured Olsenella sp.; assembly: GCA_949287335.1. Lineage (GTDB taxonomy): Bacteria > Actinomycetota > Coriobacteriia > Coriobacteriales > Atopobiaceae > Thermophilibacter. Next base: position 21,997 of record CASEGE010000150.1, on the reverse strand, counting down.
GTGCGCTGGGAGACCACCCCGGACGACCTCCACGGCATGGTTGCCGCCGAGGGCATCCTGACCTCTCACGGTGGCAAGACCTCCCACGCGGCCGTTATCGCCCGTGGCATGGGCGCCCCGTGCGTCTGCGGCGTTGACGCCCTCCAGATCGACGCCGTCAACAAGGTCTGCACCATCGCCGGCACCGACATCACCCTCCACGAGGGCGACGTCATCTCCATCGACGGCACCACCGGTGACGTCATCATGGGCGAGGTCAAGCTCGTTCGTCCGGAGCTCGGTGGCGACCTCCAGACCATCCTCGACTGGGCCGACGAGGTCCGTCTCAACGCCGACCGCGGTCGCGTGATTGGCGTTCGCGCCAACGCCGACAACCCGGCCGACGCTCAGCTCTCCAAGGACAACGGCGCCTCCGGCATCGGCCTGTGCCGCACCGAGCACATGTTCCTCGGTGAGCGCAAGCAGCTCATCCAGAACTTCATCCTCGCCGACGACGAGGCCGTCAAGGCCGACGCCGTCGAGAAGCTCGGCGCTGCCCAGAAGGGTGACTTCCTCGAGATGTTCAAGGCCATGGACGGCATGCCCGTCATCGTGCGCCTGCTCGATCCGCCTCTGCACGAGTTCCTCGAGGACCCGCGTGACCTCGACGTCGAGATCGCCAAGGAGGAGGCTGCCGGCAAGGACGTCTCCGAGAAGAAGGCCCTTCTCGCCAAGCTCGACTCCTTCCAGGAGGCCAACCCGATGCTCGGCCTTCGTGGCTGCCGCCTCGGCCTGGTCTACCCCGAGCTCAACGTCATGCAGGTGAAGGCCATCGCCTCCGCCACCGCCGAGCTCCAGAAGCAGGGCCTCAACCCCAAGCCCGAGATCATGATCCCGCTCGTGGCCTTCGAGGAGGAGCTCGCCCTCGTCCGCGAGGTCGTCGAGGAGAACATCAAGGCTACCGCCGAGGAGTACGGCGTCGAGCTCGACATCCCGGTCGGCACCATGATCGAGATTCCGCGCGCTGCCATCACCTCCGAGGACATCGCCAAGCACGCCGACTTCTTCTCCTTCGGCACCAACGACCTCACCCAGATGGGCCTTGGCTTCTCCCGTGACGACGTTGAGGCTGCGTTCATGCCGCTCTACCTCGACAAGAAGATCGTCAAGACGAACCCGTTCGCCACGCTCGACAAGGGCGTTGCCAAGCTTGTCCAGATGGGCGTCGAGGGCGGCCACAAGGGCAACCCGGACATCGTCTGCGGCGTCTGCGGCGAGACCGGTGGCGACCCCGAGTCCATCCACATGTACTATGACCTCGGCCTCGACTACGTGTCCTGCTCGCCGTACCGCGTGCCCATCGCGCGCCTCGCGGCTGCCCAGGCCAAGATCGAGTCCAACGGCGGCGCTGAGAAGGTTGCCAAGTAAGCACCTAAGCGTCATCTGAGGTTTCTCAAACGGGAGGGGGCCACGCGCCCCCTCCTGTCATTTGGGGACGTGTTATTTCTCTCAGAGATTTTGGGACAGGTTTCCCTGCGGCACGCGTTGTTGCGCGCGGGTGACTTTGGCGTTCGCGTGCTTGACCTGTCCCATTTTTTCTGAGAGAAATAACACGTCCCCAAATGACAGAGGAGCTGGGATGAGGGTTGTGAGCAGGCAAGATCTTGAGAGGCACGAGCATGAGATGCTCTCTGAAGACGCCGCGTTCGCTGATTCCAGCACTGGCAGGCTTGTCCCGGAGCAGCCCGACCCCCTGAGGACCTGCTATCAGTGCGATCGAGACCGAATCCTCCATAGCAAGAGCTTTCGACGCCTTGCCCACAAGACCCAGGTGTTTCTCGCCCCCGAGGGTGATCACTACCGCACCCGACTCATTCATTCGCTTGAGGTGGGACAGGTTGCGCGCTCGATCGCTCGCCCCCTTGGGCTCAACGAGGATCTCACCGAGGCTATAGCGCTCGGTCACGACCTCGGCCACACACCCTTTGGCCATGTGGGCGAGAGAGCCCTCTCGCATGCATTGGCCCTGCATCGTGGGCTTAATCCAAATGATCCCTCCAACAGGCGCCTGTTTTCACATAACGAGCAGGGCGCGCGCATCGTTGAGGTTCTGGAGCGTGACGGCCACGGGCTCAACCTATCACGTGAGGTAGTTGATGGCATCCTGTGTCATACCGGCGCCCTGCGAGCAAAGACGCTCGAGGGTCGCATCGTCGCTCTTGCTGACCGCATTGCCTACGTCTGCCACGACATCGATGACGCCGAGCGCGCGGGCCTGCTCAGGGAATGTGACCTACCGAGCGAGTCGCGCGAGATTCTCGGGGGAAGCTCCTCGGAGCGCATCGAGACCATGGTCCATGACGTTGTGTCACGAAGCGCGCAGACGGGCGACATCGAGATGTCCCAACCCGTGCACGGGGCGATGATGGCGATGCGCTCGTTTCTTTTCGACAACCTCTACTCGCATGGCGACGCAAAGTGGGAAGAGCCCAAGGCCTACGCCATGCTCATGGAGCTCTTCGCATACTTTATCGAACATCTTGACGAGGTTCCGGACGAGTATCGCATCCATGACGATCCCCCTGACGTCCAGGTCGCTGACTTCGTCTCTGGCATGACGGACCGATACGCCGTCCGTCTTTACGAAAAGCTCAAGATCCCGCAGTCCTGGAAGCGTCGCTAGGGCACGTCCTTATCGCCAGCGCTTTAATTGGCTACGGCGAGCCTGTTGCGAACTGACTATATGCTTGGGTTTCTGGTGCCACTCATTTCCGGAAATGAGTTGGCCGTTCGACTCAATTCCGGAAATGAGTTGCTATTTCCGACTCACTTCCGGAAATGAGTTGCTATTTCCGACTCATTTGCGCAAGTGAGTCGCAGACAGACGGGCTTCTCGACTCACTTACGCAAATGAGTCCAGGCGGACGGTGAGTTCGACTCACTTCCCGAAATGAGTCGCTGGCAGTAACTCATTTCTGGAAATGAGTTCAAACGGACGGTGAATTTGACTCATTAACGGAAATGAGTCGCAGGTTATCACTCATTTGCGGAAATGAGTTGACATCTCGTGTTATGCGAACTCATTTTCGAAAATGAGTCAGGGGCGTGCGCGAGGGAAAGCCGAGAAGGACATGCGTAGTGCGCATGTGGCGGGTATGAGGCCCTCGCGGTACAATACGCATCTCAAAGCAGAGAGGGGTGTGACGTGACAAAGCATGAGGGCGGTTTTCTGACGGCTGTCGCCGTGCTCTTGTCGCTTGCCGTTGTGGCGCTCGGCGCTTTTCTCCTGCATTCGGTCACGTCGTCGCAGGTCCCTGATGGAGTCGAGCTTGCCGAGAAGGACGATGGACTTGAGCCCAAAAGCTTTGACGCGTACACGTGGGCAGAGCTTGCCGAGGTCGCACAGCTCATCTCATCGGCTCCAACGGACGGGGACGCACGTGTCATTGCCGAGAAGTACGGCGTTTCCGTAGGGGACACTCGCTCCCTGGCACTTGAAGACGGTCGCCAGGTCAGTGTTACCGTAGTGGGCATGCGCGCCGATACGACCGCGGAGGGGTCTCTCGCCGGTCTCACCCTCATGATGTCCCCAATATCCCTGCAGCCCATGAACTCGACTGACACCAACGCGGGTGGTTGGGAGTCCTCCGAGCTCAGGTCCTGGCTTGCGGGCGAGGGGAGAGGGCTCCTGCCAGACGAGCTGAGCGACGTCCTTATCACCGTAGTCAAACGCACCAACAACGTTGGGGTGACCTCCGACGCCTCCTCGGTGACCGAGACCGAGGACGCCCTCTGGCTTTTCTCTGGTTCCGAGGTGTGCGGCACGATCACCTGGTTTGTCGACGAGTATGGCGAGGAGCCCAACTATCACACGGGCTACGTCGACTTTGTGCCATATGACGAGCTTCTTTCGTCTGAGGGCGAGCAGTACGAGTACTTTCGTGACGCGGGGGTCACGCCCAGCGCCGACCCCAGCGGTGTCCTCGAGCTGGCCTACGGCGGATCGGCCACCTCATGGTGGTATCGCTCGTCCTACCCCTATACCTTTACCGGGGATGACGCGAGCTTCTTCTTTCAGGTGATGTCATCCGGCTATCCTGCCACCACGGGCCTTGCGAGCGTCCCCTCGGGCGTCACAGCGGGCTTTTGCCTCTGAGGTTGCCGCGGGCGTTGCGGGCGGCTCGCCGCGGGGCATGGGACAAATATTTGTGTGGTTCTTGTCCAAAGGTCGCTCGTGCCCTATAATCAACCGCTGTGTGTAAACCTATGTGTCGTTCGCGTGCGCGTCGGCACCTCTAGAGAAGAACGAGGTAACAACATGGACTACATCCGCGCCATTGAGCGTCAGCAGATCCGCGAGGACATCCCCGCCGTCAAGGTTGGTGACCACGTCAAGGTTCACTACCGCATCGTCGAGGGCGACCGCACTCGTGAGCAGGTCTTCGAGGGCGACGTCATCCGCATGAGCGGTGCCGGTGCGCGTGAGACCTTCACCGTCCGCAAGATCAGCTTCTCCGTTGGCGTCGAGCGCACCTTCCCGCTGCACAGCCCCAAGATTGCCAAGCTCGAGGTTGTCCGTCACGGTGACATCCGCCGTGCCAAGCTCTACTACCTGCGCGACCGCGTGGGCAAGGCCGCTCGCATTCGCGAGAAGCGCGACTAGGCTCGCATCACGTTCGTCTCTTGAGGCCGCCCTCCGGGGCGGCCTTCTTGTATGGGGAGGTTACATGGGCAGGGAGACTCCGCGCCCCGTTACGGCCCGTGAGGTTGTGGCCACGCTTGCGGACGCTCCGCTCGACGAGGCCCGCATGCTCGTCGAGCGCTATGCCGAGGACCCGCGCAAGCAGGTCATTCACGCCGTTGCATCGACGAGGCGCCGCATCGAGCGAGAGGACGCCGAGCGAGACCGCGTGGCAGAGATGTATCGCCTTCAGCGCGAGGTGGGCGGACCCGGTGTCATCATCGGCGTTGACGAGGTGGGTAGGGGCGCGCTCGCGGGGCCGCTCACCGTGGCCGCCGTGTGCCTCCCCGACGACCCCATGGTCCTTGGCATCAACGACTCCAAGCAGCTCACCCCGGCTCGCAGGGAGGTCCTGGCCGCCCGCATTGCCGAGGTGGCCCTTGCCATTGGCATCGCCCATGTCGAGCCCGCCTCCATCGATGCCCTTGGCATGGGAATCGCCCTCAGGCAGGCCATGGCGCAGGCCATACGAGACACGGGTCTCAATCCGGATTGCGTGCTCATTGATGGCAATCCCGTCCATGCGCACCCCGCCGAGCGCTGCCTCGTGAAGGGCGACGCCCGCATCGCCTCCATCGCGGCAGCATCCATCGTGGCCAAGGTGACGCGTGACGCGCTCATGGTCGCGCTCGACGAGGAGTATCCCGGCTACCATCTCGCGGCGTGCAAGGGGTATGGCTCCGCCGAGCACATAGCCGCCATTCGCGAGCGCGGGATCAGCCCCATCCATCGCGTGAGCTTCTGTGGAAACTTCTTGGAGACTCCGCGACTATTTTAGATACTTATATCTGACGTACCAAAGTTTCCTGCGCCTGACCCCGCGGCCACGCTTGCCCTTTCCCAAAGATCTTTTTGACGTGGCAGTTTCGTGGCAGCCTGTGCGCTCTGCGGGGAAGATTCGTGTCAGTTAGCTCTGAGATGCTCGCCTCACGTACATCCAAAGGAGGCGGGCATGGAAGAGATGGCATATGTCGCGGATGCGCTCTCGGGCGCTCCTCGCGAGGTCGTGGTTTCCGAGCAACGGGGCGTGGATGAGGCGACAGGCACCTCGCTCTCGCCGCATGACATTGGCGTGCGGGGCGAGACGGCGGCCGTGTTGTCGCTCATGCGCCGGGGCTGGGAGATAGTCTGCCGAAACTGGCGCTGCGAGCTGGGTGAGATAGACATCATCGCGCGCGACCCCGACGGCAAGCTCGTCCTCGTGGAGGTCAAGACCCGCATGGCGCTCGGCAGCCGCTGGGACGTTGCCACAGACGTGGCGCCGGAGCTTGCCGTCGACGAGGCAAAGCGCGAGAAGTACGAGCGCCTTGCCTCCATCTACCTCCGATATCACCCCGAGATCGAGGAGGTTCGCTTCGACGTCATAGCCATCACCGTCACCTCGTCGGACGGGGCGCATCTTCGTCAGATCTACCACGCATTCGAGGGCGGTCGCCCATGAGCGGGGGAGCGGCCATGGTCCAGACCGCCGCGCTCCACGGCGTCGAGACGATGGGGGTTACCGTTGAGGTGAGCACCTCGGGCGGCATCCCCGGGTTTGACATCGTGGGAATGCCCGACTCCTCTGTCCTGGAGGCGCGCTCGCGCGTGCGCTGCGCCCTTCGGTCATGCAAATTCGAACTTCCACGCGAGCACGTGACGATCAACCTCTCGCCTGCGGACATGAGAAAGTCAGGGACTGCGTTCGACCTGCCCATCGCGGTGGCAATCCTTATCGCGACCCGTCAGCTCCCGCCGAGAATCGTCGATGGGTGCCTGCTCGTGGGCGAGCTCGGACTCAACGGTAACGTCAACGTGGTTCGCGGGGACGTGGCCTACGAGGCGTATGCATGCGAGAGGAACCTCACGCTCATAACGTCTGTGGGGAGCCCCCTCATGGGCGGGTGCTACGGGGACGTGCGCGGCATCGGCAGCCTCCTGGACATCAGGGGAGGGGTCGACTCCCTCGTCCGCCTGGGCAACGCTTGCCGAGAAGAGCCGGAGGCGCCTTACGAGAGCCTCGACTTCGACGACGTCGTGGACCAGGAGCTCGCCAAGCGCGCCATGGTCATAGCTGCCGCCGGGCGTCACGGCATGCTCATGGTTGGACCCCCGGGGTCGGGCAAGACCATGCTCGCCCGCAGGCTCCCGACGATACTTCCCCCGCTCAGCGAGGAGGAGCGTGCCAACGCGCTTCTCATCCACTCGGTGGCGGGTCAGCCCATCGACGCGGTCGCGCGCGGGGAGCGCCCGTTTCGCGCGCCTCATCACTCGATCTCGATCGGTGGCCTCATCGGGGGAGGTCGCCCGGTCCTTCCCGGGGAGATCTCGCTCGCCCACAAGGGCGTGCTCTTCCTCGATGAGCTCCCGGAGTTTGCGAGAAACTCGCTCCAGGCGCTCAGGCAGCCGCTGGAGGACCGAGAGGTGCGCGTTGGGCGCGTGGACGGCTCCTATACCTTTCCCTGTGACTTTCAGCTGGTTGGCGCGGCCAATCCCTGCCCATGCGGGCACCTTGGCGACCCGGGTCACGAGTGCACGTGCTCCGCGTCGAGAATAGCCGCGTACCAGTCGCGCATAGGGGGCCCGCTCATGGATCGCATCGACGTGGTCGTGGACGTGGCGCGCCCGGAAACGTCAAAGGTCATCAAGGGGCAGACCGGCATGACCTCGTCAGAGATGGCGCGCCTCGTTGAGGATGCGCGATCGTTTGCGGAGGAGCGCGAGCAGGGGCTTTGCAACAAGACAAAGGACCCCATTGCGCGTGCGAACCTCGATCTTAGGGCGCAGGCGGTTTTCGAGGGTCTTGCCGAGAGGCTTGCGCTTGGCGGTCGTGCCATCGTGCGCGTGGCGCGTGTGGCAAGGACCATCGCCGACCTCGAGCAGCGCGAGCGCGTGAGCGAGGACAACATCGTCGAGGCGCTCGGGTTTCGCTCGAGAACTCTTGGATAGGTGGTGCCGAGAAATGAACGACAATCGGTGGGAGATAGCCCGGGGCGAGGAGGGCTATCCGGACGTCTTTGAGGAGCTGCCCTCTCCGCCGGAGCGCCTCTATGGCATGGGGGACATACGGGCGCTCGCCGGCCCCTCGCTTGCCGTTGTGGGCGCGCGTCGCGCAACCCCCTACGGCCTTTCCATCGCCGAGATGGCGGCAAGGGTTGCGGCGGAGTGCGGCGTGTGCGTGGTTTCGGGGGGTGCCATGGGGTGCGACCATGCCGCAAGCGCCGCGGCGCTGCGCGCGGGAGGGACCACGGTCATCGTCTCGGGGTGCGGGGCGGACGTCGTCTACCCCGAGACCTCGAGGGACGTCTTTCAGGGGGCCATCTCCTCGGGAGGTGCGGTCATATCGGAGCAGCGCTGGGGGTTGGGGCCAAGGCGCTGGGCGTTTCCAAGGAGAAACGCGCTCATTGCCGCCCTCTCCCAGGTTCTCGTGGTCACCGAGGCGGGAATCCGCTCGGGGACGATGTCGACGGCAGAGGTCGCGGCCGAGCTTGGCAGGACGGTCTACGCCATTCCGGGCTCGATCTTCTCGCCAAACTCGGCGGGGACCAATCGCCTGATCGGCGAGGGCGCACGCGTCATTGCCGACGAGCAGTCCCTTGCCCTCTCCATCTCTCTGGACTTTGGGGTGGCGCGCTTTCTCGACAGGGAGGGGAGGGTCGGCATGGGGCCCGTCATGTCCGCCCTCATGGCCTCACCCGCACGACCGGACGAGCTTGCGACTCGCCTGGGGGAGAGCGTCCTCACCATTTTGAAGACGCTCACCGAGTTTGAGTCCCAGCGCGTTGTGGAGCGTCTGCCCGATGGAAGATACTCGCCCACGAAAGAGTACCTCTTGGGGCACAATGGACGTTCCTAGGGTGGGTCCGAGAGTCGTCCGCGAAAGGGGAGACATGGGTCAGAGCGTAGTTGTCGTTGGTGGTGGCCTCGCGGGGTGCGAGTGCGCGCTTCAGCTCGCGCGGCGCGGCGTGCACGTGACGCTCTACGAGCAGCGCCCGGTCCACGAGTCCCCGGCGCACCACACCGACCTTCTCGCCGAGCTCGTCTGCTCCAACTCGCTCAAGTCCACAAAGCCCGACAGCGCCGCTGGGCTGCTCAAGCACGAGCTTGAAGCGCTGGGAAGCGTGGTGCTCTCGTGCGCCCGAGCGGCGGCCGTGCCGGCGGGCGGGGCATTGGCCGTTGACCGCGAGGCCTTCTCTCGTGAGGTGACGCGGCTCATAGAGGGTGACCCGCTGATCGAGCTTGTCCGCGAGCGCGTCACGAAGCTCCCCGACGGCCCCTGCGTGGTTGCCGCCGGCCCGCTTTGCGCCGACGAGCTCTTCGAGGCAATCTCCTCGGCGGTGGGGGGCACGAGGATGAGCTTCTACGATGCCGCTGCGCCCATCGTTGACGCGGACTCGCTCGACCGCTCGGTCATCTTTGCGCAGTCCCGCTACGAGGAGGGGGGCGCGGGGGACTACCTCAACTGCCCCATGGACAAGGGGGAGTATGACGCCTTCATGGAGGCACTGCTCTCGGCGGAGCGCGTCATTTCCCGGGACTTTGAGCAGCGCGACCTCTTTTGCGCGTGCCAGCCCCTCGAGGAGGTGGCGCGCACCGGCCACGACTCCCTTCGCTTTGGCGCCCTCAAGCCCGTTGGCCTCACCGACCCGCGCACGGGGAGGCGTCCCTGGGCTGCGGTGCAGCTGAGGGCGGAGAACTCGTCGCGCACGGCGTTTAACCTCGTGGGATTTCAGACCAACCTCACCTGGCCCGAGCAGCGACGCGTCTTTCGCATGATCCCCGGCCTCTCCGAGGCCGAGTTCCTTCGCTATGGCGTCATGCATCGAAACTCCTTTGTCGACGCGCCCCACGCCCTCGACGAAACGTTCCGCATCCCCGGCACCTCCGTGCGCCTCGCCGGCCAGATCACAGGTACCGAGGGGTATGTCGAGGCCATCGCCTCGGGGCTTCTCGCAGCGCTCAACACCTACGCAGACCTTATCGGTGCGCCCGCGGCGAGGCTGCCCGAGACCGGCGCGCTTGGGTCGCTCGTCTCCTATGCCACCAACCCCGACACGGTTGACTACCAGCCCATGCACGTGAACTTTGGACTTGTGCCGCCGCTCGAGAACTCTCCGAGGAACAAGGCCGAGAAGCGCGCGCTGCTGGCCGAGCGCGCCCGCCGGGACCTTGATGCGTACCTCGCCATGAGGCGCGACCTGTTCTTCGTCTCCCAGGAGGCGTGAGGGGCATGGCCGGGGCTGAGGGGCGAGTTGCCGGCAGGGCAACGGATGGCCTTGACGAGCTTGTGGACGGCTACTGCCGCTGGCTCCTTGAGGTGAGGGGGCTTTCCCCGAACACCGTTCGCTCCTATCGCGCGGACCTTGCCTCCTACGTGTCGTGGGCCGAGCGCACAGGACGCGACGGGGTCCGTCCCACCCACAAGGAGCTTCGGTCCTACCTTGCAGAGCTGGGCCGGGCTCGTTATTCCACCAAGACCGTGAACCGTCGGCTCTCTGCGCTGAGGGGGTTCTTTCACTGGCTTGTCCGCGAGGGCGTCATCGAGGGGGAGGAGGCCTCGGCTCTCGCGAGCCCCAAGGTCGCCCGCACGCTCCCGCGCGTGATGAGCGATGAGGACGTGGTCAGGCTCCTTGGGACCTGTGACACAGATGATGCTGTTGGCCTGCGAGACCGGGCCTTTCTCGAGCTCCTCTACGCCTCGGGCGCGCGCATCTCCGAGGTGTCAGGGCTCTCCACTGCTGACGTGGACCTCAGGAGCGCGCAGGTGAGCCTCTTTGGCAAGGGCTCGAAGGAGCGCATCGTGCCGCTCTACGATGCCGCCCTTCGCTGGGTGGGGGCGTACCTCGAGCGAGGCAGGCCGTCTCTTGTGCGCGAGCGCAGGACCGACGCGCTCTTCCTCTCCACGCGCGGTAACCCCATGTCCGCCGATGCCCTGAGGACCTGCTTCGAGCGGCATGTCGTGCGCGCGGGGCTCGACCCCTCGCTCACGCCGCACGCGATGCGGCATACCTTTGCGACCGAGCTGCTCGACGGGGGCGCGGACCTGAGGAGCGTGCAGGAGCTCCTTGGTCACGAGAGCCTCTCGACGACCCAGATCTACACCCATCTCTCGGTCGAGCGCCTCAAGCAGGCTGCGGCTCGCGCGCACCCGCGCTCGTAGGGAGTTTGTAGTGCCATGTTTTTTCTCGACAGCGCCCGTGCGAGCAGGTATACTATGCAACCGTTGTGCACAAGCACGGCATGTCGCGTACCCGCGCGGCACCATCACACACGCGTGACGACTCGTGCGCCGTGGTGCTCGGGGCTTCTAGCCAGGTTCCGAGTGGCGCATTGGGGATGACCTCACGCGGAGGACCAACCACAGGAGGTTACCATGGCTAAGATCACTATCCAGACCCTGCTTGACGCCGGCTGCCACTACGGCCACCAGACCCGTCGCTGGAACCCGAAGATGAAGTCCTACATCTTCGGCGAGCGCAACGGCATCTACATCCTTGACCTCAAGCAGACCATGATCGGCGCCGACCGTGCCTACACCTTCCTCAAGGAGACCGCTGCCAAGGGCGGCACCGTCCTCTTCGTTGGTACCAAGAAGCAGGCCCAGGAGGCCATCGCCACCCAGGCCGAGCGCTGCGGCATGCCCTACATCAACCAGCGCTGGCTCGGCGGCATGCTCACCAACTTCGTGACCATCCGCACCCGCATCAACCGCATGGAGGAGCTCGAGGCCATGGTCGAGGACGGTCGCATGTCCCTTCTCCCCAAGAAGGAGCAGGCCGTGCTGGGCAAGGAGCTCGCCAAGCTCCAGGCCAACCTCGGTGGCGCCCGCACCATGACGTCGCTCCCGCAGGCCATCTTCGTCGTTGACACCAAGCGCGAGGAGATCGGCGTCCGCGAGGCCAACCGTCTGCACATCCCCGTCGTGGGCCTGCTCGACACCAACTCCGACCCCGACGTGATCGACTACGGCGTGCCCGCCAACGACGACGCCATCCGCTCCGTCTCGCTCATGTGCGAGCTCGCGGCCGACGCCATTCTCGCCGGCTCCGGCAAGGAGCAGATCAGCGCCGAGGAGATGGCCGCTGGCACCACCGAGCCGGTCGTCGAGACCGCCGAGGCCGAGGCCACCGAGGTCCCCGTCGCCGAGTAGTCGATTTTCTAGACGATAGAATAGGAGAAACACCATGGCTCAGGTTACCGCCGCCCTCGTCAAGCAGCTCCGCGAGATGACCGACTCCCCGATGATGGAGTGCAAGAAGGCCCTCGTCGAGGCCGATGGCGACATCGACAAGGCCGTTGACATCCTCCGCACGATGGGCATCGCCAAGGCCGTCAAGCGCGCCGGTCGCGACACCAACGAGGGCACCATCGCCACCTACGTCTCTGAGGACTCCAAGACGGGTGCCATCCTCGAGCTCACCTGCGAGACCGACTTCGTGGGCAACAACCCCAAGTTCACCGGCTTTGCGCTCGAGCTCGCCAAGGTCGTCGCCGAGAACGACCCCGCCGACGTTGACGCCCTCAAGGCCTGCGCGATGGGCGAGTCCACGGTTGAGGCCGAGCTCACCGAGATGATCCACGTCATCGGCGAGAACATGAAGATCGCCCGCTTCCAGCGCGTCACCGCCGAGGACGGCGCCCTGGGCAGCTACGTGCACCTGGGCGGCAAGCTCGCCGACATCGTGACCTTCAAGCTCGGCAAGGCCGAGACCGCTGCCGCTGACGAGTTCAAGACCTTCGCGCACGACGTTGCGATGCAGGTTGCCGCCGCCGCTCCCGTTGCCGCCCGTCGCGATGACGTTCCTGCCGACGTGATCGAGCACGAGCTCGCCATCTACAAGGCCCAGGCCGCCGAGTCCGGCAAGCCCGAGGCCATCCAGGAGCGCATGGCTCAGGGTCGTCTCGAGAAGTACTTCAAGGAGAGCGTCCTCACCGAGCAGGAGTTCGTCAAGGACGGCTCCGTCACCATCGGCCAGCTTGCCAAGAACGTGGGCAAGGGCCTCGGTGACGAGATCGAGGTCATGAGCTTTGTCCGCTACGTCTTCGGCGACGCCGAGTAAGCTCATTATCCAAGCGTTTTGTGACGGGGCCGGCGGTGACGTCGGCCCCGTTCGTGTGTGAACCGTAGGCGCTCACCCGTGCGGCGCGAGCCTTGGGCGCCCGCTCTGCTAGAATCACGTGACGAAGCGCCTTGCGGCGCATGTGGAACACGAGGTTGTGGAGGTTGGCTTGTCTGATATCAAGTACAGGCGCGTGCTGCTCAAGCTTTCTGGCGAGGCCCTGATGGGCGAGCAGGCCTATGGCATTGACCCTGCGGTCCCTCAGCGTCTTGCCGAGGAGATCAAGCCCGTGTGGGAGGCCGGCGTCCAGGTTGCCATCGTCGTGGGCGGCGGCAACATCTTCCGCGGCCTCTCCGGCGCCGCAGCCGGCATGGACCGTGCCCAGGGCGACAACATGGGCATGCTCGCAACGGTGATCAACTCGCTCTCCCTTCAGGACTGCTTCGAGCGCAACGGCATGGACTGCCGCGTCATGAGTGCCATCGAGATGCGCCAGATTGCCGAGCCCTACATCAGGCGCCGCGCCATCAGGCACCTCGAGAAGGGCCGCATCACCATCTACGCCGCCGGTACCGGTAACCCCTACTTCACCACCGATACCGCGGCGGCGCTGCGTGCCTGCGAGATCAACGCCGAGGTCCTCATGAAGGCCACCAACGTTGACGGCATCTACGACAGCGACCCCAAGAAGAACCCCGATGCCAAGCGCTTCGAGACGATCTCCTATCGCGAGGTGCTCAACCGCGACCTCAAGGTCATGGATGCCACCGCAACGGCGCTCTGCCATGACAACAAGATGCCGATCATGGTGTTTGACATCAAGCAGCCCGGCGTCTTCATGCAGGCCATCAGCGGTGAGAACGTGGGAACGACGGTTGTCGAGGAGGAAGCATAAATGAGTCAGTACACCGATCGCGCTGAGAAGAACATGGGCAAGTGCCTCGATACGCTCAAGGCCAACTTCGCGCGCGTGCGCACCGGTCGCGCCAACGCCCAGATCCTGGCCCCCATCATGGTTGACTACTACGGTCAGCCCACCCCGATCACGCAGCTCGCCGCCGTGAAGGTCCCCGAGGCCTCGATGCTCGTCGTCGAGCCGTGGGACAAGAGCTCGCTTCGCGCCATCGAGAAGGCCATCGAGAGCTCTGACCTGGGCATCACCCCCTCAAATGACGGCGTCTGCATTCGCCTGCCGTTCCCCAAGCCCACCGAGGAGCGTCGCCGCGAGCTCGTCAAGGAGTGCAAGGAGCTCGCCGAGGAGGCCCGCGTCGCCGTGCGCAACGTCCGCCGCGACGTCAACGGCAAGATCGAGCGCGACGAGGAGCTCTCCGATGACGAGCAGTCGCGCGAGAAGAAGGCCGTCCAGAAGCTGACCGACGCCTACGTTGCCAAGGTCGACGATCTTCTCAAGACCAAGAGCGCAGAGGTGATGGAGATCTAGTGTTCCGCGATCTCGAAAAGCTCGGGGCGTACTACGCAGACGCCCCAGAGGACATCAGCCTTGACGACGTCGACCTCGAGCGCGTCCCGCGTCACGTCTCCATCATCATGGACGGGAACGGCCGGTGGGCCACGACACGTGGCCTCGACCGTTCCCAGGGCCATGTCGCCGGCGTGGACTCGCTTCGCGAGGCGGTCACCACGAGCGTTCGCCTGGGGCTTGACGTGCTCTCGGTCTACGCCTTCTCCACGGAGAACTGGAGGAGGCCTCAGCGAGAGGTTGACCTCCTCATGCACCTCTTTGCCACGACGCTGGTAAACGAGCTTCCGCTCTTTCACCAGGAGAACGTGCGCCTGCGCTTCCTTGGCGACCTCACCGCCCTTCCCGAGGCCACGCGAGCCGTCTTTCAGCGCGGCCTTGACGAGACCGCCGATCACACGGGCATGGTGTTCGCGCTTGCCGTCAACTACGGCTCGCGTGCCGAGATTGCCCGAGCGGCACGTCTCGTTGCCGAGGAGGTTGCTCGCGGCGAGATCGCTCCTGACGATGTTGACGAGGGGGCCATCGCGCGTCACCTCTACACCGCGGATTTGCCCGATCCCGACCTTCTCATCAGGACGTCGGGTGAGCTTCGGCTGTCCAACTACCTGCTCTGGCAGCTTGCCTACACCGAGTTCTACGTGACGGACACGCTCTGGCCCGACTTCTCGCGCTGGGACTTTCTGAGGGCGATCGCCTCCTTCCAGGGCCGCTCGAGGCGCTTTGGGGGTGTCGTCACCTCATGACGCAGCGCGAGCACGCTGATCAAGAGAAAAGGGGAGGGACGGGCCTGGAGCGCCCGATCGACCTTCTCGAGAACCGACGCGCCTCCAAGGAGGAGGCGCGCGCGGCCGGTGACCTCAAGGGCCAGCGGGCGAGAAGTTCCGCGGAGCGGCTGCTCACGCGCACCACCTCCGGTGCCATCTACGCCATCGTCACGCTCGTCTGCCTCTTCGTGGGCCCGCTCACCACGACGGTGCTCATAGCGGCGGAGGCGTGGCTGTGCTGCTCGGAGTTCTTCCGCATCTGCCGCATGGGTGGTCGCATGCCCAACGAGACGATAGGTCTTGCCGCGGCCCTGCTGTTTCCCGTCGCGGCCTACGCCAACGGTCTTCTCGCTCTCACGCTCGTCATCTTTGTGCTGCTCATGACCAGCGCCTGCTGGTACGTGTTCACCCCGCGCGCGAGCATCGCCGACGTTGCCGTGACGGCGTTTGGCCCGCTCTACACCTCGCTTGCCTTCTCGAGCATCGTCTTGGTGCGCTCCTATGACGCCGGCCTCTCCGGTGCCCTCGTCACCCTGGGGATCATGTTCTCCATTTGGGGAAATGACGCCATGGCCTACTTTGTGGGGTCTGCCATCGGGGCCCATAAGCTGGCCCCGCGCATCTCTCCCAGCAAGAGCGTCGAGGGCTTCTTTGGCGGCATCGTGGGCTCGGTTATCGTGTGGGTCATCATGGCGCTCTTCCTTGTTCCCGACCTCGACCTTGCGCTTGCCGTGGCATGCGGCCTTGTCGTTGGCATCGCCTCGGTCGTTGGCGACCTCTTTGAGTCGCGCCTCAAGCGAGGGGTTGGCGTGAAGGACTCCGGCAACCTGATTCCCGGCCATGGTGGCCTGCTCGACAGGAGCGACTCCATGCTCTTTGGCGGAACCGCCGCCTACTTCCTCTTGCTCTTTGGGGGTGTCCTGTGACGATCTTCGACAGCTTTGGCCCACGTGCGGAGCGCGTGCGACCTATTCGCGTTGCCGTGCTGGGCTGCTCCGGCTCCATCGGCACCCAGACGCTTGACGTCTGCAGGCGTCACCCCAGCCGCGTTCAGGTGGTTGCCCTCTCGGTCAACGGTTCCGTGCGGGCGCTCGTCTCCGCCGCCCGAGAGTTTGGGGCGGCTCACGTTGCCGTCGCGGACGGCTCCCTCGCGGGGTCCCCCGCGCTCGAAGAGCTCCCCAAGGGATGCGAGCTTGCCTTTGGCGCCGACGCCGTCACCGCGCTCGCAAGCCTCCCTGACGTTGACGTCGTGGTGAACGCCCTTGTCGGCTTTGCGGGCATCCATGCGGGCTTTGCCGCGCTCAAGGCGGGAAAGACGCTCGCCTACGCGAACAAGGAGTCCATCGTCGTGGGCGGCGACCTCATGATGCCGCTCGTGAGGCCGGGACGTCTGCTCCCGGTTGATTCCGAGCACAGCGCAATCTACCAGTGCATCGTGGGCGAGCGTTCCGAGGACGTCTCAAAGATCTGGCTCACGTGCTCGGGTGGCCCCTTCTACGGGAAAACGCGTGATGAGCTCGCTCGCGTCACCGCTGCCGACGCGCTCGCTCACCCCACCTGGACGATGGGGAAGAAGATCACCATCGACAGCTCGACGCTCATGAACAAGGGGCTCGAGGTCATCGAGGCCCATCACCTCTTCCAGCAGCCCATCGACGCCATCCGCGTGCTCGTCCACCGGGAGAGCAAGATCCACTCCATGGTCGAGTTTGTGGACGGCGTGGTGAAGGCCCAGCTCGGAAGCTCGGACATGCGTGCCCCCATCCAGTACGCTCTCAGCTACCCCGAGCGCTGGGAGGCCAGTGCCCAGCGCGTTGACTGGTGCGCCGAGGACCCCCTCACCTTTGGCGAGGCCGACGAGAGGACCTTTGGTTGCCTCGCCCTCGCCCGAGAGGCCGGGCGCGCGGGGGGAACGCTGCCCTGTGCGATGAACGCCGCGAACGAGGTTGCCAACGAGGCGTTCCGCAAGGGCCTGTGCGGTTTTCTCGATATCGAGCGCATCGTCAGCACCGTCATGGATGGAGCTGAGGTCGAACGGGTAGAGAGCCTAGAGCAGCTCGACGAGTGCGATGAGCGCTCGCGAGCCCGTGCCCGCGCCGCACTCTCGGAGGTCCTTCATTGAGCTCTGTTCTCTCCGTCCTTTCCGCCGTCTTCTGGGGCGTGCTCATCCTCTCCGTCCTCGTCTTCGTGCACGAGGGCGGCCACTACCTCGCCTCTCGTGCCTTTCACGTGCGCGCCACGGAGTTCTTCCTGGGGCTTCCGTGTCGCTGGAAGCTCTCTCGCAAGAGCACTAAGGTTGGCACCGAGTTTGGCGTGACCCCGCTGCTCCTGGGTGGCTACACGCGCATCTGCGGCATGGAGGGGGCTACCGACGAGCTTCTTGCCCCCGCGCTCGAGCTCGTGATGAACCGCGGGCGCGTGGAGGCCGAAGAGGTCGCCCGCGTGCTCGAGGTTGACGTCGACCGAGCCTACGGGCTTCTCGCCACGCTTTGCGACTGGGCGTCCATCCGGCCCTACTACAACCCCGAGCTGGGGGAGACGCCCAGCCAAAAGACCTATCCCGCCGCCTTTGAGACCCTTGAGCGAGACGCCAACCTGCTCACCGAGTACGACCGCGGGCACGACTTCTCGCTTCCCGGCTCCACCAGGGCCGGAGAGCCTCATCCCACCGGCATGGGGGCCGACGAGTTCCTGGCGCAGGAGCGCTCGCACACCTATCTTGGCGCGGGCTTTGTCAAGCGCGTCGTCATGCTCGCCGCCGGCCCGCTCGTGAACATCGCCCTCGCGTTTCTCATCGTGACCTTTGCCTTCATGGTGCGCGGAGTGGACTACATCCCCAACGTCACCACCCTCGGCGGCGTCGTCGAGGGTACCCCTGCCGCGGAGGCCGGCCTTGCGGAGGGCGATACCGTAGTATCCGTGGGCGGAACCGACGTGAGCACCTGGGACGGCATGGTGGCCGCGCTCGAGCCGTACCTTGAGTCCGGCGAGGACTTCACCCTCGTCTTTACTCGCGACGGCGTTGAGCACGAGGTGTCGATCGACCTTCCCGAGGGCAAGGCCCTCGATGGGATCGGTTTTCGCTCGCAGCCGTATCAGACGTACTACCCAAGCTTTGCCGAGGCTGCCGGCGCCACGCTCGACTACACCGGTCAGGTGGCCTCCTATGTGGCGCAGCTCATCCAGCCTGCCAAGACGATGGAGATCCTCGACCAGTCCTCGTCCATCGTGGGAATCTCCGCGATGGCCGCCGAGGCCGCATCGACCGGTCTCTACACGCTCATGATGTTTGCCGCCGCCATCTCCATGTCGCTTGGCTTCATGAACCTGCTTCCCATTCCTCCCTTTGACGGCGGCAAGATCCTCATCGAGGTCATCCAGCTTGTGATTCGCCGTCCGCTCTCGGCGCGCGTCCAGATGGGCCTGAGCTACGTGGGCCTTGCGTTCATGATCTTTGTCTTTGTCGTGGTGCTTAAAAACGATATCTTTCGCTTTGTGATTGGGTAGGTGCCTATGGACGAGAAGCGCAGGTGCGCACGCGAGCTGACGAGGCCCGTGCACGTGGGAAACGTCGTCGTGGGAGGCGGCGCCCCCGTCTCGGTGCAGTCCATGTGCACGACCGATACCGCAGACGCAGAGGCCACGCTGGACCAGATCGGGCGCCTTGAGCGCGCGGGCTGCGAGATCATTCGCGTCGCGGTGCCGTCTGCCGAAGCACTCGACGGCTTTGGGGAGATCTGCGCGCGCTCGCCCCTGCCCGTGGTGGCCGACATCCACTTCGATCACCGCCTTGCCATCGAGGCGTGCCGTCGCGGCGCGGCGGCCCTGCGCGTGAACCCCGGCAACATCGGCAGCTGGGAGCGCGTGGACGCCGTCATCGACGAGGCTGGCTCCGCGGGCATTCCCATTCGCATCGGCGTGAACGCCGGCTCGCTCGACCCCGCCTACGCCGAGCGCGAGGACCTCACGCATGTCGAGAAGCTCGTGGCCTCTGCGACCTCCTTCGTGGAGCACTTCCGTGCGCGCGGCTTTGAGGACATCGTGCTCTCCGCCAAGGCGCATGGCGTGCCCACCACCGTGGAGGTCAACCGCGCCCTCTCGTGCGAGCTTCCCGAGGTCCCGCTCCACATCGGCGTGACGGAGGCGGGCACGGCGCGCCAGGGGACCGTCAAGAACGCGGCTGCCATCGGGTGCCTGCTCATGGAGGGCATCGGCGACACGATGCGCCTCTCGCTCACGGCCGACCCCGTCGAGGAGGTATACGTTGCGTGGGACCTGCTCTCGGCCGTGGGGCTCAGGCGCCTGCGCCCCGAGCTCGTGAGCTGCCCCACCTGTGGCCGCTGCCAGTGGGACCTCATGGGCGTTGCCGCCGAGGTGGAGCGTCGCCTCGCGGACGTGCGCGCCCCCATCACCGTGGCCGTCATGGGCTGCGTGGTGAACGGCCCCGGCGAGGCGCGCGGCGCCGACATCGGGCTTGCGGGCGGGCGTGGCAAGGCTGTGCTCTTTGCGGCGGGCGAGAAGATCCGCACCGTGGACGAGGCTAACGCCGTCGACGAGCTCTTTGCTGAGATCGAGCGTCGTTTCTCGTAAGTTGTCCCGCCTCGCAACTGTCGCTTATGCCCCGGCGCTCGGCGAGAACTTGCGGCGGGGCAGATGCGGCCGTCGCGAGGCCAGCGTTAACCATGTAGCTGCTATCGATGGTGTGACGTTATGGCTTCCCCCCGGCGGGGTTGACCTCCGTGCCGAGAAATGCCGCCCTCTGTACCGTCTTGCGTGGATGCGCGCCGAGAAAGGCCGTCCTCTGTACCAATGCGGTCGGGGGCACGCTGAGAAAAGCTGCCCACTGTACCGCTACGGCTAGGTGCGCGGCGAGAAATGCCGCCCTCTGTACCGTTTTGCGTGGATGCGCGCCGAGAAAGGCCGTCCTCTGTACCAAAGCTATGGTACAGAGGACGGCTTTTGTAGACACGGCGTCAGCGAGGACGGTACGGAGCCTCGTTTTTCTCGGCCATAAGATGATTTGGAAGATTGCGCCTGGTACAGAGGACGGCATTTCTCGTCGTTATACCGCCCAGATTGGTACAGAGGGCGAGATTTGCCGACAGGGGGTGCCGTCGGCTGGTACGCCGCACCGCATTTCTCGGCACCGGATTCGTGGCCTAGGCGATTCTTGCGCACAGGGGCACACCTTGGCCCTTTGTCGTAGAATCGTGTGCGTTGCTTGTTAACAGAAGGGAATGCACGTGAAGCGTTATCAGAAGATGTCCGCGCTGTACGCGCCCACGCTCAAGGAGGACCCGGCCGAGGCGGAGCTCGCGAGCCACCGGCTGCTGCTGCGCGCCGGCATGATCCGCAAGACCGCCGCCGGCCTCTACAGCTACCTGCCGCTCGCCCGGCTCTCCATCCGCAAGATCGAGGCCGTCATCCGCGATGAGATGGAGGGCATCGGCGCGCAGGAGATGATGGTGCCCATCCTCACGCCCGCCGAGCTCTGGCACGAGTCCGGCCGCTGGGACGCCTACGGACCCGAGCTCATGCGCATCGCCGACCGTCACGGCCGCGAGTTTGCCCTGGGCCCCACGCACGAGGAGACCTTCACGGACCTCGTGAAGAACGAGCTGCGCTCCTACAAGCAGCTCCCGTGCACGCTCTACCAGATCCAGGACAAGTTCCGTGATGAGATGCGCCCGCGCTTTGGCCTCATGCGCGGCCGCGAGTTCATCATGAAGGACGCCTACAGCTTCTCCGCCACGCAGGAGTCGCTGCAGGAGTGCTACGAGCAGGAGAAGGCCGCCTACGCGCGCATCGCCGAGCGCTGCGGCATCTACGCGCTGCCCGTCGTGGCCGACTCCGGTCAGATCGGCGGCGACACCTCCGTGGAGTTCATGGCGCTCGCAGACTCCGGCGAGGCCGAGCTCGTCTACTGCGACTGCGGCTTTGCCGCCGACGTCGAGGCTGCCGCCACCAAGGTGCCCGTGACCGAGGGCCCCGGAGACGGTACGCTCGAGAAGGTCCACACGCCGGGCCTCGGCTCCATCGAGGCCGTGGCCAGCTTCTTCGGCTTCCCCGAGAACGGCACGCGCAAGTCGCTCGCACTCGTCGCCGAGGACGGCACGAACGTCGTGGCCATCGTCCCCGGTGACCACGAGCTCAACGAGATCAAGGCGGGCAAGCTCTTCGGCGCCTATCACCTCATGACGGACGAGGAGCTCGAGCTGGCCGGCCTGCACAAGGGCTTCATCGGGCCCGTGGGGCTACCTCAGGGCATCCGCCTGGTCTGCGACGAGTCCCTGCGCGAGAGCCAGAGCTGGACTTGCGGCGCCAACGAGGTCGACTACCACTTCACGGGAGCCCGTCCCGGCCGCGACTTTACGGTCGACGAGTGGGCCGACCTCGTGAGCGTGAAGGAGGGCGACCCCTGCCCGCATTGCGGCGCCGCGCTCAAGAGCGCCCGCGGCATCGAGATCTCGCAGGTCTTCCAGCTCGGCACCAAGTACTCCGAGTCCATGGGCGCCACCTTCGCGGACGAGGACGGCGTGGAGCGCCCGTTCCTCATGGGCTGCTACGGCATCGGCGTCTCCCGCACGCTGGCCGCCGTCGTGGAGCAGCACAACGACGAGCACGGCATCTCCTGGCCCGTCTGCGTGGCGCCCTACGAGGTCGAGGTCGTGCCGCTCGCGGTGAACGACGACGTGGTCACGCCGGTCGCGGAGAAGGTCGTGGACGAGCTGGCCGCCGCCGACCTCGAGGTCCTTCTCGACGACCGCAAGGAGCGCCCGGGCGTCAAGTTTGCCGACGCCGACCTCATCGGCATCCCGTACCAGGTGATCCTGGGCAAGCGCGGCGTCGCGAACGGCATGGCCGAGGTCAAGGTCCGTGAGACCGGCGAGCGCTTTGACGTGCCCATGGGCGAGCTTGTCTCCTGGCTCACCGAGCGCGTCGTCCCCGCCCGCGCCTAATTTGACCCTGTGTGCCCCGGTCCCTTGGCCGG
>CASEGE010000149.1 GCA_949287335.1 uncultured Olsenella sp. | reverse complement strand
GTTGCGACCGAGCGCCGTGGCAATCTGCGACTTGGAGAGTGGGTGACCCTCGTGTCGGTGAACAAACGAAAGAATCTGCATCTCTGTGGGAGTGAGGCGCACCGGGCCCTTTGGGGTATAGCAGATGCGCATGAAGGACGGAATCTTGGCCGCCTTGGCCAGCTCTGCGTCGCTGCAGCTGACGGAATCGTGCGAAGTGGTCTTGACCTTGGTTTTATCGCTCATCAAGCACCTCTCTTCACCATGACGACTTCCTTAATGTAGCTGAAGTGTACGACTATAGCCTGACACTAGCAATGCAGGCACCCGTACGCTGCAACTATGAGCGCTGAGGTGAGACAAGCTTTTGGCAACCGTGTTCGCTCCCTACGCAGGGAGCGAGATATCTCTTTGCGCAAGTTTGCCGACACCATTGGAATGGATAAGTCGTATCTCTCGAGCATCGAACTTGGCCGAAAGTCACCGACGCTCGACACAATCGAAAGAATAGCCGGCGGCCTTGACGTCACCATGTCGTTTCTTCTATTTGAGGTGGAGACCAGGCGTACCGCCTGCAGCTATGACGGAACAAGCGGCGGCGCAAAAAGACCCTGAGCCGCCGCGCGCGGTTTAGCACGACCATCGACGTGCTTCTCAGCTGGTGCGCTGGTTGGCGCGCGCTTCTCGTCCGACGCGCTTTTCGTCGCCTCGACGTGCGTTTCTCGCCACCCCGACGTTATTCTCGCCGCCCGGCGCCCCACTCACCGAGTGTGCATGAGCCGAGAAGGACAGGCCTCCCCCATCGAGTGTGCACCAGCCGAGAAAAACGACGCCCTGAGGGCCAATTTTCTCGGCTCGTGCACACTCGGCGAGAAGAGCGTCGATTTTCTCGGCTGATGCACACTCGGTGCAGGTGCGGGCACACGCACGCCGGAGCTCGCGCCGATGATGCGAGCGGAATGATTCAAAAGGGGTCTGTCCCCTTTTGGATCACCCGGTGTTCTGGAGGCCGGCGGCAACGCCGGAGACGGTGCAGAGGATGAGGTAGGTAAGGGCATCGCGCTCCTCGGGCGCGAGGTCGCCGGCGCGCAGGCGGCGCAGCGCGAGGGCCTGCGTCACGGAGAGCACGTTCACAAACGGCAGACGCATGCGAATCACGGGCCCCAGCACGCGGCGGTGCTGCAGCGGCCACTCGTCGCCCACGATGTCGAGCACCCAGCGGCGCGTGAGCTCCATCTCGGCGAGCACCTTCCCCGCGAGTTCGTCGCGGTCGCCCAGCGAGAGATAGAGCCGCGCGATGCGCTCGTCCACCTTGGAGAGCGACATCTCGACGTTATCCACGAAGGTCGAGAAGAGCGGCCACTCCGCGTACGCCTCGCGCAGGCGGGCGAGGTCCCCCACCCGCTCGCAGGCCGAGCCCAGGCCATACCACGCGGCCAGGTTGATGCGCGCCTGGCTCCACGAGAAGATCCAGGGGATGGTGCGCAGGTCGTCGAGGGACTTAGCACCCAGGCCGCGCTTTGCGGGGCGCGACCCAATGGGCATGAGGCCAACCTCGGTGAGCGGGGTCACCGTGGAGAACCACTCGGCAAAGCCGTCGGTGTGCAGCAGGTCGAGGTACGCCTCGCGCGAGGCGGCGTCCAGCTCGGAGGCAAGATCGGCATACTTCTCGGTGGTCTCGGTATTGACCCACTCGATGGAGGGGGCGGACTGCAGCAGCGTGGCGCCCACGACGGACTCCACGTGACGGCGCGCGAGCGTGGGGTCGCCGTAGCGGGCAAAGATGACCTCACCCTGCTCCGTGAGCTTGAAGCAGCAGTTGACCGATCCCTTGGGCTGGGCCAGGACCGCGCGGTTGGCGGGGCCACCGACGCGCCCGACCGCGCCGCCGCGGCCGTGCATGAGGACAAGCTCGATGCCGTTGTCCTCCGCCCAGCGCGCGATGGCCTCCTGCGTGGCGTGCAGCACGAGCGTGGCCGAGGTGGGACCGGCGTCCTTGGAGGAGTCCGAGTAGCCGAGCATGACCTCGAGGCGCCGGCCCGTCTGGGCGAGGCGGCGCTGCACCTCGGGGAGGCGAATCATCGCGTCGAGCGTCTCCACGGCGCCCTCGAGGTCCTCCACCTGCTCAACGAGCGGAATCACGTCAAGCACGGGAACGTCGACCTCGTGCGCGAAGGCGAGGTGCGCGAGGCGGTAGACGTTGGCCACGTCCTCGGCGGACTTGGTGAACGAGATGATGTAGCGGCGCGCGGCGTCCACACCGTTGCGACGTTGGATCTGCGCGATGGCGCGGAAGGTGTCCAGGACCTCGCGCGTCATGGGCTCGAGCTCGCCGCGCTCGCCCCAGCGGCCGTGCTCCTCGATGTCCGCGAGCGCGCGGCGGTGCACGAGCGAGTGCTGGCGGAACTCCATCTCCACGAGGTGGAAGCCAAAGGTCTGCACCTGCCAGATGATGCGCTGGACGGGCCCGTAGGAGGCACGCGTGGCGCCGGCGCGGGCGAGAGAAGCCTGAACGACGTGCAGGTCGGCGATGCAGTCCTCGGCACTCGCGTACATGACGTCGGCGGTGCGCTCAATCGTGGCACGCAGGCGCTCGGCGATGACCAGCATCGCAGCGCGGTGCAGCTCGCTCGCCGAGATGCCCAGGGCGCGCGCCGTGAGCTCCTCGCTCATCTCCACCTGGTGGCTCCAGAGGTTCACGAGCTGGTCGGACGGCGGCGTGGAGAGCGCGTCGAGCGTAAGGTTGCGCCCGCAGGTCTGCGTGGCGTCGGCCAGGCGCTCCAGAACGTGACGACGGAACTTCTCGGCCACCTGACGGCTCACGCGCGCGGTGACGTTGGGGTTGCCGTCGCGGTCGGAGCCGATCCAGCTGCCCGGGTGGAAGAACGCCGGACAGACGGGCGGGACGGTGCCGGCGGCCTCGCCGAGCTCCCAGTCGTCAAAGCGGCGATAGACGTCCGGCACCATGTCAAAGAGCGTGTTGTCGAAGATGTCGATGATGGTGTCGGCCTCCTCGACGGGCGTCGGCTTCTTGTGCGCGATCGGCGAGGTGCGGAAGAGCGCGTCGATCTCCTGCAGCAGGCGCCGCTCGTTCTCCGCGAGCGCGGCGCCCGCAAGCCCGGAGCGCTCCTCGAGGAGCCCCGCGATGCGACGGATCTTGCCCTCGACGGCCTTGCGGCGCGCCTCTGTGGGGTGCGCAGTGAAGACCGGGCGAAACTCCAGGCGGTTGAGCAGGGCGATCGCCTTGCCGCGCCCGAGCTCCCCCACAAGCTCGCGGTATGCGACGGTTATGTCGTTGATGGGGTCCGCCCCCTCGGAGGCGGGCACCGCGCTCTCGCGGGCGCGCAGCGAGGATACGCGGTAGTTCTCCTCGCACACGTTGGCAAGGTGGAAGTAGGCGGTGAAGGCACGCATGACGAGGGTCTTTGCGCGCTCGTCCAGGCCGGCGATGATGCGCTCGAGGTCTCCGAACGCGGCCTCGTCCGTGCCCGCCCTGAAGGCGTCCGAGAGCAGCACGTCAAAGGTCTCGAGCAGCTGGGGGTCAAACTCGTCGAGCACCTTGCGCACCAGGCGCAGGAACAGGTCCATGTTCTCGGCGATGCTCTCGGGGACGTCAAGGGCGGGAATGATAGCGGACGCGCCGTCAACGTGCATGGTCTTCTCGGCCAACGTGGCTCCTTTGACGGGTGTGCGGTTCTTCTCGTTAGAGGGTACCCCGAGATTGGCCCCACGCGAAAGTCCCAACACAAAAGACCCCAGCGAGAAACGCATTGTTCACGCGAGGCGTCGCGTTACCTTCCTGTCATGCCCGGACGCTACAATCATGTGCCGAGAAGAACCTCGAGAGGAGACGCACCGCCCATGCCCCAGAACCCGTTCAAGCGCCTCATCAAGCATCGCGCGCCCACGCCGGTCAAGCCCGTCGCGGGCGCGCACGCAACACCGAGGACCCCGCGCTACGGCGTGGTCACGCGAAAGGGCCGCCCTGGCGGGAAGGCGGGAGGGCATCCCTCGCAAAAGCCCGGGCAGCAGCCCGCGTTTCTCGCCCGCGTGATAAACGACTGGTGGAACCGCCTCATCGCGGCGGTCTTTGGCGGGAAGTTCTCCGAGCAGACCGAGCAGTACCTCGCGCACCAGACCACGCGCGACTACGTGTGCAACACCATTGGCCAGGCGGCATGGGGCATGCTCTTCCCGCTGCTCACGATGGTTGCCACGTGGCTTGTGGGCGCCGAGCAGGCAGGTCTCTTCTCCATGGCGTTCACGGTGGGCACGCTGCTTTTGTTCCTTGCCAACTACGGCGTGCGCACCTACCAGGTCTCTGACCTCGACGACATGCGCTCCTTCCTGGACTATCAGATCAATCGCTTCCTCACCTGCGCCGCGATGCTTCTCGTGGGCTGGCTGTGGTGCCAGTTCCGCGGCTACGACGGCTACATGTTCTCCATCTGCATGGGCGTGCTCGTGTTTCGCGC
>CASEGE010000148.1 GCA_949287335.1 uncultured Olsenella sp. | reverse complement strand
CGGTGCGCCTGCCGCCCGAGAAGCCCCCACTGCGCACGCCGCCGCCCGAGCGGCCGCCTCCACCTGATCTGCCCACGCTGCCCCCTCTCGTACAAGTCCTTCTCGCTAGTATGCCAGATGACACTTGAGGGCGTATGTGATGACACTCGGCTCTGACGCCGGCGTCACGATGGTGGCCAGCCCCGACCTCAGTGCTTGACTTAAGAGAGGGAGGTCCAGAGGGCAAGAAGGGCGACGATCGCCAGGCCGAGAAACACCACGTAAATGCAGCCCACCGTAAGACCGGCCTTGAGGGCGCCCGCCGCCATCCAGAGGCGCTCCTTGGTGGTGAGCTCAACGCGCGGGCGTCGCGGCTCGCGCGGAGCTCGCTCGCGCCTCGCGGGAGCGTGACCGAGAAGCGACGGCCGCTCCACCGCCGACATGTCGGCGATGACGCGGCCGTCGTCCTCGAAGTCGTCTGTGCGGCGCTTCGACGTCATGCGACCCTACTCGTCGTAGAGGTGGCAGGAGACAAAGTGGCCCGGCTCCAGCTCCTTCTGCTCGGGTGCGATCTCCTTGCAGCAGTCCTTCGCAAACGGGCAGCGCGTGTGGAACTTGCAGCCCTTGGGCGGGTTTGCCGGCGAGGGGATGGAGCCCTCGAGCACGATGCGGTTCTGCTTGGCCTTGGGGTCCGGGATGGGGATGGCCGAGAAGAGCGCCTTGGTGTAGGGGTGCAGCGGGTTGCGGAAGATGTCCTCGGTGAAGCCGTACTCGACCATGCCGCCGAGGTACATGACGCCCACGGCGTCGGAGATGTGCTCGACGACGGAGAGGTCGTGGCTGATGAAGAGGTAGGTGAGCCCACGCTCCTCCTGCAGGTCGTGCAGGAGGTTGATGATCTGGGCCTGGATGGACACGTCGAGGGCCGAGACGGGCTCGTCGCAGACGATGAACTCGGGGTTCAGCGCGAGGGCGCGCGCGATGCAGATGCGCTGGCGCTGGCCGCCGGAGAACTCGTGCGGGTAGCGCATCTTGTGGTACGGCTGCAGGCCGCACTCCTCCATGACCTTATCGATGTAGTCGTCGAACTCGTCCTTGGGCACGAGGTTGTGCTCGCGCACGGCCTCGCCCACGATCTCGGAGATCGGGAGGCGCGGCGAGAGGCTCGAGTACGGGTCCTGGAAGATGATCTGCATCTTGGTGCGGGCGTCGTGGAGCTCCTTGGCGGAAAGGCTGTAGACCTCGCGTCCGTTGAAGAGCACGTCGCCGCCGGTCTTCTCGCCGGCAAGGCGAAGGATGGTGCGGCCCGTGGTGGACTTGCCGCATCCGGACTCGCCCACGAGGCCCATGGTGTGGCCGCGGCGCAGCTTGAAGGAGACGCCGTCGACGGCCTTCACGTAGCCCTGGGTGCGGTTGAACATGCCGCCCTTGATCGGGAAGTACTTCTTGAGGTCGTTGACCTCGAGGATGATGTCCTCGTTCTCGACGGAGGCGTCGGTGGACGTGACGTCCACGGCAGTGTTGGTGGAAGCCATGCTACTTCTCCTCCCCCTTGGTGTCGGGGCCGGCGATGAGCTCGTCGAGAACCGCGGCGGTCTCGGTGGCGGCGTCGGCCGTGGCGTTGTCATAGTAGCGGTAGCAGCTCACCTCATGCGTGGGCGAGAGGCGCACCATGTGCGGGTACTCGCCGCTGCACGCCTTGACGCAGAGCTCGCAGCGGTCCTTGAAGTAGCAGTAGTCCGGCATGTTGACCGGGTTGGGGACCTTGCCCGGGATGGAGTAGAGGCGCTCCACGTGCTTGCCCACAACGGGCTTGGAGGCCATGAGGCCAATGGTGTAGGGGTGCGCCGGGTGGTCGAAGATCTCCTCGGCGGTGCCGCGCTCGACGATGCGGCCGGCGTACATGACCACCACGTAGTCGGCCATCTCGGCGACGACGCCCAGGTCGTGCGTGACGAGGATGATCGAGGAGTTGATCTTCTCCTTGAGCGAGCGCAGGAGGTCGAGGATCTGCGCCTGGATGGTCACGTCGAGGGCCGTGGTGGGCTCGTCGGCGATGATGATGCGCGGGTTGCACGCGAGGGCGATGGCGATCATGATGCGCTGGCGCATGCCGCCGGAGAGCTCGTGCGGGTACATCCCGTACACGCCCTCGGAGTTGGCGATGCCAACGGTCTCGATCATCTCGATGGCACGGGCCTTGATCTTGTCCTTGGACCAGTCCTTGCCGTCGTGGAGGGCAATGACCTCCTCGATCTGCTCGCCCACCTTGAAGACGGGGTTGAGCGAGGTCATGGG
>CASEGE010000147.1 GCA_949287335.1 uncultured Olsenella sp. | reverse complement strand
CAGGACCCGCAGGGCGCGCGCGCATTCCAAGACCCACTTCGTGGGCTTTGGCATCGCTGGCGTGTTCGGCTTCATAGCGCTTCTCATCGTGACGCTCGCCCTCTCCCTGGGCGCGGTGGTCACGTCGTGGCTCCAGGACCTGCCTGACTACACATCGGCCGACGCCTTCCTCGTGGCCGAGCCCACGCGTGTCTACGACGCCGACGGCAACGAGATCGTGGCCTACTACCTTCAGAACCGTCGCTCGGTAGACCTTGACCAGATCTCCGAGTACGTGTGGCAGGGCACCATCGACACCGAGGACGTCCGCTTCCGCTCCCACAACGGCATCGACATCGAGGGCATCCTCCGAGCCGTGGTGGTCCAGCTCACCGGCGGCTCCGAGGGCGGCTCCACCATCACCCAGCAGCTCGTGAGAAACACGGTCCTCTCGGACGAGCAGTTCGAGAACTCGCTGCGCCGCAAGGTCCGCGAGGCCTACATCGCCATCCAGATGGAGAAGACGTACACCAAGGACCAGATCCTCAACATGTACCTCAACACCATCTTCTACGGCAACGGCGCCTACGGCATCGAGGCGGCGAGCATCACCTACTTCAACAAGCACGCGAGCGACCTCACGCTCAATGAGGCGGCAACGCTTGTTGGCATCCCCAACTCCCCCACCGCCTTTGATCCCTTTGCCAACTACGAGAACTGCAAGTGGCGCCGCAACATCGTCCTCGACCGCATGTGCTCGGCGGGCACCATCACCCAAGAGGAGTGCGACGCCACCAAGGCCGAGGAGATCCCGCTCAACCCCGGCAAGCTCACCGACTCCACGAGCGACTACCCCTACTTCACCGACTACGTCCGCGAGCTGCTGCTCCAGGACTTCTCGTCCGAGACCATCCAGCAGGGCGGCCTCAAGGTCTACACCACCCTCGAGCCGGACAAGCAGGCCGTGGCCGAGGAGGTCTGCCGCGAGCGCGTCGAGAGCTCGGGCGACGAGAACATGAGAAGCGCGCTGGTCTGCATCGACAACTCCAACGGCTATGTTGTTGCCATGGTGGGCAACCAGTACTACGGTCTGGATGCCGAGGCGGGCGAGAGCATGGTCAACATCGCCACCAACCCAAACGGCCGTCAGCCCGGCTCGAGTTTCAAGATGTTTGTGCTCGTGGCGGCCATGCTCGAGGGCATGAGCCCCACCGTGCAGCTCAACTGCAACTCACCCATGATGATCGGTGTTGACTGGCCCGTCCAGAACAACAACAACGCACAGTACGGCATCCGCTCGCTCGAGAGCGCCACGTGGATCTCCTCCAACACCGGCTACGCGCAGGTGGCCGAGACCATCGGCATCGACAAGGTCATCGAGGTCGCCCACAAGATGGGCATCAGCACCGAGCTCAACCCGTACCTCTCCACGAGCATCGGCGGCTCTGAGGTCACGCCGCTCGAGATGGCCGAGGCCTACTCCACGCTTGCCAACACCGGCGAGCACCGCGACGCCATCGTCATCACCAAGATCGAGGACCGCAACGGCAACACGGTCTACGAGCACGAGGACGACCCCGAGCAGGTCATCGACTCCGCCGTTGCCCAGGACGCGCGCGAGGTCCTCGAGGGCGTCATCCAGGGCAACCAGACCGGCTGGTACGTGGCCAACTACTACTACGCCGACCAGCCCGTCGCGGGCAAGACCGGCACCTCGGACGAGGCTGACAACCTCTGGTTCTGCGGCATGACGCCGCCCTACACCACCGTCGTGTGGTGCGGCCACGAGGGCGACAACCGCTCCTGCACCTACGGCGGCGCGCTCGCAACCACGCAGAACACCTCGCAGCCCATCTGGGTCAACTACATGAACGAGATTCTCCAGGACGTCCCGCGCCAGGAGTTCTCCACCTCCGACCACGAGGCGACCTACGAGCCCAACAGCTCGTGGGAGTTCTCGCACACCGACGCATACGTGAACGGCGGTGGCTACACACAGTCGTACGAGACCTACCAGCCGCAGACCCCCACTCAGCCCGAGACGACTGAGCCCTCGACCACCACCGAGCCCACCACGCCGACCGAGCCCACCACGCCGACCGAGCCCACGACCCCAACGGAGCCGACCACGCCCACCGAGCCCACCACACCGACGGAGCCTGAGACTCCCACAACCCCAACAACCCCGGAGACCCCCACGGAGCCAACAACCCCGGAGGAGCCGGCGGCATAGCACGGGCCAAAGTACGCGAGAAGGGCCGGGCGCAGGCACACTGCGCCCGGCTCTTTCCTATGAGGGGGAGCCCGGAGCCTCACCGCTCTTCTCTTTGCGTGCGCATGCGACAGGAGGTACGACAGGCTCTCAATATACGGTTTCACGCGCCGCCGCTCCCCGATTATACTTTGATAAATGTATGGGACCGGCACGCAGCTGGCCTATCATGCGATATGTACTGTGCCGCGCGCATTCTGGAGGAGCCATGTCATACGACGACCGAGGTGGACGGCCTCGCATGGATTCGGGACGCTCTGTCGACCTGTCCCATCGCAATCAGCGCAGCTCTCGACCTCGCTCCAGAACGGCCTCCACGCTCCAGGGACCCTATCACGGCCCTCGCGGAACCGCGCAGCGCGGAAACGGCCTGCGCGGACCCTCGGGGGGCTCGGGCTACCCGCTTCGGGCGCGCAGCATCAACTTCCAGAGCGGGCGCGGCAGGCGCCTCGGAAACCAGCGGATGCTCATCCTGATCGCGCTTACCGTGGTGCTTCTCATCCTCGTCGTGGTTGGCATCTCGAGCTGTGTGAGCAGCTGCTCGGCAGGTCAGAGCACCGATGACGTCAACCCCGTCGACGCCCGCGTGGCCCCCGGCGTGAGCGAGGAGCTCACCAACGAGTTTGCCGCCCAGCTCAACCGCAACGACAAGCTCGCCTCCATCGCCGCGAACGCCAACCTCTACACCGATCAGGGCCTGCTCGAGCTTGCCCTCGAGCACCCCGAGGCCATTGACTTTGTGGCCGCCTACCCGGAGGCCGAGAAGGAGGCCCTCCCCTACGACGAGTCCGTCACGGAGGGCACCGTCCCCGAGCTCTACAACTGGGACTCCCGCTGGGGCAACGTCGACTTTGTCGGACGCCCCCTCGCCATCACCGGGTCGGGACCGACGGCGCTCTCCATGGCCTACATGGGCCTCACGGGGAACACGGACCGCACCCCGGCAGACATGGCCCAGCTCGTGACCGATGCCGAGCAGACCAACGAGGCCTCCGGCATGTCCGGCGATTTCCTCGAGAACTCCCTCGCCGACCTGGGGCTTTCCTGCTCCTCGTTCACCTCGAACGCGGATAACCTCGCGCAGGTGCTCGATGCCGGCACGTACGTGCTCATCGAGACGAGCGCCGGCTCGCTCACGGACGCCGCACACTGGGTCATTGCCGTCACCGAGAACGAGGACGGCTCCATCGTGGTGTACGACCCCACCTCGCCTGAGGTGAGCGCGCGCAGCTGGGATCCCGCGACCCTGGCCTCGAGCAACACGACGCTCTATGCGATAAGCTCCGCGGGCTCCGAGAGCAGCGGGGAGACGTCCGAGTAACCAGGGCCTCGCAACCACACGGTTTTCTCGCCAGACCTTTTGAGGACCCGTGGCGACAGTTCCGCTTGAGAAACTGTCGCCACGGGTCCCCACTTATGCGCCTGTGGACCCTTCGCGACACTTTGGGCTCCAAAAGTGTCGCGAAGGATCCCCAACCGGTCCACAGACAACCGCAAGGAACCGACAAGCGCAGAAAACGCGCGACGGACGCCTAACGCGGGAGCCGCGACTCGTTCTCTCGTTTGAACGCCTTGAGCCTGCTCAGCCGCTCAAGCGCCTCGCCGTCCATGCGGCTCGCAACGGCAACCACAAGCGCGTCTATCAGGGCAATCGCGCTCGTCATCGAGTGATAGTCGCGCGGCTCGCCGCGATAGACCACCAGCTCGCAATCGGCGCCGGCGCTCGCGCGCCCGAGCATTCCCCCCGTGAAAAGCACGCTCGTCGCACCCACGGCGCGCGCAAAGTCCAGAGCAACGCCCGCCTCGGCGGAGACGCGACCAAAGCCAAAGGCCACGATAGTTGTATTCTCGTCTGCGCGAACGAGTCCCTCTATCACATCGGACCCAAGGGCTAGCACGACAGCTTCCTTGCCAAACCTCGTAAGCCTGAAGCGAAGGAGCTCGGCAAGAGCACCCGCCGCTCCTTTGCCCAGAAGCAGCACGCGGTGCGAGGACGCAATGGCATCGGCGGCCCGTGAAAAGGACGTCTCATCCAGAGCCTCAATCGTCTGGCGGAGATTGTCGCGCTGTGCCTCGAGAAACGCGCTCGCAACCCCTCCGCCTCGCTCAATGCTCGCCTGAATCTTCTCGGCCGGCCCCAGCGTTGACGAGGCGACGGCAGCCTTAAGCTCCTTGAAGTCCTTGAAGCCCGCATGACGGGCAAAGCGCGACGCTGTGGCGTCAGAAATCTGAAGCCGAGCCGAGAGCTGCTGGATTGACATGACAAGAAACTCAGCGGGCCGCGCGGAGATAAAGTCCACGATGAGGCGCTCGGTCTCGGTATAGGTTACATCGGTGCGAAAA
Source organism: uncultured Olsenella sp. (assembly GCA_949287335.1). Taxonomy (GTDB): domain Bacteria; phylum Actinomycetota; class Coriobacteriia; order Coriobacteriales; family Atopobiaceae; genus Thermophilibacter. Next base: position 5,283 of record CASEGE010000147.1, on the reverse strand, counting down.
ATCGATTCCGGTGCCATATCCGCCCCCTAAAGCGCCTGGCCGGCGAGAATGGTGGCAACGTAGTCGCCGCCGAGACGGTCGATCTCCTTGAGGGCGCGCTTGAGATAACCCGCCGTTTTTACGCGGAAGGCGGCGTCCTCAGCAAGCACGATCTCGTAGTCCCCTGCCTCGACTTGCGCAAAGAGCTCATCAAAGGTCGTACAGCGGCGCGCCATGCGCGTGACCACGCAGCCGTACTGGAAAGCCTGATGCGTGTCGCTTCCTGAAATGACGGGAATACCCAGCCGCTCGCCGAGCGCCCGCGTGAGACGCTCGGAGCGCTCACGGTCACGCGCGAGGTCCTTGCCGTTGAGGTCGAGGAAGTCGAATTTGGCAAGCTGCTCGTCAGAGAGCTCCGGCAGGTGGCCTGGCGCGCGGAAGGGATGGGCGGCACCAAAGCGCAGGCCGCGGCGGTGCACCTCATCAGCCAGCTCGTCAAAGGGCAGGAACTGTCCCTTGGCCTTGTGCGGCTCGAGCCAAGCGTTGAGGTCAAGAATCTCCTCCATGGGCCCCAAGGTGAGCGTGTGGCCGCCCTCGGCGACGTCCGTCTCCATGCCCGGGAAGACGAGCAGCCCTTTCACGTCATACGCGTCACCAACGCGGGTGAAGCGACGGGCGACATCGGAATAGACGTCGTGGAAGCCCTGCGTGTTGAAGTGCTCCGTAAGGCACAGGGCGTCAAGTCCCGCGCTTATCGCCTCATTGAAGAGCCAATCGGTGTAGTCAGGCGAGAAAGCCAGGTACTTTGCGAGCTTGCCGTGCGTGTGAAAGTCGATATCCATCTAGAGTCCCACAATCTTTGAAACAGCAAAGCATGCGACGACCCAGGCAACCGAGATTGCCACAAAGACAACCTCGCGCCTGCCCGCGTGCAGCGAGGAAAGTTTGATCTTGAGCACCTTGAGATTGGTGGAGGCGTAGCGATACCCCTTGAGCTCAAGGGCCTCCACCGTGGTGCGCGAGCGCTTGGCCGTGTTGAGCATGAGCGGGTAGAACGATTGGATGATGATCTTCACCTGGTAGATGAGCCAGCGAATCTTGCCCATGAGCGTGTCGTGCGCCGGGGCGCGCCCGCGCAGGCGATATGACAGCAGAATATTCTGCAGCTCCTCCATGAGGATTGGCAGCACGCGGTACGCAAATGCAATGGAGAAAGACAGGCGCTCGGGAATGCCAAACCACAGGAGGCCGTTGGAGAGCTTGTCCGGGTCGAGGCCCGAGAAGACCGTGATGCTCGCGAGCGAGCACGTGGCAACCTTGAGCGTCAGCACGAGCAGCGAGAGGAGCGTGTCCATGTTGCCCTCGAAGAAGAGGGACACGACAAACGTGTAACCCGTTTGCGAGAAGATGCCGAGCGCAAAGACAAAGAGCACGAGTGGTGCCACCCGGGCAACGCGCGTGGTGACCACCGTCAGGACGAAGAGGCCGAGAAGGACAATCACGTCGCTCAAGAACCACGGCACGACGCCGAAGAAGAGGTACCACAGCAGCAGAACCCGCGGATCGAGCGCCGCAATGGGCGTGTCATCGTTTCCGTAGGCGTTCTTGAGCACCTGGTCACGCAAAAAGTCTATGGAGACCTTATCCAGGACGCTCTCGGAGATCTTCTCAATCATGCGCACATCCCCTCCTTCGCGCTCTTCTCACCCCGCGCGATCTCCCACGCAGGGAAGCAGGCGAGAAACTCATCGAGCGTATAGCAGGCAGCACGACAGTCGAGCGCCCTGCCCATCTGGAAAATCTCCGGCGGTCGGATGCCCGAGCGTTCGACAACGTCCTCGTCCATGAAGACCTCGTCGGGAGCGGCGTCGCCGATGACCTCGCCGCCGGTGAGCACGATGACACGCTCGGCAAACTGACAAACGAGCTGCATGTCGTGCGTGGCGATGACTACAGTGTCCGTGACGCCGGAGAGGTCCGCGACGAGGCGCGTGATCTCCTGGCGCGTGCCGATGTCGAGGTTGGCAGTGGGCTCGTCGAGCAGAAGGATCGGTGGATCGAGCGCGATGCCCACGGCAAGCGACGCACGGCGCATCTGGCCGCCCGAGAGCAGTCGGCCATCGCGTTCGGCAAACTCGGTGAGCCGGAACCGCTCGAGCAGGGCCGCGGCGCGCTCCGCGGCGTCTGTGACCCCGCGTGCCCGCATGGCAAACTCCACATCCGCGCGAATGGAATCCTTGATGAACATCTGCTCGGGGTTCTGGTAGACAAGGCTAACCCTGTCGGAGAGCTCGTCGGGACCAATGCCGCGCGTGCGCGTCTCCCCAAGGCGCACCTCACCTGCCTGGGGCTTAATGAGGCCGCACATGAGCTTCATGAGGGTGGACTTTCCGGCGCCGTTGGCTCCCACGAGCGCGACCTTCTCGCCGCGGCGGATATCCAGGTTGAGGTTGCTGAATACCTGGTGTGGGTCGCCCTTGACGCTGCGGTAGCTTACGTTGACGCCCCGGAAGGAGACCGCTGGATCGCCAGTTGAGCGCGGCGCGTGCTCGCGCTGACGCGCAACGAACGGAACGCCCCAGAACACCGTCGCACCCTCGTCAACGGTAGTGGGCAACGGAGTGCCCTCGGGAAGCGCGCCAACGCGCACGAGCTCGCGGGCAGCAAGCGCGATCTGCGGCGGATGCACATCGCTCGAAGCCAGGTCATCGATGCGGCGCAGCGCCTCGTGCGCCGGGAGCCTCCAGGCGATAGCACCATCAGTCATGAGCGCGGCCGTCGTGCAGTACTCGGCAATGAAGTCGGTGTGGTGTTCGATGACGATGATCGTCTTGCCGTACTTCTCATTGAGCTCGCGCAGCACCTCGTAGGTCTGTGCGGCGTGATAGGGGTCGAGCTGTGCCACGGGCTCGTCGAGCACGATAATATCGGGTTCAAGCGCAATGGCGCCGGCGAGCGCGAGCAGGTGCTTCTGACCACCGGAGAGCTGCCAGATGTAGGAGTCCGCACGGTCAGCGAGGCCGCAGAGCTCAAGGGCGCGCATGCCACGCTCGATGTAATTGTCGTAGGCGAAGTTCAGGCACGAGAAGGATGCTTCATCGATGACCGTGGGACGCACGAGCTGGTTCTCAAAGTCCTGGTAGACGTAGCCGATGTGCCGGGCGAGCTCGCCAATCTGAGTCGTGGAGGCATCCACACCAGCCACTGTGACCTCCCCCTCGAGGTCACCGACGATGAACTGCGGAATGAGCCCGTTCATGGTCTTGCACAGCGTGGACTTGCCGCACCCGTTTGCGCCCATGATGGCAAGAAACTCCCCCTCCGCCACGTCCAGGTTGACGTGACGGAGGGTGGGTGCGGTCGCGCCGGGATAGGTGAAGGTGACGTCTCTGAGCGTGACTGCGGACACGGAGCGCCCCCTACGCGGACTTGAGCTGAGCGTTGCGGTGCGCCCAGAAGGCGGCGATGGCGGCTACCACCGCGGCCACGGCAATACCGGTGTAGATGGCCGTTTTGCTCTCGGCCCACTCGGCCTCCCACTCGATGAGGGAGAAGCCAGCCTCGGAGAAGCAGGCCACGGCAACGGCGACGACAAAGCACGCAATGGCAGCGATGACGAGCTTGGCAGAGGGGGCATCGGGGGCGTTCTCAGGGGTGCGCGGCTTCATGCCAAGCAACGGCTCAATCTTGCCGTACAGACGTGGAACGAGAAACATCGTCGGCAACATGCAGAACAGGATGCCCGAGAAGAGCAGGTCGTTCACAAATGCAAATCCCTCAGTGAAGTAGACGGACTCGGGCAGACCGGGAACGGCCTCAAACTCCTCAACGGCAAAGGCAACCTTGCAGATGTCAACGCCAGCACTCATGGCGAGCTGGAGGGCGGTGCATCCAAAGGAAACGAGCGCGACCGTCTTCATGTCACGCGGATCCTTCGCCAAGGCGCCGGCAACATAGAGGGCAATAGTGACTGTGAGGAACTTCTCAAGCTCGCCGATGCCACCAAACTGGCCGAGCATAATCTCGGAGAAGACGAGCTCGCCGGTAGCGGCACCAAGCGCGGCCGAGAGCGGATCGAAGAGCATAGCGATGGTAAGTGGAATGAACAGGAAAAACTCGACGGAGAACTCGACGATACCAACCTGGACGGACGGAATAAGCTCGGAGATGAGCGTGGCGAGGCCATAGAGCGACATCGAGAGCACAAAGGTCATGAGTTTCTGGGACTGGGTGTAGCTTCCCCTCGTGGCAGACATGGGTTTCCTCTCCTTGGATGGGTGTCTGTGCCGGCACTGTGCACATTAGCGAGAAGAAACCCCTGCTAGCGTTAGTCGTCTGTAAAATGAAAATAAGCTTTCTCCGCTCTTCTCGATGAAAATTTATCCATCATCGACTACAGCCGATTGTCGTACGAGCACATATGCGAGAAAAACGTCGGCTACGGCAGCTTACCCTACGGTTACACGCCCTCGAACGGCCGCCGACCAGCGCAGCTGCTGGACTTGTTCCGATCGTCTCCGCTGTCCACGGACCCTTCGCGACACTTTCGGGGCCCAAACTGTCGCAAAGAGTCCACACCCGCCCCTTATCCTGGTGGAAAAGCCGGTTGACAGCAGGAGGCCCCGCCGACTTCCTAAGCAGGATCTTTCGCGAAGCGCAGTCCTGCGTGGAAGTCGGCGGGGCCTCTACTACTGCTGAGAGCGTGCTACGACGCTACGACAGGATCTCCTTGGACGCGGCCTCGAGCTTGGCGCGAACGGCCTCGGACTCCTCGCGCGTGGCGCCCTTGGAGAAGAGATAGGCCTTGACCTTGGGCTCGGTGCCGGACGGACGGAAGATGACCTTGTTGTCGTCCTCGAGGCGGAACTCGATGACGTTGGCCGGCGGCAGCACCTGCGCGGCCTCCTTCTGCAGGCCGGAAACGCGCGGCATCTCGGGGCCGGTGGCGTAGTCGGTCATGCCGAGGACCTTGTAGCCGGCGATCTCCGCGGGCGGGTTCTCGCGCAGGCCGGTCATGATGGCGGCCATCTTGTCGGCGCCCGCAGCACCCGGGAAGGACGCGTTGACAGTGCCGTTGAGATAGTAGCCGTACTTCTGGTAGAGGGCGTCCATGGCCTCGTAGAGGTCCATGCCCTTCTCGGCGTAGTAGGAGGCCATCTCGACACAGAGCATCGTGGCGACGATGGCGTCCTTGTCGCGGGCGTGCGTGCCCACGAGGTAGCCGTAGGACTCCTCGAAGCCCATGAGGAAGCGGTCCTCCTCGCCCTCGTCCTTGAGCTGGTCGATCTGGTCGCCGATGTACTT
>CASEGE010000146.1 GCA_949287335.1 uncultured Olsenella sp. | reverse complement strand
TTCTTCGCGCAGCGAAGCTGTTTGAGCACGGAGACAAACCCCGTCCTCGGGCGGGCGCCCACGCGCGCGATGGCGTACAATCGTTCCCATGGATACGTTGTTCACACGCGTCGAGACCGCGAAAAAGCTCGAAAACGCCCCGCTTGCCGTGCGCATGCGGCCCACCACGCTCGAGGGCTTCGTCGGCCAGGAGAAGGCCGTGGGGCCGGGCAGCTGGCTGCGCCGAGCCATCGAGCACGACACGCTCTCCTCGGTCATCCTCTACGGGCCGGCGGGGACTGGCAAGACCACGCTCGCGAGGATCATCGCCAATACCACCCACGCCGAGTTCGTGGAGGTCTCCGCCGTCACGGGAACCGTCAAGGACCTGCGCCGGGAGATCGAGGCCGCAGAGAGCCGCCTGCTCACGCTCGGCCGTCGGACCATCCTCTTCGTGGACGAGATTCACCGCTTCAACCGCAGCCAGCAGGATGCGCTGCTCCATGCCGTGGAGGACCGCACGGTGGTGCTCGTGGGTGCCACGACGGAAAACCCCTACTTCGAGGTCAACTCGGCGCTCATCTCCCGCAGCCGCGTGGTGGAGCTCACCGCCCTCGACGACGCCTCGGTCCGCGCGCTCATCGAGCGGGCCGCAAGCTCCTCGGAGGGTCTCGCCGGGCGCTTTGAGCTCACGCCCGAGGCCGAGGACGAGATCGTGACCCTCGCCGGCGGCGACGGCCGCGCGGCGCTCACCTCGCTCGAGCTCGCAAGCCAGATGGTGGACGAGAAGGACGGCAATGAGCCGGCCCCCATCACGCGCGAGCACGTCATCGAGGCAAACCCGCGCCGCGGCCTCTCCTATGACCGCGCGGGCGACATGCACTACGACATCATCTCCGCCTTCATCAAGTCGATGCGCGGCAGCGACCCCGATGCCGTGCTCTACTGGCTCGCGCGTATGCTGGACGCCGGCGAGGACCCCAAGTTCATCGCACGGCGCATCATGATCTGCGCCTCCGAGGACGTGGGCAACGCCGACCCCCAGGCGCTTCTTATCGCGCACGCCGCCTTCCGCGCCACCGAGGTCATCGGCATGCCGGAGTGCCGCATCAACCTCGCGCAGGCGGCAACCTACATTGCCCTTGCGCCAAAGTCAAACGCCGCCGAGGCCGGTATCGACGCCGCCCTGGAGGAGGTCCGCCGGGGGCCGCGCCGCGAGGTGCCGAGCTACCTGCGCGACCGCCACCGCCCCGGCTCGGACGAGTACGGGCCCTACCTCTACCCGCACAACTTCCCCGGTGGCTGGGTCGAGCAGCGCTACCTCCCCGAGGGGCTCGAGCGCGGCTGCTTCTACCACGCGAGCCCGCGCGGCTGGGAGGCGTGGCGCCAGGAGGCCATTGGGAGGGACATCGCGGAGGCTCGCCTGAGCGCCGCCGAGGCGCAAAAGGAGCAGGGTGCCCCGGGTGCCGAGGCGCGCGGCAACGAAGGCGCGTCACTTGGGTAGAATGAGAACTTGGGGCAGGTGCCCCGCAGGCTATGCTCTGGAGGAGGGGCCATGGACGTTCTGCAAATCGCACTGATCGTGCTCGCCGTCGCGGGTGTGTGGGCCGTTGTCGAGGTGGCGATCACCATGCGCGCCGCCCGCAGGGACATCGAGAAGGTCACAAGCGCCGCGACCGAGGTCATCGAGCAGGCGCAGCCCGTCGTGGCCAAGCTCGACGGCATCGTCGACGAGATGGAGCCCGCGGCCAAGCAGGTAACGCCGCTTCTCGTCAAGGTGGAGGGCACCGTGGACGCCGCCAACGACTCGCTCGGCCGCGTGAACGGGATTCTCGAGGACGTGTCATCCGTCTCGGGCACCGCGTCAAGCGTCACCGGCGCGGTCAACCGCGTCGCCGAGAGCGCCGCGTCCGGCGTGGCGAGCGTCGTCTCGCGCCTGCGCGGGGGCTCCGCCGCAGAGTCCGCCGCCCGCATCGAGGGGCCCGTCGAGAAGGACGCCGCGGCGGAGGGTCCCAAGCTCGCCCCCGAGCCCCAGGCGCCCACGCGCTACGTTGACTACGGCGAGGTCTCCGCGCCCGCCGAGACCGACCCCAGCGACGCCGAGTAGGGGAGAGGACCTATGGACGAGAAGAACGTCAGGCTGTGCGTCCCCGCCGAGGCCGCCTTCGCGCGCACCGTGCGCATGACGGCGTCCACGCTGGCCGTCTGCTGCGACATGAGCGTCGAGGACGTCGAGGATGTCCGCATGATAGCCGAGGAGGGCTTCGTCTACGCCTGCGCCACCGAGCCCGATGGTGTCGAGGTGACCTTCACGCTGGCCAAGGGCGTCATGGAGATGGACTTCTCGCTGGGCGAGGCTGAGCCGCAGGACGACTCGATCGAGCTGGTCGAGGTTCTTCTCGACGCCGTGTGCGATGAGTTCTTTGAGTCCGAGGACGGCACCGCGCTTCACCTCTCCAAGCGAGCGCTCTCGTGATGGAGGCCAGGGGCAGCGCCCAGCCGGGCGGCGTCCGCGCAAGGAGAAGGGCGGCCGGCTCCGGGCGCGCGGCGTGGGACAAGGACCGCACCCGCGAGCTCTTCTGCCGATACAAGCAGCAGGGTGACGCGGAGGCGCGCGACCAGCTCATCGTCAACCACCTCAACCTCGTGCGCTTTCTCGCGTCAAAGTTCAAGAATCGCGGCGAGTCGCTCGAGGACCTCGTCCAGGTGGGCACGATCGGCCTGATCAAGGCCATCGACCGCTTTGACCCCGAGCGCGGCCTCGAGTTCACCACCTACGCCACGCCCACCATCATGGGCGAGATCAAGCGCCACTTCCGCGACAAGGGCTGGTCGGTCCGCGTGCCCCGTAGGCTGCAGGAGCTCTCCTCCAAGGTCAACCAGGCAACCGACGAGCTCACCAACCAGCTGCAGAGAAGCCCGTCGGTGGAGGAGATCGCCGAGTTTGTGGGCACGAGCGTCGACGAGGTGCTCGAGGCCATGGAGTCCTCGAGCGCGTATAGCTCGGTGCCCCTCGAGGGGGGCGGCTCCTCCGAGGACGAGGAGAGCCCGTCGGTCATCGACCACTACGCCACCGAGGACGCGGACCTTGCCGCCTCCGACGACCGCATCGTGCTCGAGGAGGCCATCCAGGACTTCTCACCCCGTGAGCGCGACGTCATCCACATGCGCTTTGTGGACGGGCTCACCCAGGTGGAGATTGCCGAGAAGCTCGGCGTCTCGCAGGTGCAGGTCTCGCGCCTGCTGCGTCGCACGCTGCGCCGCATCCAGGACAAGATCGACCCCGAGGGCCTCATGCACGCATGACCCCCGGTTGCCTAAATGGGGACGGGTCCGTTTTTGGCACGGTTTCTGTAAACAACTTGCCTAAAACGGACCCGTCCCCTTTTAGGCAACCCTGTGGGAGATGGGGGAGCGTATGGGCAGATACGAGAAGTGGCGGCTACGAGCGGTGGTGGTATGGGCCATCGTGGGCGCCATCGCGCTCTTCGTACTCTCCATCCGGGGCCTCGCAATTGTGGGGCAAGCCGTCGAGCTCCTGCTCATCGGCCTCATCGTGGGCTTTGTCTGCAGCCCCACCACCAACTGGCTCGAGGATCACCGCGTCCCCCGCGGCCTTGCCGCCGTGCTCTCGGTGCTCGGGGTCATCGTCGCGCTTGTCGTGCTCGTTGCCCTGTTCATGGGGCCGTTCCTGCGCGAGCTCATGGTGCTCTTGAGAAACGTCCCCAGCTACGTCTCCCAGCTCCAGGATGCCCTTACCACCTTCTGGGACACGTTTGGCGTGAGCGGCAGCTCCAACGTCCAGAACCTCGTCAACGCCGCGGTCGAGGCGCTCTCTGAGGCCGGTACCTCCATCGCCTCGGACCTCGCGCGCGGAATCTCCCAGGGGCTCTTTGTGAGCCTCACCGACATAGCGGGCCACGTCGTGACCATCTTCCTTGGCATGATCCTCGCCTGCTGGCTTGCGCTCGACTACCCCAAGATCATGCGCGAGCTCGCCATCATCGCGGGCCCGGAGTACGACGAGGAGATGGTCCTCACCTTTGCCGTGCTCTCCCGCTCCATGGGCGGCTACATGCGCGGCACCCTCATCACCTCGCTCGCCAACGGCGCGATGGTCGCCGCGGGGCTTGCGCTTCTCGGTCACCCCTACGCCGGCCTTCTCGGCATCGCCACGTTTGTCCTGCACTTTGTCCCCGTGATCGGCCCGATGCTCTCCTCGGTCTCCGCTGTGCTTCTCGGCCTCTTTGTGAGCCCGGTCTGCGCGTTCTGGACGCTCGTCATCACCGTGGTGGCGCAAAACGTCACCGACAACCTGCTCTCGCCCATCGTGATGCGCTCCGCCGTCAAGATCCACCCCGCGCTCTCGCTCGTGGGCATCGTCATCGGCGGATGCGTGGGCGGGGCCGTGGGCATGGTGCTCGCCGTGCCGCTCACGGCCGCCATCAGGAGCTTCTTCGTCTACTACTTTGAGACCCGCACCGGCCGCCAGCTCGTCTCCGAGGAGGGCGCGCTCTTTGGCTCCACGCCCTTCAACGACGCCTCTGGCCGCCCGCGCCCCACCTTCGACGCGCTTGACGACGACACCTTCATCGCGCGCTCCCGCCTGCTCGACGGCCTCACTCGCCTCCACGAGAACATGACCGCCGAGAAGGGCATGGGGGCGGAGAAGGGCACGGCAGCCGAGAAGACCGCTTCCTCCGAGAGGGGCGCGGATGGGGGAGCGCCAGCCAAGTAGGCGCGACCTCAAATTGTGGGCGGAGCTGTGAACGTGCGGGCCCGCTGCTACGACATGAGCACATCCACAGGTCAACACGCTATACTTACAAGGTTGTGTATGCAGATAAGCCAAGCGTGGGGAGACCTATGAGCACCGCCGACTACAAGACCATGACCACCGCGGAGATCCGTGAGGACTTTCTCCGATTCTTTGAGAGCAAGGGCTGCAAGCTGTACCCGTCGTCCTCCCTCGTGCCGGACGACCCGTCGCTTTTGCTCACCAACGCGGGCATGAACCAGTTCAAGGAGTACTACCAGGGCATCAAGACCATGCCCGAGATTGGCGCCTGCTCCTGCCAGAAGTGCCTGCGCACCAACGACATCGAGAACATCGGCGACGCCACGCACCTCTCGTTCTTTGAGATGCTCGGCAACTTCTCCTTTGGCGGCTACTCCAAGGCCGACGCCATCGCCTGGGCCTACGACTTCATCACGAGCCCTGAGCACCTGGGCCTTCCGCCCGAGCGCCTCTACATGACCGTCTTTGAGAACGATGACGAGGCCATCGAGCTCTGGCACGATCAGGGCGTCCCCTACGACCACATCTCGCGCCTCGGCGAGAAGGACAACTTCTGGGCCGCTGGCCCCACCGGCCCCTGCGGCCCGTGCTCGGAGATCTACTTCGACCAGGGCGAGGAGTTTGGCTGTGGTGGCCCCAACTGCGGCCCCGGCTGCGACGACTGCGACCGCTTCCTCGAGTTCTGGAACCTCGTCTTCACGCAGTACGACCGCCAGGAGGACGGGTCGCTCCCCGAGCTCCCGCACCGCAACATCGACACCGGCATGGGCCTCGAGCGCATCGCCGCCATCATGCAGCACAAGGGCACCAACTACGATGGCGACCTGCTGAGCACGCTCATCGGTGTGGGCGAGCGCCTCTCCGGTCACGCCTACGGCACCGACGCCGCCCGTGATCGCAGCCTGCGCATCGTGGCCGACCACGCCCGCGCCGTCACGTTCATGATCGGCGACGGCATCCTGCCGGGCAACGAGGGCAGGAGCTACGTGCTGCGGCGCCTCCTGCGCCGCGCGGTCTACCACGGCCGCCTCGCGGGCATCCAGGGCGCGTTCCTCGGCTCCTACGTGGAGGAGATCTGCCGCCTCATGGGTGACAACTACCCGGCCATCGTGGAGAGCCGCTCGCTCATCGACGGCATCGTCGCCGCCGAGGAGGAGCGCTTCGGCGCCACGCTCGACGCCGGCGAGGAGAGCCTTGCCGCCGAGCTCGCCCAGCTCGACGAGGGCGCGGCGCTCCCCGGCGATGTGGCCTTCAAGCTGCACGACACCTACGGGTTCCCCATTGACCTCACGCGCGAGATCTGCGCCGCCTCCGGCCACGACGTTGACATGGACGCCTTCGACGCCTGCATGACCGAGCAGCGCGAGCGCGCTCGCGCGAGCGCCAACCGCGACGCCTGGGGCACCTTCAACGACGTCTGGACCGCGCTCTCCGACCGCCTTGCCGCCACCGAGTTCTGCGGCTACGACGAGAACGAGTCTGCCGCGCGCGTGCTCGCCATCGTGGCGGGCGGCGAGGAGGCCGAGCGCGCCGAGGCGGGCCAGGAGGTCGAGGTCGTTCTCGACGTCACGCCGTTCTACGCCGAGATGGGCGGCC
>CASEGE010000145.1 GCA_949287335.1 uncultured Olsenella sp. | reverse complement strand
CCATGCCCGAGCGCCGCACGCGCCGCTGGGCGCGCGTCGCTGCCGTGCTCGTGCTCGTCCTCGTACTAGGCGGGGGCGGCACAGCTGCCGTAGCGGCGGGCGTGCTGCCCAACCCGGCCGACGTGCTCTCGGACGTCTTCGGCGGCGCGCCGGCCCAGACCGAGCTCCTGAACGACGTGGGCCGGCCGATCGGTGCGAGCGCGACCTCGAACGGCGTCACCGTGACGGCCGAGGCCGTGGCAGGCGACCGGTTCAACTATGCCGCGGCCTACTCGATTGAGTTCGACGATCCCGCCGCGCTCGAGGGGATTGAGCTTCACGAGGGTGGCACGCTGACATACGTGGGGGACGCGTTCCTGCGCGTGGACGGCGCGATGAGCGACGGCGGTCTCGTCCGGCTCTACGATGCCGACCCCGGTGACAACACGCTGCAGCTCGTGCAGGTCATGGGAGTACAGACGTGGAACGACGCGGGCATCGTGGGCCGCACGGCGCGCTTCTCGATGAGCAAGCTCGAGATCTTCACCGATGAGGGGGAGTTCAAGACGCTGGCGGCCGGCAACTGGAACCTCAAGTTCGAGATGAACTACGTGGACACGACCGTCGACCTGCCAGCGGGCCAGAGCACGACGTGGCTGGGCTCGAACGTTACGATCGACGCCGTGGCGGTGTCCTCCCTCGGCGTCGCGGTGGACTACACAATCGACCGGCAGACGCGCGACCTCGCGCTTCCCGGCGAGGCGAGCGACGAGGCCCTGGCCGAGCAGGCTGCTGTGATGGGCCTCCCTGTGATCGTGACCTTCGCTGATGGGGCGACGTTCGACGCCACGGACGCCAACGGCTCTTCGGCGAAGCGCGGTGACGGCACGAGTACCATCTCCAAGGCGACGACCTACGACCGCATCGTGGCCGCGGGCGACGTCGTCAGCGTGACCGTGGGCGACGTGGAGATTCCCGTGAGCGCCGCGTAGAGCTGCGACAACCGTGCGCTGCGGGAGGGGCGAGCCGTCCGAGCGGCCCGCCCTTCCTTGCCGTCTATCCGGGGCGCGTGCGGTCAAGCGCCACCCTTGTGCCGAAGGACCAGTTCGGTCTCCTCCATGGACCCCTCGTCGAAGGTGACCCCGGTCCTCTCGAACCCCATGTGCTCGTAGAAGCCGAGTGCGGCGGCGTTCGAGGAGAATGCGCTCAGCACGACGTCTCGCTCGCCGATGCGCGCGAGGGCCGCCTCAAGGAGTGCGCGGCCGACGCCTCGGCCCTGGAACTCCCGGAGGACATAGAGGTTGCCGACCTCGGCCGCGCCGTCGACGCTGAAGTGCGAGCGGCAGCGATTCGACCATGCGATATAGCCGACGACCCTTCCATCGACCTTCGCCACGAGCGTGCGCAGGCTGGTGAGCCGGCGCGTGACGTCCTCGGCGAACTGCGGCGTGATTGTGTCGTTGAGCTCGTCCGGAAGCAGTCCCCGGTATGTCTCCTGCCACGTCTGCGCATGGACTGCCGCCTTCTCCGGGATGTCCTCGGGGGCGAGGGGAAGTATCTGAGCCATGGGAGTCCCTTCGACGCGTCAATCATAGTGAAAGATAGGCGTTCGATAACGCTTTCCGCTGGAAGGTCGCTGTGCGGCCGACACATATGAGTGTCGGCATATTTGATGCTTTGGAGCGAGAAGTGCCGGGTCCTTCTCGGCGTTTGCCGAGAAGTGCGGTCTTGGATGACCTGACGAGCCGACACATATAAGTGCCGGCAGGTAGCCTTTTTCACCGATCGCCTCCACTTACCGAGCGAAGCTTGCCAGTGTCGGGGCTGTATTGTAGTTTGAGGGCGTTCTGCACCCGGCGAGAGGTCGACATGCTCTAGGTCCTTCTCGACATATCAGTTCCGCCTGATGGGAGAAGACCATGAAGTCGACCATGACTGCCGCCGCGCGAGACTACGTCTGCGCGTTCTATCGCGACAACCGCCTCAACCTTTCCGCCGCCCTCGCGCTCACGGTGCTCGACGTGCCCGCCGCGCTCGTGGGGTCGTGGCTGCTCGGCCGCATCATCGACGTCATAGGTACCGGTGACGTCTCCGAGCTCGCGCGCCTGGCCGTGTTCTGCGGCGCCTTTCTCACGGCTTCGCTCGCCGTGAGCCTCGGGATGTATCGTGCCAAGTGCGCGTTCATCTACCGCGCGCTCGCGCAGTACAAGTCGCTCGCGTTCGAGCGCCTCTCCGAGAAGGGCGTGCGCGCCTTTGCCCGCGAGAACACGGGTAGCTACCTCTCGCTGCTCACCAACGACGTGGCCTCCATCGAGGAGGGCTACCTCAAGCGCGGCTTCCTCATCGTGTACCACGCGCTTCTGCTCGTGGGGTCGCTCGCGATGATGCTCGCGCTCTCGGTGCCGCTCACGGTGGCGGCCGTGGTGCTCAGCGCGGCGCCGCTCGCCGTCTCCGTGGCCATGGGGCGCGAGATGGGGGAGCGCGAGCAGGCGGTCTCGGCCGGCAACGAGCGCTTCGTCTCCCGGCTGCGCGACCTGCTCGCGGGCTTCTCCGTAGTCAAGGCCTTCCGCGCGGAGGCTGAGGCGCGCCGGCTCTTTGACGCGGCCAACGCCGAGGTGGAGGGCCTCAAGCGCCGCCGCTACTGGTGGGAGTGCCTGATCGGCGCGGTGAGCGAGAACCTCTGCGGGTCGCTCCTGCAGTTCGGCGTCTTTCTCGCGGGGGCGTGGCTCGCCGTTACGGGCGAGGTCACGGCCGGCACGGTGCTCGTCTTCGTGAACCTGTGCAACTACCTCATCATGCCCATCAACGTGCTGCCGCAGTTCCTCGCGAGCCGTCGGGCGGCCGCGGGCCTCATCGAGAAGCTCGCGGTGGCGGCCGAGAGGAACGAGGCTCGCCGGGGCGAGAAGGTCGGGCACGGTCTTGCGGGCGGCGTCGTGCTGGACCATGTGGGCTTTGCCTACGACGGCGGGGAGCCCGTGCTCTCTGGTGTGAGCCTCACGCTGCGCCCCGGAGGCCGCTACGCGCTCGTGGGCGCCTCCGGCAGCGGCAAGTCGACGCTGCTCAACCTCCTCATGGGCGGGGAGGACGGCTATACGGGCAGCATCCGCGTGGGCTGCCACGAGCTGCGCTGCATTGACGCCGGGAGCCTCTGCGACCTCATGGGCCTCATCGACCAGCAGGTCTTCCTCTTCGACGACACGCTCGGCAACAACGTGACGATGTTCCGGGACTTCCCCGAGGGGGCCGTGCTGGACGCGTGCCGCCGTGCCGGTCTGGGAGAGCTCGTCGCCGAGAAGGGCCTGGGGTACGAATGCGGCGAGGGCGGGGCCAACCTCTCGGGCGGGGAGCGGCAGCGCGTCTCCATCGCGCGTGCGCTGCTGCGGAAGACGCCGGTCCTTCTCGTCGATGAGGCGACGTCGGCGCTGGACGCAAGGACTGCCTCCGAGGTGGCGGGCGAGATCCTGGACCTCGAGGGGCCGACGCGCCTGGTGGTGACGCACCGGCTGGAGCCGGCGCTGCTCGCGCGCTACGACGAGATATTCGTCCTGCGCGAGGGACGTGTGGTCGAGCGCGGCACGTACGCCGAGCTCACGTCCGCGGGCGGCTACTTCGCCGGCCTCTGTGCCGTTGCCGGGTGAGGACTAGCCAACCGCTTCGGCCCAGCTCTCGGCCGTGATGGTCACGGACTCGTCAGGCAGCGTGACGCGCGCGACCTCCACGTTCTTCTCGGCGTCGATGACGCTGATCTCAACGTGCCAGTCTGTGGCCCCGTCGAGCGCCTGCAGGGTTGCGCACATCCCAGGGACGGCCATGAACGCCTGGCCCACGAGCAGCGGCTTGTCGAGAAGCGCGGGGGAGGCCGTGATGGCGACGGACGCGTGGTCGTCGGCGACCTCTACCGCGCTCACGTCCTCCGAGTCCTGCAACGAGGAGACGTAGTCAGCGAGGCTCTGCTCAACGTCCGAGCGGTAGTCCGCAAGCTGCTTGCCGGTGAACGTGAGCGCCAGGTCCTCGCCGTCTGCGCGCGCCGAAAGCGCGACCTCCGGCGTCTCCGCAAAGTCCGCGACCAGCTCATCTGCGGTCTGCGAGAAGAACCTCAGCATGGACGCAGGGAGGCGCACCTCGTGCGCGTCATCGAGCGACGCGTAGAAGCTGACGGTGGGCTCCCAGTCGTAGACCTTGATGGGGAAGGAGAGCTCCGTGGAAGGGGTGTCAATCCAGGTGAGAATCACGTCGTCTCCGACCTCGGGCAGCGCTTCGTTGCCCCAGTCGGAGAAGCTTGCCGTGCCCCGCACGTCTGCTTCTGTCTGGTCCTGCGAGAGCACGACCTTGTCCGGCAGCTCGAGGATGCGCACCTCGGCGGTCTGGCTTGCCTCGTCCACCGAGAGGACGAGCGCGCGCTCGTTGTGGCTGACGGGCCCGTTCTCCCCGCCGACCGTGCGCATATCGTCTGAGCATCCGGGCAGTGCGGCCAGGCAGACCGCGCATAGCAGGGCGATAAGGGCTTCGCGTCGCGTCATGGCTTGCTCACTCCCCGGCGTGGTTCCGAACGGCGTACTCCTGGCTGAGATCGGTCAGATACGCAATGGGCTCCTGGTCGCCGGTGGCCTTTCGCCATGAGCCGTCGACCGAGAAGAGCGACTCACCCTCGTAGCTGACGAGCTGGACCTCGATGGCCCCGTCCGAGGCCGTCTCCAGCGTGTAGACGGCTGGGCTGCCCATGAGCTGGAGGTCCCTGAGCTCTTGCGCGGCGGCAAAGCGCCTCCCCCTGAGCTCCGCGAGCGCTGCGAGAACGGAGTCCCGGTCCTCGTCCTCGAGGGTGATGGGGTCGTTCACGCCCATGGCGTCCGATAGGGTGATTGAGGCGACGTCGTCGCGGTCGAGCCCCTTGAGGGGCATGTCGGTAACGAAGCCGAGGCCAGAGGCAAGGAGCACCAGCACAACGACCAAGCAGAACACGATGACGTAGGGCATCTTGCCAAGACGGGTCCTTGCCATATGGCCTCCCTCGACGCGCGGAGCGTGAAACCGATTCTAAGGTACGGGCTCGATGTTCTTCTCGGCCTTCTGGGGTTCTCGGCCAAGGGGGGCATGCCCGGCAGGCGTAGCGGCGAGATGCGCTCAATCGACAAGCACGTGCTATCCTAGACGCGGCCTTGCCGTCGATCAGAAGGGGGCAGCGATGAGGCAGGCGAACGAGGAGACCCTCCGCTAGGGAGGCCCGTTCTCAGGCGTGACCGGTGACGCCCGCTCAGGCGGGCGGGCCTTGGTGTGCCGAAGCCTCCCCGAGGGATCCGACCGCAGGTGATGAAAAGGGACAGTCCCTTTTCATCAGTCGTCCCTTCGTGAAAGGCATCCCAACTTGATACCGCTCTACTACGCCTACGTGGCGTTCTCGAATCTGTCCATGGTCTCCACGGTCATGGGCCTCTACCTCGAGCACGTGGGCTTCTCGCTCGCGGGCGTCGGCGTGCTGTTCGGCGCGCTGCAGTTGGGCAAGACCCTGCTCGAGGTGCCCACGGGCTTCGTTGCTGACCGCTTCGGCAGCCGCGCGAGCCTGATTGCGGCGGTGGCGCTCGAGATGGCAGGCTACCTGCTCATGCTCGTGGCGCGCGGTCTCCCGGTGATGCTCGGCGTCATGGCGATTCTCGCCGCGGCCTACACGCTCACCACGGGCTGCGCCACGGCCATCGTGGCCGACCACCTCATCGCCCGCGGCCGCGAGGGCGAGCTCACCCGCGTGAGCGCCGTCTCGCGCGTCGTCTTCTACTGCTGCTACGGGCTCTCGGCGCTCGCGGCCGGCCTGCTCGCCGATGTGGGCTACGGGCTCGTCTTCGCGCTCTCCATCGCGTCGCTCGCGGGCGCACTCATCTGCGTGCTCCTCATGCGCGACGACCGGGCGGGCGAGAGGGGCGGCGCGCCCGCGGCCCCGGTCCGGCCGCTCGACGCCGCGCGCTACGTG
>CASEGE010000144.1 GCA_949287335.1 uncultured Olsenella sp. | reverse complement strand
TGGGACAGGTTTGAAAACCTGTCCCAAAAACTCTGAGAGAAATAACCCGTCCCCAAATCACAGAAATGAACCCGTCCCCCTTTAGGCAACCCGTCCCCAAACGGCAGGTCACGCTTCGCGCTGGGCGAGAAACGCGCGGGTCCGGGCCTCGCGCGGATGGTTGATGACCTGCTCGGCGGGGCCCTGCTCCACGATGACGCCTCCGTCCATGAAGATCACGCGGTCGGCGACCTCGCGCGCAAATCCCATCTCGTGCGTGACGATTACGAGCGTCATGTTCTCCGCCGCAAGCTGTTTGATGACGCGCAGGACCTCGGCCGTGAGCTCGGGGTCGAGCGCGCTCGTCGGCTCGTCGAAGTAGACGATCTGCGGGTGCATGGCCAGCGCCCGGGCGATGCTCGCGCGCTGCTGCTGCCCGCCGGAGAGCTGGCAGGGCACTTTGTCCTCGTTGCCGGCGAGTCCCATCTTGGCCAGAAGCGTACGGGCCTCGGACTCCGCCTCAGCGCGGTCGCGCCTCTGCACGCACACGGGCGCATCCATCACGTTGCGTAGCACCGAGAAGTGCGGGAAGAGGTTGTAGTTCTGAAAGACCAGCCCAAAGCGGGAGCGCGCCTGCGCGAGCACGTTCTTGTCGCCATATGCGCCATCGCGCGCCACGGTAACGTCTTCGTAGGAGAGGTTACCGCCATCCAGGCGCTCGAGCAGTGTGAGGCAGCGCAGCAGCGTGGACTTGCCGCCGCCGGATGGGCCGATGATGGCAACCACCTCGCCGGGAGCCACGGAGAGCGAGATGTCGTGCAGCACCTCGACGCTCCCAAAGCTCTTGCGGGCGTGCTCGAGCGTGACGACGGCGCGAGCCTCGTTCTTCTCGGCATTAGTCATGGTAGTAGCTCAGCTTTCTCTCGATCCGCCCGGCGATGAAGTCGATGAGCAGGTTGAAGACCCAGTAGAAGACGGCGGCGATGGCAAAGGGCAGCATGCTCACCTCGCTGGCCACGAGCTGCTTGGCCACGGTGAACATCTCGATGACGCCGATGGAGAAGGCGAGCGAGGTGTCCTTGACCAGCGTGATCACCTCGTTGGTCATGGAGGGCATGATGCGCTTGACCACCTGTGGCAGCACGATGCGGAAGAATGTCTGAGCCTTGGAGTAGCCCAGGACCTCGGCAGCCTCGTGCTGGCCGCGTGGGATGGACTGGATGCCCGAGCGGTATATCTCGGCAAAGTACGCCGCGTAGTTGACGATAAAGGCCACGATGGTGGCGTACCACTTGCTGTCCGTGGTGAGGCGGATGCCAAAGACGTAGTATGGGACGAAGTAGATGGCAAACATCTGCAGCATGAGCGGGGTGCCGCGCATGATGGAGATGTAGAGGCGCGCGAGAAGGGCCACCGGCTTGAAGCGGCTCATGCGCGCAAACGCCACGAGCATGCCAAGCGGCAGCGACCCCACGAGCGTGAGCGCAAAGATCTGAAGGCTGACGAGAAATCCCTCGCTGAGCAGGCCGATCATGGTGAGCGTGTCCACGCTGCTCCTTTCATGGAAATGAGTCAACAGGGGACAGACCCCTTTTGACTCATTGGGAGGACCGACTGGCTTGGGTTACCCCAGGCACCAGTTGGCGTAGTCGATGCCCTGGTCGGCGTACTTCTCGCAGAGCTCCTGGACGAAGCCCTCCTCGTCCATGGCGCGCAGGGTCTCGGTGACCGTGTCCGCGGTGGCGTCGTCACCCTTCTTGAAGCCAACGGCGTAGTGCTCCTCGGAGAGGGACTCGTCGAGCTGGACGTAGGCGTCGGGCTTGGCCGCGAGCTGGTAGGCGGCGATGGAGAGGTCGCAGGCCACGGCGTCTACGGCGCCGGACTCGAGCTGCATGAAGGCGGTGTTGTAGTCGGGAATGGTCTCAAGGTTTGCAAAGGTGGCCCTAAGATCCGCTTGGGCGGCTTCCTCTCCCTCGAGGACGTTGTACGCGGCGGAGTCGACCTGCGTGATCACGTTCTTGCCCGCGAGGTCGGCAAAGCTTGCGATGCCGGAGTCGGCACGCGCGACCACAACCTGGGCGTTGAGCATGTACGGCTCGGAGAAGGTGTAGTCGTCCTCGCGGCCCTCCATGGTGAAGCCGTTCCAGATGCAGTTGATGGCACCGCTGTCGAGTAGGGTGTCCTTGGCGTCCCAGTCGATGGGCTCGAGCTGGACATCCCAGTCGTTGCGCGCGGCAACCTCCTGGGCAAGCTCGAGGTCAAAGCCCGTGTACTCTCCGTTGTCGTCGCGGTAGCCGTAAGGTGGATAGGAGGCGTCAAAGCCCACGATCAAGGTGCCGGTATCTACGGCGCCGGTTCCGGCCTCGTCGCCGGGGGCGTCGGTGGCGGCGTCGTCCTCGGTGGCGTTCGGCGACCCGTCGCAGCCTGCGAGAAGCCCGGCTGAAAGGGCGGCCGTTGAGAGCGAGGCAAGGATGAAGGACCTTCTGTTCAGCGTGGTTGTCATGGCGGTTTCCTCCCTGTTCTTCTCGACGTGCGAGAAGTACTTTATCTTGCTAAAGCGCATGGTCGAATATACGCTTTAGCGTGATGGAGTGCAAGGCGGTTTTCACGCTGGAAACAGAGGCGCTGTGGTATGATGGCGCACCACGAGGGAGTAGTGGCACGTCGACGCAGACGTGCGGTGCGTCAACACGCTGGCCTTGGGCCTGGCGTACCTTAATCAACGAGACTCGCGACGAGGGTGAGGGTCCTTGTCGCGGGTCTTTTTCTTTGGGTGGCTTGCTGGCGTCCGGGAGGGGACGGTATGGGGATTGTCGAGCTGTTGCTGATTGCCGTGGGGCTTTCCATGGATGCGTTTGCGGTCTCCATCTGCCGAGGACTTGGAATGAAGCGCCTTAACATGCGCACGGCTGCTGTGCTGGCGCTTTTCTTCGGCGGGTTCCAGGGGCTCATGCCGCTCATTGGCTGGGCGCTGGGCAGTCAGTTCATGTGGCTCATCGAGCCAGTTGACCACTGGGTCGCCTTTGTCCTGCTCGCCTTCATTGGCGGCAAGATGCTCTGGGAGGCGTTCCATGAAGGGGACGAGGGCTGCGACTGCGAGGACACAAGCGAGATTGACCTGTGCGAGTTCCTCGTGCTTGCGGTTGCGACCTCCATTGATGCGCTTGCGGCGGGCATTTCGTTTGCGGCGCTTTCCGTGGACATCGTGCCCACCGTCGCGCTTATCGGCGTGATTACGTTTGCGCTCTCGTTTGCGGGCGTTGCCGTGGGGCACTTCTTTGGGGCGCGTTACGAGAAGCCCGCAAGCATCGTGGGCGGCGTGGTGCTCATCTTGATTGGGCTCAAGGTGCTTCTCGAGCACCTTGGCCTCCTGTGATTTGGGGACGGGTTGTTTCTCTCAGAGTATTTGCCTAAAGGGGGACGGGTTCATTTCTGGCAAGTTTTCTGAAAACGCCCTTTTCAGAATACTTGCCAGAAATGAACCCGTCCCCTTTTAGGCGATGCTGATCAGAGGCAGGCTTCGGCGATGAGGCGGCGGAGTTCGTCGATGCCCTGTCCGGTCTCTGATGAGGTCACGACAACCTGACTGGGCTCGATCCCAAGCTGGCGGGCAATGGTCGACGCCTGCTGCGCCTGCTTGGAGCGCCCGAGCTTATCGGCCTTGGTAAGCGCAACAACAAACGGTAGCTCGCTTTCGCGTAGGAACCCAACCATCTCGTGATCGAGCTTCTGGGCGTCATGGCGAATGTCCACGAGCGCAATCACCAGGTTAAAGCTGCGCTCTTGGGCAAAGTAGCCAGAAATGAGGTCTGCCCAGCGCTGCTTCTCCTTTTGCGAGACCTTGGCAAAGCCATAACCAGGAAGGTCGACGAAGCGAATGCCGTCCACCTCAAAGAAGTTGATGTTGGCGGTCTTGCCGGGCGTGCTCGAGACCTTGACGAGCCCCTTGCGCCCAAAGAGCTTGTTGAGCAGGGATGATTTGCCAACGTTGGAGCGGCCGGCGACGGCGACCTCGGGAGTGGTGGACTCGGGGAGCTGCGCAACGGTGCCATACGAGGCCTCGAAGCGCGCGGTCTGGTAGTTGATGCCGGCCAAGACGGTCCTTTCGATGGGCTGGGCGGGGACATCATTGTACTCGGCTTCTCAGGCGGTCTCCAAATGCGCAAAAGTTCCGCTCGTGCCACAAACCCGCCCGGGCCCGATGCAAAAGTGCCTCTCGTGCCACATGAAATTGGGGGCAAACCTAGAAATCAGTTCACTTCATGATGTTCTTTCCTGGGCTTTTCCGTTCTGCTACGTTTTAGCAGGCCAAAATGATGTGGCACGAACGCGACTTTTGCATCGGGCCCGGGCGGGTTTGTGGCACGAGCGGAACTTTTGCGCAGGAGGGGACGGCCATGACTCCAGCATTCGTCAAAACTGCCTCGTATGGCGACAATCTGCCGGGGGAGGCGGCTGCGCTTCGCTGGCTCGCGGAGGCCGAGGCCGTCGGCGGCATCGGGGTTGTGCGAGTGCTCCGCGCAGACGATTGGGAGCTTGAGGAGGAGCGCGTGATCACGGGCGTTCCCACGGCCGCTGCCGCGCGTCGCATCGGTGCCGGGCTTGCGCGCATGCATGCCGCCGGCGCCCCCTGGTTTGGCTGCGCTCCGGACGGATGGGTGGGAGAGCCCTGGTGCGGTCGGGCGCGTACGCCCTACGTTTCTCAGGATGAGTCGCCCTCTGCATGGGGCGCGTTCTTTGCCGAGCATCGCATCATGAATTACGTGCGAACCCTTGTCGACCGCGGAGATTTCGACGCATCTGAGCAGCGTCTCTTTGAGCGCGTTTCCTCGCGTCTTGTGGCGGGGGAGTACGATGCCCCGCAACCCTCCCTCGTCCGCGCGGCGGGCGTTGCCTGCGCGCGTCTGCACGGGGACCTTTGGGCGGGCAACGTGCTCTGGGACGCCGACCCGTCTGCCCCAACGGGAGGCGTGCTCATTGACCCCATGGCCTACGGCGGACATGCTGAGACTGACCTCGCCATGCTTGCGCTCTTTGGATACCCCTACCTCGACGAGGTCGTGGCTGGCTATGACGAGGCCTCGCCTCTGGCTGACGGCTG
>CASEGE010000143.1 GCA_949287335.1 uncultured Olsenella sp. | reverse complement strand
GGGGCCCATGGTGGTGGTCACGGCGTCAGCGAGGGTGTTCACGCCCTTGGCGAGCTTGGCACGAGCGTCGGTGCCGAAAAGAATGTCCTTAGCCATTTCTTCTGATCCTTTCCGAAAGTGCAAAAGCGACAGTCACTTTTGCACGCTTTTGCACGGTTTCTAGTCCTCGATGACGGCGTAGATGTCGTCGGCGCGCAGGAGCAGGAAGTCCTCGCCGTCGATCTTCACCTCGTTGCCGCCGAACTTGCCGTAGTAGACCTCGTCGCCAACCTTGACGTCGATGGCGATGCGCTCGCCCTTGTCATTGAGCTTGCCGGCGCCAACGGCAACGACCTGGCCGCGCTGCGGCTTCTCCTGGGCACCACTCGAGATGTAGAGGCCCGTCGAGGTCTTCTCCTCCTTGGGGGCCGGCTTCACGAGGACGCGATCACCCAGCGGCTTAAGAGTCATGTTCAAGAACCTCCTTCTTAGCGCGCCCGTTTGGGCGCTTCCGCGGCGCCTGTCCGCGCCGCCTCAGCCAACGTTGAGAATGATACCCACACACGCGGACTTATACCACCTCAGATGAAAAAATCTTACAAGTCGCACTTAGATTTTCTGAGGCGCAGGCGCGCAGGCGAGAAAGACGACGGCTTGGCGCGCTTATCGGCCCGCTTGCGCACGCTCCTCGCGCACACGCCGCGTCTGTCGCCCGCCCGCGCGCCGCGCTTCTCGCCCACGTGCGCCCCGCGCTTTTCGCCCGTGCGCTCTCCCGTACGCCGAGTGTGCACCAGCCGAGAAAACTGGCCGAGAAGAGCGCTTTTTCTCGATTGGTGCACACTCGGCGAGAAGGAGACCGAGAGCGGCCCTATGCGGCCGGGTTTAGGTATGATTGCCTCAGGACCACGACCCGGAGGACAGACCCATGAAGATCCGCTCCGTCCGATTGCTGAGCCACGCCCCGTGCGCCCTTCTCGCCTGCACGTGCGCCCTGGCGTGCGCGCTTGTCGCCGTCGGCTGCTCCAAGAGCGAGCCGCCCACGGGCACCGTGCGCTACGAGACCGAGGACGCCGTCGTGAACATGGGGCTGCTCCTGCACGGCTACACCTGGGACGGCGTTGCCAACGACGCCGTGACGCCAACGGAGCTCGCGGACGACGACGTCCCTGACCTCGAGATCTCGGGGGCGACCGAGGTGAGCGCGTCCTTCTCGCAGCCCGCGACCGAGGTCGAGGTCGTGCGCTACGCGGAGGACGGGAGCCTCGAGGGCGTCGAGTGCTCGCTCGAGGACGGCGCGGCGGCCTTTGCGGCAGAGCCGGGCTGGCGCTACTACGTGGGTGCCTGGTTTGAGGGCGGTGACGCGGGCTACCTCTTTGACGTCAAGGGCGCCGAAGGAGCTGAGATGGACGGGTTTGTGAGCACGGCCATGGTCGTCACGTTTGGTGACGGCAAGGTCCTCTTTGTGGACCAGGACAGCGAGTCCCCTTACTACCCCACCCTGCCCGAGGGCACGCCCGAGCTCACGGCCGGCAACATCGTGCGCGTGACCGGCAACGGCATCATGCTGGAGAGCTACCCCGGGCAGTACCCGGGCATCACCAAGGTTGAGGTCATCGAGGAGGGCACGCCCGCGGACGCCGAGAAGTACGACGAGCTGGTGGCGCAGATCTGGCAGCCGAAGGACCCCTCCGAGCCCGCCTTCGCCTCGCTCGACTACACCACGGAGCTGGCCGCAACCTCAGTCATGCTCAACCCCTTCAGGAGCACCTGGACCTCCACGCAGGACGGCGAGACCCAGACCATTGCCGGGGACGTCGCCCAGCTTGAGCCGAGCGACCTTCCCGACGCCCGGATTGGCAATTCGGTGGACGCAACCCTCTCCTTTGACGTGACGCCAACGAGCGTGACGGTGGGGCGGCGCAGCGTCTTGTCCTCGTCTACCAGCCTGGAAAGCGTCGCCGTCGAACTGAGCGAGAAGAGCGCCGAGCTGATCATCGAGCCGGGCTACCTCTACGTGATTGACGCGAGCTTCGAGGCGGGCGAGGTCAGCTATGCCTTTGTCACCGAGGCCAGCTCCATGGGCACGAGTACGGCAAGCGACCCCGCAAACCCGCCCGTCGCCACGGTCGAGCACGCGGGCGAGAGCGTCTACCCGCTCAGCTGCGGATCAACATGGACCTTTGAGCAGGACGGCGAGACGCTCACCGTCACGACCGACGCGCCGCACCCCGTGCAGTACGCCGCCGAGGGGATGCCCGCCGTGAGCCTGGAGGGCTCCGAGACCATTGTGATGAGCTTTGACACGCCGGCAACGGGCGCCATCGTCGAGCGCTGGAGCGAGGCGGACATCGCAGAGGCCGCGGTGGGCGAGGAGTCCGTGCACGATGTTGACCCCGCGCAGCTCTCCAGCAGCGAGGTCGAGGCCGTCGTGGAGGACGGCACCGTGAGCTTTGAGGCCGAGCCGGGGTTCCGCTACGCCGTAACCGCAACCTTTGACGCCGGCGAGGCCATCTACGTCCTCACCGCTCGATGATCCAAAAGGGGACAGACCCCTTTTGAATGGTCGAGGTGCCAAGATGATCCAAAAGGGGTCTGTCCCCTTTTGGATCACAGGGCCTCGAGCTCGGCGAGCCAGAGGGCGGAGCAGGCGTCCGACGGCATGCGCAGGTCGCCGCGCGGGCTCACGGCCGCCGAGCCCACCTTGGGGCCGTCGGGCAGGCAGCTGCGCTTGAACTGCTGCGCAAAGTAGCGGCGGTAGAAGACCTTGAGCCAGGAGAGGATCGTGGCGTCGTCGTACTTCTCGCCCAGGGCGTAGCGGGCCAGGCGATAGACCTTGGACGGGTTGGTGCCGCGGCGCAGGACCTCGTAGAGGAAGAAGTCGTGGAGCTCGTAGGGGCCCACGAGGTCCTCGGTCTTCTGCGCGATCTTTCCGTCGCCCGTGGCGGGCAGGAGCTCCGGCGAGACCGGCGTGTCCAACACGTCGAGAAGGACCTTGGACTCGGCGGCGTCTCCGCAGGTGTCGGCCACGTAGCGCACGAGGTGGCGAACCAGCGTCTTGGGCACGCTCGCGTTGACGGCGTACATGGACATGTGGTCGCCGTTGTAGGTGGCCCAGCCGAGGGCCAGCTCGGAGAGGTCGCCGGTGCCGATGACGAGACCGCCCTCCTGGTTGGCCACGTCCATGAGGATCTGCGTGCGCTCGCGGGCCTGGGCGTTCTCATAGGTGACGTCGTGGACGAACTCGTCGTGGCCAATGTCTGAGAAGTGCTGGCGCACGGAGGCGGCGATGCCGATCTCGCGCAGCTCGGCGCCCACGGTGCGGGCGAGCTCGCAAGCGTTGTTGTAGGTGCGGTCCGTGGTGCCAAAGCCGGGCATGGTCACCGCGATGACGCCGTCGCGCGGCAGTCCCAGCAGATCGAAGGCGCGCACGGTCACGAGCAGGGCGAGCGTGGAGTCCAGGCCGCCCGAGAGGCCGATCACCGCGCGGCGCGAGCGCGTGTGCGCGAGGCGCTTGGCGAGGCCGTGGGCCTGGATGGCAAAGACGTCCTCGCAGCGCTCCTCACGCCGAGTGGCGTCGGAGGGAACGAAGGGGTGCGGGTCCACCCAGCGCGTGAGCGGGGTCTCGCGGGCGGCGGCATCAGCGCCCAGCGAGAAGGGCACACTCACGTAGCCTGCCTCCTCGGCCGCCGCCGCACACGCGAAGGTGGACATGCGCGTGCGCTCGGCAGCGAGGAAGCGAACGTCCACCTCGGAGACCGCGCGGCCGTCGCCGAAGGGCTTGCCCTCCGCGAGCAGACGGCCGTTCTCGGCCACGAGGTCGTGTCCGGAGAAGACGAGGTCCTGCGTAGACTCGCCGGTGCCGGCGCTCGCGTAGACGTAGCCGCAGACCAGGCGCGCGCTCTGGCCGCATACGAGGTCGCGGCGGTAGTCCGCCTTGCCGACGACGGCGTTGGAGGCGCTGAGGTTGCAGATCAGCGTGGCTCCGGCCTGGGCATGCGCGATCGAGGGCGGAGCGGCCACCCAGAGGTCCTCGCAGATCTCGGCCGCCACCACGAGCTCGGGGAGCTCCAGGCACGAGAAGAGCAGGTTGGTGCCAAAGAGCACGTCCTTCTCGCCGCCCACGGAGACGGTGACGGGGTCGAGCGGGCCGGGGACGAAGTGACGACCCTCGTAGAACTCGTTGTAGTTGGGGATGTGGGTCTTGGGGACGACGCCGAGGATGGCGCCGTGCGAGACGGCCGCCGCGCAGTTGTAGAGCTTGGCGTTGGCGCGCACGGGCACGCCCACGAGCAGGAGCGCGTCGAGGTCCGCCGTGGCCGCGGCAAAGCCGGCGAGGCCGGCGTCGGCGGCGCGGACGAGCGCGTCCCGCCAGAACAGCTCCTCGCAGGTGTCGCCCGGGAGCGAGACCTCGCGCAGCACGATGCCGGCGGCGCCGTCCTTCTCGGCAGCCTCGCGCGCCGCGGCCACGCTGGCCTCGACGGTGACGGGGTCGAGCGGGCCGGGGACGAAGTGACGGCCCTCGTAGAACTCGTTGTAGGTGGGGATGTGGGTCTTGGGGACGACTCCGAGGATGGCGCCGTGCGAGACGGCCGCCACGCAGTTGTAGAGCTTGGCGTTGGCGCGCACGGGCACGCCCACGAGCAGGAGCGCGTCGAGGTCCGCCGTGGCCGCGGCAAAGCCGGCGAGGCCGGCGTCGGCGGCGCGGACGAGCGCGTCCTGCCAGAAGAGGTCCTCGCAGGTGTAGCCCGTGAGCGCGAGCTCGGGCAGCACGATGACGGCGGCGCCGTCCTTCTCGGCAGCCTCGCGCGCCGCGGCCACGCAGGCCTCGACGTTGAAGGCAACATCCGCGACCCGAACCTCCGGCGTTACCGCCGCAACCTTAACGAACCCGTCCCTCATGCGTCCTCCTTATGATTCAAAAGGGGACAGACCCCTTTTGAATCATTTTGCTCGATCAGCCCTCATTCTTCTCAGTTTATTTGTTACGCGCGAAATTGTGCAGGTTCCAATTCCGGTCAGTCTTTCAATTTGCTTAACGGACAGGCCGATATCCCGAAGATCCAGAAGCCTCTGGTCGCGCTCCGCCTTGGGGAGCGCCTTCACCTCATGGACGGGCAGCTCGCCCAGGGCAAGGCGCGCAACATCTACCATCTCGTCATCGGGAACCCGGGCGCGACGATCGAAGCGATACGCACGCCTCTGCTCGGCCTGGCTGTAGGCGCCAAACCCCTCGGCTCCGCCAAGCATTTCCAAGACAAGGCGCGTGTCGGCAATCTCCGCTTGCCCCACGTACTCGTGGTAGCTGCTCCATGGGTACTCCGCTGCCGGACAGATCCCGGCGTTTTCCGGATTGTCGTGCACGTAGCGGATTGCCTGGAGCAGGTACGCCTCGTTCTCGATGGGACAGCTCTTGAACCGGTTTTCAAAGACGTGGCCCACCCTCCCCGACTTACGGTTGAATCGCTGCGCATAGTCGCCGGAGAGTCTCTGCATCATCTCGCTCAACGTCTGTGTCGGGTCCTCCAGAACGAGGTGCACGTGGTTTTCCATAAGGCACCACGCCAGGACATGGATCCCTGCGTCTCCCGCCCTCTTTGCAAGGAGGTCGAGAAAAGCGCGTCGGTCGGCATCGTCCTCAAAGATTATTTGCTTACCGTTTCCGCGCAGAATCACATGGTAGAAGCCTGACTCTGCAATTGCTCTTGGCGCGCGCGGCATAGAGACCCCCTCCCCCGGATAAGACTTAGGTGGAGACTCTCATACCCAAGGGAGGGGATACACTTTCAGATAGATTCAAGTTGACGAGAAATGATTCAAAAGGGGTCTGTCCCCTTTTGAATCACCCCTCGAGGTAGCGGGCGAGGAACTCGCGAGTGCGCGGGTGCTCGGGGGACGAGAAGAGCTTCTCGGGCGCGCCCTTCTCGGCAATGACGCCCTTGTCCATGAAGACGACCTCGTCGGAGACGTTCTTGGCGAAGGCCATCTCGTGCGTGACCACGACCATCGTCATGCCCTCGGCGGCCAGGCGACGCATGACCTCGAGGACCTCGCCCACGATCTCGGGGTCGAGCGCGGAGGTGGGCTCGTCGAAGAGCATGAGGTCGGGCTGCATGCAGAGGGCGCGCGCGATGGCGACGCGCTGCTTCTGGCCACCGGAGAGGTTGTTCACGTCCGCGCGCGCAAAGTCCGCCAGGCCCACCGACTCGAGGTGGCGCATCGCGACCTCCTGCGCCTCGGCCTTGCCCATCTTCTTGAGGGTCACGGGCGCAAGCGTGCAGTTGTCGAGCACGTTCATGTTGTTGAACAGGTTGAAGCCCTGGAAGACCATGCCGATCTTCTCGCGCAGGCGGTTCACGTCAACGTGCTCGGCGGCGAGGTCGGCGCCGTGGAACCACACGTGTCCGGCGTCGGGCGTCTCGAGCAGGTTGATGCAGCGCAGAAGCGTCGACTTGCCGGAGCCGGAGGCGCCGATGATCGTGACCACCTGACCGGGCATGACGTCGAGGTTGATGTCGCGCAGGACCTCGAGGTCACCAAAGCTCTTCTGCAGGCCCTCAATGCGGACCATGGGCTCAGCTGCGGCGGGCGCGGCGCCGGCGGTACCGGCAACGTCGGCGGTGAGAACGTTCTTCTCGCTCATGGCTTACTCCTCCACCTTCACGGGCTGGTCGGACGTGCTGCCCATGGTCTCGGCCTTCACGTTGAAGCGCTTGGCGAACTTGCCGAGCAGCCACGACGCGATCGCCGTCATGATGAGGTAGAACACGGCGGCCACGAGGTAGGCGTTGAGCTGCTTCCAGTAGATGCCGGCCACCGTGGATGCGGCGAAGGCCAGGTCAAACACGCCAATGACGGAGAGGACCGACGAGTCCTTGATGTTGATGACGAGCTCGTTGGAGAGGCCGGGGATGGCAAACTTGATGCCCTGCGGGAAGACGACGCGCACCATGGCCTGCCACTGCGAGAGGCCGAGCGAGCGCGCCGCCTCCATCTGGCCCTTGTCGACGGACTCGATGCCGCCGCGCAGCACCTCCATCATGTAGGCGGTGGAGTTGAGCGAGACCACCACGAGGCCGGCCACGAAGCGCGACCAGATGGCGTTGGTCTCGGTGACGCTGAGGCCAAAGCCGCTCACGAAGGCAAAGCCGGCGTAGTAGACGATGACGCCCTGCACGAGCATCGGCGTGCCGCGCACCACGGTGCTGTAGATCTTGGCAAACCACACGCCGACCTTCTTGAAGAACCGCACGCAGTCGTTGTCGGAGCGGTCGACCTGCATGATGCGCGCGAAGACCAGCAGGAGCGCCAGGAAAAACGCAATCAGCGTGCCAAAGACGGCCAGCTCGATAGTGGTGACGATGCCCGTGATGTAGGTGTCGCGTCCCTGCTGGAACATGTAGAGCACCTGGGCGAGCATGTCGTCGGGCATCTTCTCGGCGGACGCCGCCACCTGCCAGGCGCTCGCCAGGCCCATGACCCAGCGATCGACGAGAAGGACCGCGGTTATCGCCCAGATAACGTAGGATCCCACGCGCAGCGCACGAGCCACGGCCGGCTTGGTAAACGGCGCCGTCTCCGCGTAGTTGTGCCAGTGGGTGAGCTTGAACAGCAGCGCCACGGCGGAGAGCACGAGCCACGCGGCCAGGACGTAGTACATCACCAGCTCGACGGTGAAGGCGCTTGCCAGGAAGGAGAGCTCGGGGCGCGTCGAGCTTGAGAGCAGCATGCCGAGAAACGCCACGACGCTCGTGCCCAGCAGCACGTAGCGGTGGTCGCGCGTCACGAAGTCACGCAGTTTTGACATCAGGACTCCTCGAGGTTCTTGTCGTTCTATCGTCGTGAACGGGACGAGGGCCAAGGCCCCCGCCCCGCTCTGATCGAAAAAGATTCAAAGGGGGACTGTCCCCTTTTGAATTACGCAGGCTGACGGTCCATGCAATCCTGCCACATCTCGAGGCGCTCCTCCTCGGTGATGCCGGCGATGATCTCGTTGAGTCGGTCAAGCATCTCGTCCTGGCCCTTGGCGATGGCCGCG
>CASEGE010000142.1 GCA_949287335.1 uncultured Olsenella sp. | reverse complement strand
AGGCTCTCCAGGCGGCGGACGCGCTCCTTGTTGAGCTCGGTCCAGTTGCTCCCGCGCTTGCGGGGCGAGAAGCGCTGCATGTTGCGGCCGTCGACCATGCGGATGGTGCTGTCGATCCACCCGAAGCAGAGGGCCTCCTCGACGGCGTCTACGTACCACAGGACGTCGTCGCCCTGCGGCCTGCCGCGCCGCGCGTCGACGTAGCACTCGCGCTCCGTCGCGGCGTGACCCTCGAGCCACGCGCGGAACTCCGCTCGGGAGGCTATGTCCAGGACGTTCTCGTGCGCCATCTTCCCCCTGCCCTTCTCGCGCTCCCTGCTCGCCCCATTATCCCACGCAGGGGCGCCCCTCCGCTCCCGCCGCCCCTTGAGACGACGCGCGCCGCCACCGGCGCCTGGCGAGTACTCGAGGATGGCGGCGTCCTATCGGACTCCCTCGTAATGCGTCCACATGCGAACGACCTTGACTGTGCCTTGGAACTGCTTGCCGTCAACGGTGACAGGTGTGGCATCGACGGTGTAGACAAAGCGATGCTGCAGGGAGATGCGTCGCGAGTAGAGCCCTTCGAGGCTGCCGACAAGGCCCTCAAAGGCGGGAGGCGTTGCAAACGGATCGGCTCGCACGACCTCAACGAGCTGCTTACCGTTTTTCTCTAGCCCCGCCGCCCTGAGCCTTTTCGCATCTTTGGCTGCCTGTTTGGTGAAGACCACATGTCGCATGCTCACTACTCCAGGGCGGTTTCCTCAACGCACTCCTCGATGGGGGTGTCGCGGCCGTCGATGAGCGACTGTGCCATGCCGGGGATGCCCATGAGGTAGAGGGTCTCCTCGATGGCAGACCATTCGTCTTCGCCCACGAGCACCGCCCCCTTTCCCTTGGTGTTGGTGATGGCGATGGGCGCGCAGTTCTCGTTGGTCTGGGCGATGATGTTGTAGAGATCCTTTCGCAGAGCAGTTGCGCTGATTGACTTCATAATCTGCTCCATGCGTACGTTTTTGCGTACGTTGATTGTACCGTACGCAAAAACGTACGTCATTCGTCCTCAGTCATTCCAAAATCATGGGAACCTTTATTGCTTGCGCGGCGCCCCAATCACTTCCGCTGTGCCCCTGTCGAAAAGGACGCTCCGCAAGCAATTCAGTTGTCAACTGAGTTTTCACCACGGTGAAGTGCTGCGCCCGCGCAGCCAATGACAGAGGTCTTCCAACGTCGGATAATGTGGGGGCAGACGAAAGCTGCGCACCCTGTGCTCCATTAGGAGGAGATATGGCAGAGGAAAAGGCCGAGAAGGACTTCGGCGGCGAAATGACCGACGAGAAGGCCGCCACCATCCTCGCAGCAGGCTACGATCATGCGCGAAGGGGCGTCAACCATTCCCGCCTCCCCCGTCGAGGTCGAGGAGGTTCTCCTGCATTGGATGGGCTACCATACCGAGCACGATTTTGGAGGGCACTCGCGTGCGTCTCCGCTCCTTAATTCCTTACAGCCTCACGTTCGCCGGCGCGGGATGCTCCACGCAGAACAGCTCGACGGGCGTCCTCTCGCCGTCTCCGTACAGCCGCCCCGTCGCCTCCGGGCAGAGGGTCCGCAGCAGTCGTATGATGTCCGCATCCGCGCGTGTGGGTGAGAGCGCCTCCGTCAAGGGATCGAACAGCCGCTCGTTGTGGGCTACGCGGTTTCTCACGCGGTTGATGGCGGCGAGGTCTCGGTTGAGGTCGTTGCGGCTGGTGCCCTTCGGCCACGCGGCGTTGAGGTAGGGAATCCACAGGTCGCGCTCGCGGCTGCGATCGGTTAGGTGCGCCCAGAAGCCCAGCATGAGATTGGCGATCACCTGGTTGGGGTCATCCCCGTCGTGGGCGTTGCTGCGCGCCTCGGTGACAGCGCGGCGGTTCACGAGGTTCACGTCGCGCGCCTTCCCGTTCTTGCTTATGCGCACGATGGGTCGCAGCACCGGTGACCCATCGTCGAGCAGCCAATGGGCTCCGCTCCAGCGCTCGCCCATTACACGATCGTAGGCGTTGCGCAGCGCGACCTCGAAGTGCGAGACGTCCCTCATGAGCACCTGCCCGAGCGATATGTTCCACTCGTAGAGATCGAGCGCCCGTTCCACGTCGTCCTCGCAAGCGGCGAGGTATGGCGCGAGCCTATTATGCGAGAGCCAGCGCTCTGCCCACACTCTCGTGGCGCGCACGTCGTCTGTCGTAGATTCTAGCGAGGGGTTCGTCTTCGACTCTTCGACCATGGCTCCTCCGGATAAAAATTTAGACCCGGTGACATGCAAGCAGCGGTCATCCCGGGTCCATCGATATATATCTTACCCACTTTTGCAGAATATAACAAGATGCCTAGCGGGCCGCCATCATGCCATCAACCCCTCCACTCCCGCCGCCCCTTGAGTCTGTGCCATCTACACGGGCGGCTGGTGTGACCACATCAGCCCTTCCAGTTTCGCTTGTCTAGCGCGCCAATCACCTCCGATGCGCCCATGTCGAGAAGGACGCTCCGCTCGGCGATCTCCACAGGCGCCATGGCCTCCCCGAGGCTCACGCAGGCGTAGGTTGCGCGCGGGTTCTCGGCCGCTATCTGCCAAAACGGGAACTTGATGATGACGGGGGTGTTGGCGCCCACGCCAATCTCGAGGAGCAGCAGGCGCGAGCCCTGATGGCGGCGAACGAAGTCCTGGTAGCGGGCTGCGGCGGCGTGCCAGCCCTCGTCCTCCACGAATGTGTCGTCTGCACGCAGGTTCATGGTCATGGGCGCGCCGCAGACGGGGCAGCGCGGGACGAGCTCCGCGGGCACGCGCATGTCGCGCTGCTCGGCGACCATGCGCAGCACTGCGGCCTCGTTATCGTAGGTGCGCGCGTGGCACGGCACGCTGCACTGCCAGAGGCCGTAGTCGCCCTGCGTGTAGAAGAGGCGCCCCTTGGGAAAGCCCGCGCGCTGGAAGCAGTGGTCCACGTTGGTAGTGAGGACGAAGAAGTCCTTCTCGCCCAGTGCCTCGAGCAGGTGCTCGTAGAGCGGGGTTGGTACGGGGTCGTAGCGGTTGATCTTGATGTAGCGGCTCCAGTACGCCCAGCGCTCCTCCTCGGACGGGAAGGGGAAGAACCCGCCGGAGTACATGTCCGTGAAGCCGTAGCGCTCGATGAAGTCGGAGAAGTGCTCGCGGAAGCGCGCGCCGGAATAGGTGAGCCCGGCGGCGGTGGAGAGCCCGGCGCCCGCACCCACGAACACGGCGTCCGCGGCGTCAAGCGCGGCGGCAAGCCGCTCGAGCTCCGTCGAGGAGTTCCTGGTAGATGCACTGGTCAGAGTCGAGAAATACATCGAAGATCACCTTGAGCCTGGGGTCGGTGTTTGCGAGGTGGTCGAGGACGGCGTGCACGGCAACGCGCGCCGCCTCCTCCTGTGGGAAGCCGAAGACGCCCGTGGAGATGCAGCAGAACGCGAGCGTGGAGATGTCGCGGCGCGTGGCCTCTTCAAGGCACGCCCGATAGCAGCTGGCGAGAAGGGCCTCGTCGCGCGGCGTTGGCTGTCCACCTCGCACAATCGGCCCCACCGTATGGAAGATGAGTCCGCTTGGCAGGTTGTGCGCGAACGTGACCTTGACCTGGCCCGTGGGCTCGGCATGTCCCTGTGCTGCCATGAGCCTCGCGCAGTCGAGGCGCAGCTGCATGCCAGCGAAGGTGTGTATCGCGTTGTCGATGCAGTGGTGACCGGGCACGAAGCAGCCGAGCATCTGGTCGTTGGCGGCGTTGACGATGGCGTCTGCTGCAAGGAGCGTGATGTCGCCGCGCCAGAGCGCCACGCGCGAGAGCACGGGGTCCGCGGCGTCAACGGGTGGCAGCCCCGCCGCGTCGACCGCCCCGCCGCGCTCGCGCAGGCGGTCGGCCAGGTAGGCGTCCTGCACGTCCAGCACCTCTGCCGCCACGGGCGCGGGCGGGCGAACGTTCATGAGCGCGCGCAGGAAGGCCCGCTGGTCGTCTGCACCCTCCGGTACCACGGCCTTCTCGCCGTCCGTGCGCTCAGCGAGCAGCGCGTCAATGAGATAGCGCCTGCGCTCGTCCTGGGTCATGACCGTCGCCGCCCTTCTCACCGTGCCTACTTGCTCACCACGGAGACACGTTCGCGCACGTGCTCGCCGCTCTCGAGGAGGTCGACGATTGCGATGGCGTAGTCGGCGTAGCTCACCGTGGACTGACCGGCCGCGTTGAGCGTAAGCTCCTCGCCGGCCAGCGTGTACTCGCCGGTGCACTTGCCGTCCGCCTGGAAATCAGCGGCGGGGGAGACATAGGTCCACTCGACGTTCGTGCGCCCGCGCAGGTTGGCGAGGGCGGCGCCGTGGGCGGCCGAGAGCGGCTTCCAGTCCTCGGGGAAGTCCGGACCCTGGTCCACGGTGGCGGTGCGCTCCGGGTTCACGAAGAGGCTGCCCGCGCCGCCCACGACGACGAGGCGCGTGGGCGTGCCGGCCACGCAGTCGGCCAGGTGGACGGCCACGTTTGTGATCGCAGGAATGGTCTCGGGCGTCCAGCCGCCTGCGGCGTCCACCACGGCGTCAAAGCCGGCGAGGTCGGCGGCGGTGAGCTCGAGCGCGTCCTTCACGAGGCTCTTCTCGGCAGCGGTCTTGTTCTCGCCGCGCACGACGGCGGTGACGTCCATGCCGCGGCGCGTGGCCACCTCCACCACGAGCTGGCCCACGCGGCCGTTGGCGGCGACAACGGCGACCTTGAGGTTCTTCTTGGACATAGCGGTTCCTTTCTCTTGCGCTTCTGGGGACACCGGTATAGTCTCTCCATTGGTGCACAAGAGAAAGTAGGCACAATAAAGTGCGGTAAGTACCTTATGGTAACTATTGGCGGTGAACTGCGGTGGACGAGAAGAACCTCAAGCAGCGTGAGTGGCCAGCGTGTCCCGTGGAGACCACGCTCTCGCTCATCGGCGACAAGTGGAAGGTGCTCATCCTGCGCGAGCTCTTGGGCGGGACCAAGCGCTTTGGCGAGCTGCAGCGCGGCGTCGGGCGCGTCTCGCAGAAGGTGCTCACGAGCCAGCTGCGCGCCATGGAGGCGGACGGGCTCGTCCACCGGGAGGTCTTTGCCGAGGTCCCGCCGCGCGTGGAGTATTCGCTTACGCCGCTGGGCAAGAGCCTCGCGCCCGTGATCGACGCGCTCAAGGCTTGGGGAGAGGGCTTCAAGGCGCAGCTGGCGAGCTGACCAAGAAGCGCGCGTCGAGCAGGCGCTACACCCGGCCCTTTGATTTCTTTGACTTCCGTTGACTTGTTTGACTTACGTTGACTTCTTTCGTGTCGTGTGAGGCGGCATGTACGTTCTCTCTGCTACTATGTAGACACGTCTACAAAGGAGGCTCGCATGGCAACCTCAGTCGTTTCTGGGCGCGTGGACGAGAAGGTCCGTCAGCGCGCGGACGCCTACATCCGTGCGGCGGGGTCCACGCCCGCCGAGGTCATCAAGGTGGTCTGGGAGAGCATCGCGCGCACGGGCGAGGTGCCGGTGGAGTCTCCGGCAGAGGAGTCTAGTGGTGCCTGGGAGCGCTTCATGGAGTTCAGGGAGAGCCTTCCCAAGGCCGAGCCGTGGCTGGTGAGCCTCACCAAGGAACAGATGCGCGACATGATTGCGAGTCGCTATGCGTGACTTCAACAGCAGGAGATTGCTCTTCGACACCAACGTTCTTCTCGATGCGGTTTGTAAGGAGCGGCCGAAGTCGGCGGAGGCATGCGAGGTTCTTCATCGCTGCAACGGCGGGGGAGACCTTGGGCTCGTTGCTGTGGGGTCTCTCAAGGATGCATATTGTGTGCTGCAGCTGCAGTATGGTGAGGCGCAGGCGAGAAGGTCCGTGGAATGGCTGCGTGAGCTACTCGTGATTGCACCGATGGGCGCGGAGGAGTGCGAGCTCTCGCTCGGCTGCGGCGAGCCGGACTTTGAGGATGGCCTCATCCGTGCCTGTGCCGAGCTCAACGACGTGGACGTCATCCTCACGCGCGACGCGGCGGCGTTCAAGCGCTCCAAAGTGCGCGCTATGACCTGCGCGGAGTACCTCGAGACCTTTGGCTAGGCAGTCACTCGCCTGATTCAATCCCCATAACCTAATTTAGACAATATCTATTGAGTTGTGCTATCAATGGGGGTGTACTTAATGAAGTATCGCGTTCTTAGAAAACGAATTTCTGAGCTGGCGAAGTCAAGGGGGCTTGTGGCGTTCTGGGAAGAGGGCTCGAGCCACACAAAGGTGTGTGTTGGGGACAAGCAAACAACAATACCTCGCCATTCTGAGGTGAATGAGATTACTTCTCGCGCGATACTCCACTACCTGTTTGGAGGCGAGTGACATGGCGAAGGACGTGACGGCACGAGTGACGCGGAGCGAGGGCTGGTGGGCGATTTCCGTTGAGGAGGTTCCGGGCTTGTTCACTCAGGCGCGTAGGCTCGATCAGGTTGCGAACATGGTTCGTGATGCAGCGTCACTGCTTGGTGTTGAGGTGGGTGCCGTTGAAGTTTTGCCGGTGCTCGACTCTGATTCGCAAAGAATGCTCGAGGAGCTTGAGACAGCGCGCAGGGAGGCTGAGGAGAAGCAGCGCATCTCCTCTGGTCTTACCAGAGAGGTGATTCGCCGCTTCCGCGAGGAGGGCCTCACCTTGCGAGACATCGCCTCTCTCGTGGGTCTCTCTCAGCAGCGTGTCGCTGTGCTGAGCAAGGACGCGTAGAAGGTGACTACGAGTTAATTCGCTCAATGAACGCCTGGTAGTCGGAATCGTTCTGGTCGGCGTAGGCGCGTGCGAAGCCCCACAT
The DNA here is from genome assembly GCA_949287335.1 of uncultured Olsenella sp. Lineage (GTDB taxonomy): Bacteria > Actinomycetota > Coriobacteriia > Coriobacteriales > Atopobiaceae > Thermophilibacter. The sequence continues at coordinate 3,171 of CASEGE010000142.1, read as the reverse complement.
GGCGTCCTCGAAGGCGTGTCTGTCGCCGAGGTAGGCCGAGATGGCAACCTCGTCGCCGGTGCGGGCGTGCGCGTGCGCGAGCGACCACGCGCAGAGCCGCGCTACGTTCTCGAGGCTCTCCGGGCCCACCTCGGCGAGGTCGATCGAGCCCTTGCCGTTCCAGAGCTGGCGTACGTAGTAGTCGCGCGTGCCGCCGCCTGTCGTGGGCACGCTCGTCCAGCCCAGCAAAAAGTCGCTCGTGGACTGCACGAGACGCTGGCCCTCCACCACTCGCTCGCCATGGCTCGCGAAGCCGCTCGGGCGCCAGTAGCGCTCCACGACGGACTCCTCCGCCTCCTTGACCTGGAGGACCAGCGGGTCGTCCTCGTCGCGCCCAGTGAGCAGCGCGATCCAGGCGCGACGCCCCACCGACCCCACGCCCACGACCTTGCGTGCGGCGTCCTGCAGGCGGTAGTGACCGAGAAGGACGCGGCGGTCGCGGGGGATGCTCCCAAAGTAGGCGTCTAGGAGGCCGCGCAGCGCGTGGCTGAGCTGGGCCGCGTCGTAGCCCTGCTCGGCGGAGAGCGCCGAGAGCGGCACCAGCTCAGGCGGGCGGGTGTCAAAGCGCAGGCGTCCCCCGTCGCGCACCGTGAGGCGGTCGGCCGCGCGTGCGCTGTCCTTCTCGCGCGCCTTCTCCACGACCTTCCGGATGGTCCGCCCGGTCTTGCCGTCAAGCTCAAACTCGTCGAGCATGCGCTCGACGTCGAGATGGGCGTGCCAGACGTCAAGCTCGCCCATTTCCGCGAAGCGCGCTATCGTGCGACGGTACTGCTTGGCGCAGGCGCGTACGGCGTCATGGCGGTCCTGCTTTGAGAAGCCACGGTCGCGCCCGCAGATCTCGATGCTCGCCACAAGGCGCATGACGTCCCACTCCCAGGGCCCGGGCGCGGTCTCGTCGAAGTCGTTGACGTCAAAGACGAGGTGGCGCGTGTGGCTCATGAAGATGCCGAAGTTGCCGACGTGCGCGTCGCCGATGCACTGGACCTCGATGCCGGTTACGGGCATGGTGGCGAGGTCCGCGGCCATGATGACGGCGCTGCCGCGGTAGAACGTGAACGGCGAGGCGCCCATGCGCTCGTAGCGCAGCGGCACGAGGCTCGGGTCGCGCGTGACGGACTGCTGCTCGATGAGGTCGATCGCCGGCTCGCTGGACGTGCGCGGCTCCCAGGTGCCGAGCGTCTCGATCGGGCAGGCCTCGCGAGCTGCGAGCCCGGCGGCGCGGCGCTCCTCGACGGTGGGCGCGGGGCGGTAGAGCACCGCCTGCGAGCTGGGCGCAGCGTTCTTCTCGATCTCTTCGAGCTCGTCCATGCAAGTCCTTTCGTGTGGTGCGATTCCAGATTATCGCATGGAGCGCCCTTTGCGTGCGGGGCCGCACTCGTGACAAAACTCACTTCCGCGTGCGCGGGCGGCCTGTGACAATGGCGCCAAGAGAAAGGGGCCGCCATGTCACACACGCAGACCGCACCATCGCAAGACGTCGTCCGCGCCACCGGGCTCGTCAAGCGCTATCGCGAGCTCGTCGCGCTCGATCACCTGGACCTCTCCGTGCGCAAGGGGGAGATCTTTGGTCTTCTGGGCCCCAACGGCTCGGGCAAGACCACGGCTATCAACTGCATCCTCCAGCTGCTCTCCTACGACCGCGGCACCATCGAGCTTTTCGGCGAGCCGATGGCGCCGAACCGCTACGACCTCAAGACGCGAGTGGGCGTGGTCCCGCAGCAGGTGGCCGTCTTCGACGAGCTCACCGTGCACGAGAACGTGGACGCCTTCTGCGCGCTCTACGTGCGCGACCGTCGTCGGCGCCGCCAGCTCGTGGACGAGGCGATCGACTTTGTGGGCCTCGGCGACTATGCGCGCTTCCGCCCGGCCAAGCTTTCCGGCGGTCTGGCGCGACGGCTCAACATCGCCTGCGGGATCGCGCACCGCCCGGAGCTCATCTTCTTCGACGAGCCCACCGTCGCCGTTGACCCGCAGAGCCGCGCCAACATCCTGGACGGCATCTGCCGCCTGCGCGACGAGGGGGCCACGGTGGTCTACACGAGCCACTACATGGAGGAGGTCGAGCAGATCTGCGGTCGCATCATGATCTGCGACCGCGGGCGGGCGGTGGCGCAGGGCACCGCCGACGAGCTCAAGCGCATGATCAGCCTCGGCGAGAAGATCACGGCCGAGGTAGGCGAGCTGCCTGAGGGCACGCTCGAGCGCCTGTGTGGCCTCTCGCACGTGCTCTCGGCCGATCACGCGGACGGCATGCTGCACCTGACCTGCGAGGCGAGCGCGCACAACCTCACCGACGCGCTCTCCGTCCTCACCGCCGCTGGCGTGCGTCTGGGGCGCGTGTGGTCCGAGCCGCCCACGCTCAACGACGTCTTCCTCGAGCTCTGCGGCCGCGAGCTGCGCGACTAGGGGGGCGGCTATGGGAACCTCGTTTCTGGTGAGCGTCAAGAGCCTCGCCCGCACCCCCTCGGTGATTGTATGGGTGCTGGCGTTTCCCCTCATCATGTCGGCCATCTTCCTCTTCATGTTCTCCGGCATGCGTACGGACGGCGTGGTGGACCCGGTGCCGGTGGCGCTCGTGGCTCCGGCGGACGAGAAGGACGATGCGTCTGCGGGCTCTTTCACCCAGGTCGTGAAGGCCCTCGCGGAGCCGGGGGAGGACCAGTTGCTCGACCTGCGGCGTGTGGGGACCGCCGACGAGGCTGAGGTCCTTCTCGCCAGCGGGGAGATTGACGGCTACTTTGAGATTTCCTCTGACGGCGCGCCCGCGCTCGCGGTGGGCTCGGCCTACACGCTCGCGAGCGCGGACGGCGCGTCGGCGGTCAACCGTACGATCCTGGAGACCGTCGCCAGCTCCTACGTGCAGTCGCGCGCCCTGCTGGAGAAGGTGGCGCAGCGCGATCCGGCGGCGCTCGCGGACCTCGCCGCCGTGACGGATGCCCTGGGCATCCAGGTGGCGGTCGAGCGGGTGCAGATCACGCACGCCCGGCCCGAGGAGATCGTGCGCTACTACTACGCCCTGCTCGGCATGTCCACGCTCATGGCCTCCCAGGCGGGCATGCTCGCCGTGGCGTATGCGCAGCCCGGCGTCTCGGCGCTCGGGGCGCGCCGGGCGGTCTCGGGTACCTCGCGCCT
>CASEGE010000141.1 GCA_949287335.1 uncultured Olsenella sp. | reverse complement strand
ATCGTGAGGACGTTCGCCGTGACGTTCTCGCCCGTGGTGCCGTCACCGCGCGTGGCGGCGCGGACGAACTGGGCGTCCGCGTAGGTGAGCGCCACGCCCAGGCCGTCGATCTTGAGCTCGCAGGTGTAGGCCACCGGGCGCTCCGGCGTGGCGCCGAGGGCCTCGTCGGTGCGCGCGAGCCACTCGTCCAGCTCGGCGAGGTCCATCGCGTCGTCCATCGAGTACATGCGCGCCGCGTGCGTCACGGGCTCAAACTGCTCGGAGACGTAGCCGCCCACGCGCTGGGTGTAGGACTCGGTCGTGACGAGCTCGGGGTGAGCCGCCTCCAGGGCGAGAAGCTCCTGGAGCAGGCGGTCGAACTCGGCATCGGTCATCTCTGGGTTGTCCAGCGCGTAGTAGGCGTAGGCCGCATGGTTGAGGATGCGGTTGAGCTCGGCGTGACGGGCGCGCGGCGACCGCGGCTTTTGCGCCGGCTCAGGGGCGGGCGCGGGGTCGTCGCCGAACAGTGACGCCTGAAACGGCACGTTCTTCTCGTCTGCCATGTTCTCCTCCTGAACGCGCGGGGTATCGGCATCCCATGGTAGCGCATGGACCGGACGCCCCGCCAACTCACGAAAGCGCTCGCCTCTTGTCTGAAAGGCGAGCACTTTTGTGAGTTGCCCCTCCTACGCTCTTCTCGTCCCCCAAGAAACGATCAGTCTGAGCGCTAAAGCGAGCGTTTCCGTGAGCTGCGCTCAAGGGCGGCGAGCGCACGGCCTCCCAGCACGAGCTGCCCCACCAGCAGGACCGCGGCGACAACCCACAGCAGCGGGTAGCCTCCAACCGCGAGGAGCTGACCGCCCACGGCGCTTCCCACACCCCCGCCGGCAAAGACGCCCAGCCCAATAAGGCCCGTGCAGAGCCCGGTCTGCGCCGGGTCGGCGTCCATGGAGAGCGAGACGAGCGTGGGCTGCGTGAGGATGTAGCCAAAGCCCAGCGCCCCCGCGGCGAGAAGCGCCGGCGCCCATGAGCCCGTCACGGAGACCGCCACCAGTGCGGCGATGGCCAGAAGCCCCGAGGCCTCGCCCACGTAGATGACGCCACGGGGGCCGTGGGTCGCGCCGATGCGCCCGGAGACGGTTCCGCCCACGAGGCACATCACGCCATAGAGCATCATGATGAGCCCCGCCTGCGTGGAGCCAAGACCGCAGCGCTCGGACAAGAACGTGCCCATGAAGCCATAGACGCCCAGGAAGACGAGGCCCGTGGTGCATGCCACGAGATAGACCGCACGGTGCCCGCCAAAGAAGATGCGGGCGGCACGCGAGAAGAACGAGCCCGTCGGGGCCTGCGCGGACACGACGCTCCTCTCGGGCGTCGCGGGAAGCCGCAGCAGCAGCGCGAGGGCGAGAAGGGCGAGCACGCCAAAGCAGGCAAAGGCGGCGCGCCAGCTCATGAGGTCGGTGATGATGCCGCCCATGCCCGAGGAGAGACCCTGCCCCGTGAAGGTGATGCCCATGAGGACCCCAACGGCGGCGCCCCGGCGCTCCGGGCCCACGACGTCGCCCACGAGCGCCTGAGAGACCGCGATGATGCCCGCGGCAAAGCAGCCCGTGATCACGCGCGCCGCGACCAGCAGCGAAAGCGTGGGCGCAACGGCGCACAGAAACGTGCCCACCGCGAGTCCCGTAACGATAACGTGCAGCACGCGAAGCCGTCCGAAGCGGTCGCCGAGCGTGCCGCACACGGGCTGGAGCAGACCATACGGGAGCAGGTAGGCGCTGAGCACGATGGTTGCGGCGGAGGCGGCGACCCCGAGCCCGTTTGCGATGGCGGGGAGCGCCGGCGAGACGAACCAGTTGTCGGCGGCTGAGACGAGTCCGCAGAAGCCCAGCGTGTAGACGACGCGCCTCTGCTCTGGATCAAGATTCATGAGTCGGTCCTTATCGATGGTCGCATCCCACAACCTGACAGAACTCCCCCGTCCCCTCTTGTCAGGACCTGACAGATGGGGACGGGGGAGGTTTGTCAGCTTCCTCTCCAATGGTCAGGAGCCGACCCATTGTAGTACCGTACGGTCGCGACATGACAGACCCGACGGGAGGTGGGTCCCGTCGGGTCTTCAAGGCCCAATGGCCAAAAGCGCCTAGATGGCGCCGATCTTCATGTAGGTGCTCTCGAGGGAGGCGCCCTCCTTGATGGAGTCGCGCGTGCGGTTCTCGCGCTCCTCGATCTCAAAGGCCCGCTCGACGACGGCATCGAAGATGTCCTGCGGGATGACGACGGTTCCGTCGATGTCTCCAAAGACGATGTCGCCGGGGTTGATCGTGACGCCGTCAATCTGGATGGGAATCAGGCACTCGTTGACCTCGGCGCGCCCCTTGGAGGTGCTCGGCAGGTGACCGCGATAGATGAGCGGGAACTTCATCTCGCGCACGATCTTGAGGTCGCGCGCCATGCCGTCGAGAACCGCGCCGACCCCGCCCTTCTGCAGGATGGCAAGGCTCATCAGCTCGCCCAGAATCGCGCAGTTGTACTCGCCGCGCATGGTGAGGACAAGAACGTCGCCCTCCTGCATCTGATCGATGACGCGGCACTGGGCCGTGAGCGGGTTCTCGGGCATGGAGTAGACCTGGGTGGCAACGCAGGTGAAGGCCCGGCCAACCACGACGGTCTCGGGCAGGACGGGGTCCATCTCAGCACCCAGGAACTGGTTGCGGTAGCCCATTGAGTCGAGCACGTCGCACAGAAGTCCGGAATAGAGGTGCTCCTTCAGGAAGTCGAGCGTATAGTTGCCAATCTTCACGTCCATGTTCTTCCCCCTTGCGTCTGCGCCCCGAGGGGCGATTTTGGCCCTAGCGGCCTCAACCCCTGTTCTACCCCGCCCAAACATTACGAAACCGTTTCATAAACGGCGAGCGGCGTGCAGGCTCGGCAAGCGGAAAAGGAAGGGATGACAGGGGGCAGAAGGTGCCGCCGCCCCCGTCACGCCCACTCCCGTTTAGGCAACCTTCGCCTCGTACCCAGCGTCCACCACGGCAGCAACGAGTGCCTCGTCAGAGACCTCATCGGATGCCTCAACCGTCGCGGTCCCCGCCTCAAGGCTCACGTCCACCGAGCTCACGCCCGCGACGCCCTCAAGGGCCTTCCTCACGTGCGCGACGCAGTGCTGGCACATCATCCCGGTAACGTTGAGGGTCTTGGTCATGGTCTTTTCCTTTCTCTCCAGAGGTGCCGCCATCGGCACGCTCTCAACAGACACGCTCACTTCAGCGGCGCCCGCCGTCTCGTCGGCCGCACGCTCGCTCGGCTTCCACGTGCGCAGGCGAAGCGCATTGGTCACCACAAAGACGGAACTGAAGCCCATGGCGGCAGCGCCGATCATCGGGTTCAGGGTAACGCCGAGCGGCGACAGCACGCCCGCGGCAACGGGAATGCAGATGGCGTTGTAGAAGAGCGCCCAGAAGAGATTCTGCTTGATGTTTCTCATCGTGGCGCGGCTGAGCTCCATTGCGGTTGCCACGTCAGCGGGGTCGGAGTGCATGAGCACCACGTCGGCAGAGGAGATGGCCACGTCGGTTCCGGCACCGATGGCAACGCCCACGTCCGCGCGGGCAAGTGCGGGGGCGTCGTTGATGCCGTCGCCCACCATGGCCACCACACGTCCCCCGTCCTGCAGCTCTCGGACCTTCTCCTCCTTCTGCGCGGGAAGCACGCCGGCAACGACCTCGTCCACGCCCACCCTGCGCGCCACGGCGGCAGCGGTCCGCTCCTGGTCTCCGGTGAGAAGGACGGTTCGCGCGCCCATCGTGCGCAGACGGGCGATGGCCGCCGCACTCGTGGGCTTGACGGGATCGGCAACGGCAACCATGCCCAGGGCGCGTCCGCTCAGCGAGAAGAACAGCGGCGTCTTGCCCTCGTCGGCGAGTGCTGCGGCTGCGTCCGCGAGCTCGCCGAGCCCCACGACGCGCGCCTCCATGAGGCGGGCATTGCCGGCAAGAGCGGGGGCGCCATCCACGAGCGCCGAGAGGCCGCCGCCCGCGACCTGCTCGAACTTCTCGACGCGCACGGCCTTGTCGACATCCGGGCACTTCTCGTCCACGTAGTCGCAGATGGCGCCGGCAAGCGGGTGCTCGCTCTTGCGCTCGAGCGCCACGGCCACGCGCATGAGCTCCGCCTCAGAGACGCCGCCCGCAAGGCGCACGTCCGTCACGCACGGCTCCCCGGCCGTCACGGTGCCCGTCTTGTCCAGCACGACCACGTCAACGTTGCAGGCGCGCTCGAGGGCCTCGGCGGACTTGATGAGGATGCCGTTGGCCGCGCCACGTCCGGTTCCCACCATGATCGCCGTGGGCGTGGCCAGGCCGAGCGCACAGGGGCAGGAGATGACGAGGATCGATATGGCATGCGTGAGCGCCGTGGCCACATCGCCCGCGAGCACGAGCCACACCACGAACGTCACCGCAGCGATGGCGATGACCACCGGCACGAACACGCCCGCGATCTTATCGGCCATGCGCTCGATGGGAGCCTTGGAGCTCGTGGCCTCGTCTACGAGGCGGATGATCCCGGCGAGCGTGGTGTCGTCCCCGACGGCACGTGCCTCCATCGCAAACCAGCCGCGTGTGGAGACCGTGGCGCCGGTCACGCGGTCGCCCACGCCCTTCTCGACGGGCACGCTCTCGCCGGTGATGGCGGACTCGTCCACAGCGGCGGAGCCCTCCACCACCACGCCATCCACCGGTACGGACTCACCGGCGCGCACGATGACGCGCTCCCCCACCATGACGTCCTCGGTGGGGACCTCGACCTCCTCGCCGTCGCGCACGACCGTGGCCGTCTTGGGCGCAAGGTCCATGAGAGCGGCAATGGCGTCCGTGGTGCGGCCCTTTGCCCGTGCCTCGAAGAACTTGCCCAGGGTGATGAGGGTGAGGATCATGCCCGCCGAGTCGAAGTAGAGACTGTGCGCAGCGGCATGCAGCGTGGCCATGTCACCCGCTCCCGCGGCCCAGGCCATGCGGTAGAGCTGCGCGACGGACCAGACGGCCGAGGCAGCGGAGCCCAGCGCGATGAGCGAGTCCATGTTGGGGGCCCTGTGCCAGAGCGTCTTGAAGCCGGTGATGAAGTAGTGCCGGTTGGTAAAGAGGATCGGCGCGCAGAGCAGGAGCTGCGTAAGGCCAACCGCGACGAGGTTCTTCTCGCCCACGAGCATGGGCGGTTGCGGCCACCCAAACATCGGGCCCATGGCAACGTAGAAGAGCGGGACCGAGAAGACCGCGGAGACGATGAGCTGATTGCGCTTCTCGCGGATGGCCCTCTCGGCGGCCGCTCCGGGACGCTCGGCGGACGCGGCACCGCGGCCCTTCTCGCCTGCCGACGTGCGACGAACTGCCCCGTATCCAGACTTCTCGATGGCATCCACCACGGCGGCGGCCGTCTCGGGCGAGCCGTCGTAGTCGAGCTCCATCGAGTTCTTGAGCAGGTTCACGTTGGCGCACGTCACGCCGGGCACCTCGCTCGCCGCCTTCTGCACGCGCGACGAGCACGCCGCGCAGGTCATGCCCGTGATGTCAAAGGTCTCCCTCATAGAGACTCCCTCCAAAAATGATTCAAAAGGGGACAGACCCCTTTTGAATCACATGAACTTGCGAAAGAGGTCCATGACCTCGTCCGTCACCTCGGTGTCTCCCGCCTGGATGCGCTCGACGACGCAGGTCTCCAGGTGGTCGCGCATGACCTCGCGCGAGATGGCCTTGACCGCCGACTCCACAGCCGCGAGCTGCGTGAGAACGTCGCCGCAGTAGCGGTCCTCCTCAACCATCGAGCGGATGCCGTTCAGCTGGCCAATGGCACGGTTGATGCGGCGTGTCACGCTGGCCTTGAGCTCGGGCGAGCGCGGCGTGTGCTTGAGCGTGCCGCAGTGCGGGCAGTCGTTCTTCTCGGCCATGTGTCCTCCCTTGCGCATATACCCCCACGGGGTTTATTACAGAGAGTGTATACCCCATAGGGGTACCAGTCAAACCATGGGGCGCAAATCGCGCGACAAGGACGAGGAGCGCAGCAGCAAACGGCCCCGGCTCAACACGTGAGCCGGGGCCGTCGGGGAGGACCATGGGCGAGAAGGACGCGCCCTAGGCAGCCGCCTCGGCAAAGAACGGCGCGTCACCCGAGAGGTCGCAGGCATCCAGCGGATAGGCGAGAATTGCGGGCGCCTCGTAAGCGGCGTGATAGTACGTGCGCGTTGCCGTGGAGTAGCCGGAGGTGTAAAGGGTCCGCTCCTCAGAACCGTCCGCAAACGCGGCGCAGCCCTCGGGCACCGCCGTCGCGCCCAGCGTACGGAAGAGCCTCGTGACGTTGTCCGCCTCGGTGGACTTCTGCGGGTAGTGCGCGTTCACAAACGCGGCGCGCACAAAGCGGGCCGGTCCGCCGTAATCGCCGGGGAGGCCCTGCATGCCCACACCGGAGCCAAACGGCGTGAGGCGCGCCGAGGACCAGGTCGCGGCGGCGGGCTCCCCGCCCGTGAGCATGAGGTAATTGCGCAGGTTCTGGCGATGCCATCCAAAGTCGGGCTCGTTGGTGAGCACGTCAACGTCATCGTCCCAGACCACAAGACCGCGCTCGAGACACTCGACCACAGCGCAGGAGCGCGCGTCGGCCACGATCCAGTGGAGATTCGCCACGGGGAGCTGCTCATTCACCGGTCGGGCAACGATGGTAACCTCCTTGAGCGCGTGGCGAACCTCCTCAACGGACGAGAAGTTCCTCGCCACCCAGTAGGGAAACTCATAGGCTGCAACATTGACGGTTCCCTCAACGGGATCCTTCGCATAGCGCGCGCTCTGGGGAAAGTTGAGTCCGGCAATGGCAAGACCGGCGTCATTGGCGCAGTCAAAGTAGAGCGGCAGGGCGCCCACGACGATGCCCATGCCCATGACGGTATGGCCAAGCTTGGGGTCGGCAGGCCTATCAAAGGCCGCGGGCACCTTTGCGGCGGGGGGCGTCACCACCACGCGCTCGCCGTACCCGACCGTCCAGTCGAGGTTGCGTCCAAAGAAGAGGTTTCCGGAAGAGTCGGTAAAGCGGACTGCCGTGCACATGGGGTCGTCCTTTCCTCGCTTGTTGGGTTGCCCACATGCTACCCACGAGGACCCACGGGCAATCTCAGGCTGCGCGGCGCGCACTCATTTGGGCACAACGCCACGCTTTGGTCGCATAGCTTGTAGGAAGCTGCATTTCGGTTGCTGAGCTTGCGCCCGTTAGTGGAGAGAGACCAGGACAAGGCCGAAAAGGGACATCGCAAGCGCGGCGACCGTTGCCACGTAGTTGGCAGGATCGGGCTGCACAGAGATGAGCACCATGCCGAGAAGGGCGCAGCAGCCGCACAGCAAGACGCAGAGCGCGCCAAGGCGGCGCAGGTAGGATGCGTCCTTACCCAAGATCTTCTCGCCTAGCATGGCACACCTCCCCATTCTCTCTTTGGGTCTAGCTTAAGGAGGCAAGGTAAGGCCAGCGTAAGCGGAGAGATATCGTTTCGCACGAATTGGGACGGGTCGGTCAGGTTCGGTCACATCTGGTCAGGGCGCCCTTCTCCCCAGACCACGCCCAGCGACGCAGACGCGCCGCACACCGAGTATTTTGGGCGTGCATGGGCAGCGACAACGCCTCTTGCCTGCGGCGTCAGAGAGCGGAAAGATAGCGGTAAGACAACGGTAAGCAAGCAGCTGATAGGCTTCGTTCCCCTCATCTCAAAAGCAACGGAAAGGGGAAGTCATGAGAGCGTACGGCCTCAACAAAAGCCTGGGATGCCTGTTTGCCCTCGCGCTCGTCTATCTCAATCTAGAGTCCGAACCCCAAGGCCATCTCCCCTGCTGGGGCTCCAGGAACTACGATCCGGAGATTCTCGGAGAACTTGAGGACTACGGCCTCATCTGCTTCTCCGCCAACGGGGACGGCGTCTACCTCACCGAGGAAGGCAGGAGGGAGGCCCGCGGGATACTCAAGTACCTGCAGCTCGAACTTGGACCAAAGATAGGGGCCGACCTCAGGGACATTCGCTACTCCGACCCCGAACTCCTTGCCGAGGAGGTAGCCTACGGGGCAGGGCCTCTCACGATGCCGGAAATAGTCTACGCACTCGCCGGCGTCAAGCGCAGCAAGAACCAGGGCGAGCTCCCGCTTGTCACGACGGCGCTCTCCAACCCACCGGCGGAGTACGGGAGAGACCCCATCGACACACGGGCCTTCCAGCTCAACGTCGAGCTCGTCGTTCCCGTCTCCGGAAACTACTACCGGTCGAGCCGAACGTGCTGGAGGTCGATCATCGTTCCCGCGGGGTTTACCTTCCTCGACCTGCACCTCATCATTCAAGACGTGTTCTGCTGGCAGGACTCGCAACCGTTTGGCTTCCTGCTCACCAACAACAGGAAGAACCTCCTCATCGGCGAGAGGGACGTGCTCGGCGAGATAGCCCTGCCCAAGACGGGAAAGAAGCGCGTCGAGGAGGCGCACGCCTCTGAGCTGCGCCTCAGCGAGGTGTTTCCCCGCACCAGATTCGTCACCTACCGCTACGGGACCAAGACCGACTGGACGCATTCGATCACGTTCGAGGCCATGGAGCGAGGGGTTGCCAAGTTAGGGCCGCAGCTGCTCGACGGCGCGGGCGACGCGCCGCCCGAGTGGGCGCAGGGACCGGAGGACTTCGAGGAGTTCAGAAACGGTCTCTACGAGAGCCGCCGTTTCATCATCAGAAGGCTTTCCAAATTGGGCGAGAGGGGCTACGCGCCCTTTGGATTTGCCTCCGTCAGAAAGCGGCTCGAGCAATTCGAGCAGGACAGGGCCAGATGGCAGGAACTGCTTGACGAAGCAAGGTCAAGGGCCGAGGAACCGCCCCAGCAGTGAGCGCCACCGCGCCGCGGCGGAGAAAGGGATAAGCTCTTCTCGTCACCGTGACGAAAGGACCCCCATGAACGACTTCACGTTCTCCTCTCCCACCAGATTCGTCTTTGGGCGCGGCGCATGCGACCGGACAGGGGCAGAGCTCGCCTCGGCCGGCCATGCGCACGCGCTCGTCGTGTACGGCCAAGGCTCCGTTGTGCGCAGCGGCACGCTCGGCCGAGTGCTCCGCTCCCTTGATGAGGCCGGCGTTGCCCACACGGAACTCGCCGGGGCCCGCCCGAACCCAGAGGTCGGCCTCGTTCGCGAGGGCATTGCTCTCGCCCGCTCCTGTGGGGCGGACGTGATTCTCGGCGTGGGCGGGGGATCTGCCATCGACACCGCCAAGGCCATCTCGGCGGGCGTTCCCTACGAGGGGGACGTCTGGGACCTCTTCTCTGGCAACTCCCCAATGGTCGCCGAGGGCAAGCCCCCTGTGGCATGCGTCCTCACCATCCCTGCCGCGGGCTCCGAGGCGAGCGCGTCGAGCGTCATCACCAACGACGAGCTCCAGCTCAAGAGGGGTCTCTCGAGCGAGCTGCACCGACCGACGATAGCCATCATGGACCCGGAGCTCACCTTTACGCTTCCCGCCTATCAGACGGCGGCGGGGGTCACGGACATGATCGCTCACATCATGGAGCGCTACTTCTCAAGCGTGGGGCCCGTGCCGGTAACCGACAACATCGCATGCGCCCTGGTCCGCGCTCTCATCGAGGAGGCGCCCAGGGTGCTCGAGAACCCCCGTGACTACGATGCGCGGGCAAACATCATGTGGGCGGGCACCCTCGCCCACAACGACCTTGCAGGCCTCGGGAGAAATGCGGCCCCGGGCGGGCGTGCCGGCGGATGGGAGAGCCACGGGCTCGAGCACGAGCTCTCCGCGTACGATGCCCGCATCACGCACGGCGCCGGGCTCGCCGTCATCTTCCCCGCATGGATGCGCTACGTCTGGCAGGAGCATCCCGAGCGCTTCCTCTCATTCGGCAAGAATGTCTTTGGCATCGAACCCGTCAGCCCAGAGTCCGATGGGGTCGACATCACTGAGGACGAGGCTGTGAGAGACGCGGTTCTCGCCACGATCGACGAGCTCCAGAGCTTCTTCGTCTCCATTGGGATGCCCCGCACGCTCGGCGAGCTCGGCGTGGGCCCCGAGCAGATTCCCGGGCTCCTCGAGACGCTCGAGAAGAACAAGGGTGCCGTATTCGGCGACTTCCGACGCCTCACAATGGAGGACGCGCGGGCCATTTACGAATCCGCGCTGTAGCATATAGCGTCATTGCCGCCACCTTCGGGTGGCGGCTTTTTTCATGGCGTACGCGGTACGAGCCGATAAGTCTCAGTCACTATCAGGATCTCAATCTCCCGGCCAAGTGCGCGCTCGCTGTCCCATCTCGTCCGCCCACCGACTCAAGACCCCGCCCTCCCCCGCTCGCAGAGCCTTCCACCTGCGTCGTCAGAGAACGGGAAGATACCGGTAAGACAACGGTAAGCCTCCTGCTGATACGCTCCCGCTCCACCATGACAACCATCAGGAGGGAGCGCACATGCAAAGATCCACCTCATCGAAACGCCCAAGGAAACGGGGACTGGCGAGAAGCGCGCTGGCGTTTCTGCTCGTCCTCATCATGCTCGCCGCACAAGCGGTGGGGTATCTCCCCGCCCCCGCGAGAGCAGAGACGGGAGCCCAGACCTTCTCCCTTGACGAGAGCGGTCTCATGATCAAGCTCACCTCCGCAACGGGCGCCACGAGCTACTGCGGCGAGGCACCCAAGATGGCGCCGAGCGGCTACACGTACTCCACGTGGTACTACACGGGCCTTGCGCCCGACGGCACCTTCACCTGCGACAGGCACGCCCTCGCGTGGCTCATAAGCCAGGGCTACCCCTTTACGACCACGCCTGGCGGCTTTACCTGCGATGATCCGGCAGATGTCACCCAAATGGCCATTTGGATGCTCCTCGGTCAGATTGACGAGCGGGGATGGAGCGCCGACGGGGAAATCAAGTACGACTACACCGGAAACCGCAACTACATCACGACGGCAGACCTCCAGCGCGCATGGCAGTTCTCTCGAACGGCCCTTGAGCACGCAGGCGAGGAAGGAAGCTGGGACACGCTCTCGAAGTGGTGGGTGGCACCGACGGGCGTCATCCAGAGCGTGGTTGAGTGTCAGCCCGTGCCCAAGCAGGGAGGAATCGAGATCTGGAAGGGAAGCTCGAATCCTGGCCTCACCTCGGGCAACCGCGCCTACAGCCTCGAGGGCGCCGTCTATGGCATCTACCGTGACGAGGCGTGCCGGGACCTCGTTGACAAGATGACCACGGATGCCGAGGGGCACGCGACCTATGAGCCACTTGACCTCGGGACCTACTGGCTGAAGGAGCTTGAACCGCCGAAGAACCACAAGAGGGACGAGACCGTGCACCGAGTTGAGGTAAACGGCGAGGGCGTCAACACCCGCGTCGACCTCACCGACGAGCCCCTCTACGCCGCAGCCCACTTCTATGTCCAGAAGGTTGACGCAAACGGCGCGGGCACCGACATTGGCTCCCAAGGAGACGCCTCTCTTGCCGGGGCCCAGTTCACCGTCAGATTCTATGAGGGCATCAAGGCATCGTCCGAGAAGGAACTTCCCGAGAGCCCCGACCGCACGTGGGTCATCGAGACCGTCGACTACGCAGGATACGGGGTTGCCCGCCTCCACCAGGACTTTCTCGTCGAAGGCTCCGACTCCTTCTATGGCACCGACCCCTCCAGCGGCAACGCGCTGCTACCTCCTGGAACCTTCACGGTGCAGGAGACCAAGGCGCCCTATGGATACAGGGCCGAAGACGCGTCCCTCCATTTCGCCCAGGTAGAGGTAAGCGCGGACAACCCGGAGTCCTGCGTCATCAAGAAGGTGGGGACATGGTCGAGCGTATTTGGAAACGTTGACGAGTACGGCTTTGCCGTCGAGAACCGCGTCATAACCGGCGGAATCTCAGTTCCCAAGATAGACCACAAGCTCCGTGAGGGCGTCGCACAGGGAGATGCCACGCTCGAAGGCGCCGTTATCGGCATATATAACGCCTCAGGACGTCCCGTCAAGATCGAGGGCGAAAGCATCGGCAGCGACGAGCTGGTCACCACCATAGAGACGAACGATGAGGGCATTGCCGCCACGGGCAACCACGACCTGCCCGTGGGAACCTATCGCCTCAAAGAGCTTGAGCCCCCGGAGGGCTATCTGCTCAACGACGAGTGGTCCTCTATCGTCTCGGTTCAAAATGACGGGGAGATCATCCCCGCCTCGGAAGACCAGGAGCTCGAGGAGACGGTCATCTCGGGCTCCGGCTCCGTCCAGAAGGCAGACGCCGAGCTCGCAGATACCGTTGCCCAAGGTGATGCGACGCTCGCGGGCGCCGAAGTAGCGATCATAAACCGCTCCGAGGGACCAGTGAGCGTTGACGGCGTCACCTACCAGCCAAACCAGAGAATCGACACGGCCACGCTCGTGACCGACGAGGGAGGCTGGGCCACAACCAAGGCAAAGGAACTTCCCTACGGGACCTACGAGGCGATTGAGATAAAGGCGCCCGAGGGCTACAAGACAAACGACGGCTGGTCGCAGGTGTTCAAAATCAGGGAGGATGGTCAGGCTGTCGAGCTTCACCTTGCCGACGAGCCCATCCGAGGCGGCATCTCCATCGAGAAGGTCGACGCAGAAACCGGACTCGCCGAGCCGCAGGGGTCAGCAACCCTCGAAGGAGCGGTTTTCAGCATCATCAACAGGTCCGTTAGCGGCGTCATGATCGAGGGATCGTGGCGCGAGCCGGGCGAGACGGTCATGACCATTGAGACCGACGAGCGGGGACGCGCCTCCACGGGAGAGCGAGACCTCCCCTACGGCACCTATGAGGTCGTGGAGACCAAGGCGCCCAAGGGCTATGCGGTCAACGAGAGCTGGTCCGAAATCGTCCAGATTCGAGCCGACGGACTTGTGGTGCCGGCTGGCACCGAGCCCGTCTGCGACCCCGTGGGCCGCGGGGGCATCGACGTCCAAAAGGTCGACCGAGAGCTCGCGGATTCCGGTTCCGAAAATCCCGCCCAGGCCCTGGGGGCGGCAACGCTCGAGGGGGCGGTGCTCGACATATACAACCGCTCGGAGCGCCCCATCAAGGTGGGAGAAACGGTGTTCGAGAAGGACGCTAAGGTCATGAGCATAGTTACCGACGAGCAGGGGTTTGCCACGACCGGCGAGCGAGCGCTCCCCGTGGGAACGTATGAGGTCGTCGAGGCCGATGCACCGGAGGGGTACCGCACCGACGTGGAGTGGTCACGCGTCGTTTCGCTCGAGAATGACGGCGACATGGCGCACCTCACCTCAAACGCCGACCATCTCAAGGAGCAGGTTTTCCGAGGCGACCTCTCGTTTGAGAAGTCCCTGGATGGAGGCGCGCGCCTCGCAGGAATTCCTTTCAGAATCACCTCCGAGACCACCGGCGAGTGGCACGTCATCGTGACAGACGACAACGGCATGGCAAGCACCTCAGCCGAATGGAACGCCCACACCACGAGCACCAACAAAAACGACGCCGCGGTTCTCGCCGACGGGACTGCCGACGACTCCAAGCTCAATTCCGGAGCAGGAGTCTGGTTCTCCGGAATCACGGGAGAGAGCACCGAGGTGAACGACGCGCTCGGTGCCCTCCCCTACGACTGGTATTGTGTGGAGGAGCTTCGCTGCGGGGCAAACGAGGGCATGACGCTCGTCTCGACGCGCGTGCACGTGACGCGAGACGGGGTGACCCTCGAGCTGGGCACGTTCGACGACACTGAGACCCGCATTGACACAAGCCTCTCGTACGCGGGCGGATCCTCGAAAAGCGTGCCGACACGCGAGGGAATCGAGCTCACGGACACCGTTCGCTACGAAGGAGTCACGCCCGGCGCGGAGTATCTGCTCATCGGTGAGCTTCACGCCGTTTCGGCAGAGGGCGCTGACATGGGCGTGGTTGCGGAGACGAGCACCGCGGTCAGGGAGAGCGTCTCCTCCGGAGAGACCGACGTCACCTTTACGGTGGACGCGACCGAGCTGGCAGGCATGAGGCTCGTCGCCTTCGAGCACCTCTACGACGGAGACCGCCTCGTGGCGAGTCATGCCGCTCTCGATGACGAGGGGCAGACGGTCTATGTCCCCGGCATACGAACCGAGCTCACGTCAGACGCAACCTCGGACCACGAGGCGCCCTCTTGGGCCGACTCCGCCCTCACGGACACCGTCACCCTCGTCGGACTTGTCCCGAAAGAGACCTATACCGTAACCGACACGCTGCACCTACGCGGTGGCGACGGTTCGGACGAGGGCCCAATCAAAGACGCAAAGGGGAACGAGCTCACGGCATCTCGCACGTTCGAGGCAACGGAGCGCGCCATGACGGTGCAGCTTGAGTTTGATGCTCCGACCTCCCTTCTCGCTGGACGGACCGTCGTGGCCATGGCCAAGCTCTCAAATGAGCAGGGCGAGCTCGCCGCCCACGAGGACATCGCCGACGAGCGGCAGAGCGTGCACATGCCCTCCGTCGTCACCGAGGCAATCTCCGAGGCAACGGGAGACCACCAGTCGCCACAGGACGAGGCGCAGATCATCGTGGACACCGTCTCGCTCTCCAATCTCACCGTTGGGAGAACCTATACCGTAAGCGGAGAGCTGCACATGCGGTCGGCTGACGGCTCCGATGCCGGTGCCCTTCTCGATGCCAATGACGTCCCCGTCACGGCCAGCCTCACGTTTGAGGCGGAAGAGCCAGACATGCAGGTGGAGCTGCGATTCGAGGGCGTTGACACCTCCTCGCTGGGAGAGCGGGACCTCGTGGTCTTTGAGGAGCTCTCGAGGGACGGAATGCTCCTCGCAACGCATGCCGACATAGCCGATGAAAACCAGACGGTCCACGTGCCCGAGCTTGAGACGACCTCCACGGCAGAGGCGACGGGCAACCATGGCCTCCCCGCGCATCCCGAGCAGGTCATCATCGACGTCGTCCATGCCACCAACCTCATTGTTGGCAAGGAATACGAGGTCACCGGCACCCTACACCTGCAGAGCATCTCCGAGGACGGGACGGTCTCCGACGGCGGCGAGCTCACCGACGAGAACGGCACTCCCATCAGCGCCTCAACGAGCTTCGTGGCAACGGACGCGACCATGGACGTTGAGCTCCGCTTTCCCGTTGACGCCTCCCTGCTCCAAGGTCAAAGCGTCGTCGCCTTCGAGGAGCTCAGCTCCGAGGGCGTGCGCCTCGTCGTCCATGCGGACATCCACGACCAGGAGCAGACCGTCCACGTGCCGAGCGTCCGCACCAGCGCGCGGGCGGCAACAACCGGCGAGCGCTGCCTTCCCGCAAAGGACGGCCAGGTCATCGTTGACACCGTTGAGCTCCAGAACCTCGTTACAGGAACGGAGTACACGCTAAGAGGGTCGGCCCATCTCATAAGCTGGGACGAGAGCGGCAATCCCCTTGACGAGGGAACTCTCGCCGAGGTCGAGCGCACCTTCACGGCGGAGTCACGCGACCAGAGCGTTGACGTCGAGCTCAGCGTGGACGCGGCGGAGCTTGACGGCAGGTCAATCGTCATCTTCGAGGAGCTCTGGGACAACGACGTGCTTCTCGCACGCCATGCCGACCTGGCCGATGCCGAGCAGACCGTGGTCGTGCCGGACATGAGGACAACCGCGCTGGACGCCGCGGATGGCAACGACGAGCTTGCCGCCGCTCCCGAGCAGACCGTGGTCGACACCGTTGAGCTCACGGGCCTCATCCCCGGAAGAAGCTACGAGGTCACCGGAACCCTTCACGTGAAGTCGTGGGACGAGGAGGGTCACTCCATTGACGAGGGGGCGCTCCTGGATGCGGAGGGCAACGAGGTAAGCGCCCGCACGTCCTTTGTCGCTGAGGCAACCGAGCAGTGCGTCGAGCTCTCCTTTACGGTCGATGCGCGCTCGCTCCAGGGTCGCGACCTCGTGGCGTTCGAGGAGCTCTCATCTGAGGGCGTTGAGCTCGCCACGCACGCCGACATCGATGACGAAGAGCAGACGGTGCACGTGCCGGGCATAGCCACCACGCTTGCCGGGAGCGAAACCGGAGCAAAGGAGCTACAGGCCGCGCAAGATGAGGATGGCAGCGCACCCATCAGGCTCACCGACACCGTCGAATATGCCAACCTGCGCGTCGGGGAGACGTACGAGCTCGTGGGAACCCTTCACAGAAGGGAGACGGCAGAGGATGGCACCGTAAGCGACGGAGGAGCCCTTCTCGACAAAGACGGAGAGCCCATCTCGGCAACGGCGGAGCTTGTCCCGGATGAGCCCAATGGCTCCGTCGAGGTCACCTTCTCCTTTGACGCCTCAGACCTCGGCGGGTGCGCAATCGTGGCGTTTGAGGAGCTGCGGCGCGACGGGGCGCTTCTCGCAACCCACGCAGACGTCTCCGACGAGGGGCAGACCATACGTCTTGTCGACCTCACCACCTCCGCTGTTGACAAAACAGATGGGGATCACGGGATTCTCGCTGCCGAGGGAGCCGCGATCGTCGATACCGTGAGCTACGAGGGCCTCACGCCCGGCGCAAGCTATACCCTTACCGGATCGCTTCACCTCGTGGGTGACGAAGGCGAGGATGCGGGGGAGCTTGTGGACGCGGGCGGGTCCATCATCCAAGGTGCGGTCACGTTTGTTCCCGAGGCGCCCAGCGGGGAGGTGCAGGTAAACCTCGTTCTCGACGCAACGGGACTCGAAGGAAAGACGGCCGTCGTCTTTGAGGAGCTCACCCGAGGGGGAAGGCTTGTCGCCATGCACGCTGACATCACCGACGAGGCGCAGAGCGTGAGCTTTGAGGCGCCTCCCGAGGAAGACGAGCCAGAGGAGCCGAACGAGGACATCCCAGAGACGGGAGAGTCAACTCAGCCGATTGCCGCCCTCGGCGCCGGTGGTGCTGCCCTGAGCGCCATGGCCGCTGTTCTTGCCGCACGAAGAAGAAGATAGAGAAAGTGCCGGCCGTCTCACGCCGAGACGGCCGGCGTCGACTTCTGTGTAATCTTTGATTTTTTCCCATGAGGGTCTTCGGCGAGGATAATTGACGCGCACCGTCACCAAGACAAAGGAGCCCCATGGAGGCCGCGTTTACACAGCTCATCAGCCAGTTTGGCTACATCGGCGTCTGGTTTCTCATCTTCTTCGAGAACGTCTTCCCGCCCATTCCCTCCGAGCTCATCCTCCCCCTCTCAGGCTTTTTCACCACCACGACCGACCTCACGCTGCCCGGCGTGATCATCGCGGCAACCATTGGCTCGATTACCGGCGCCTACATCCTCTATGGAGTGGGCCGCATCCTCTCGCGCGAGCGCCTCATGACCTTCTTCGGCACGCGCCCGATGCGTCTTCTCGGCTTCAAGCCCGATGACATCTCCAGCGCCGTGGACTGGTTCGACCGCAAGGGCCAGGTGACCGTCCTCATCTGCCGCTGCATCCCCGTTGTGAGGAGCCTCATCTCCATCCCCGCCGGCACCGCAAAGATGAACGTCATCCGCTTCTCGCTCTACACCCTTCTCGGCTCCGCGGTGTGGAACACCGTGCTCTGCTCGCTCGGCGCCGCAGCAGGCAGCGCCTGGGAAACCGTGACCGAGCAGGCCGAGTGGGTCTCCGACGTTGTCAAGTACGTAATCATCGCCATCGTTGTCATCGTCGTCATCTGGTGGGTCGTCAAGCGCATTCTTCCCGCAATCCACGAGCAGCGCGCCGAGAAGTAGACGCTACCCAAGGCTTGCCTAAAAGGGGACGGGTCCGTTTCTGGCAAAAGGGGACGGGTTATTTCGCTCAGAGTTTTTGGGACAGGTTTTGCCACGAGAGTACCGCGGACCAAAAACAGTCCCAAAAACTCTGAGCGAAATAACCCCTCCCCTTTTTCCAGAAACGGACCCGTCCCCTTTTAGGCAAGCCGTGGGTAGCGTCGACTTCTCGGCGCGCTGCT
>CASEGE010000140.1 GCA_949287335.1 uncultured Olsenella sp. | reverse complement strand
GGCGACGGTCCGCGTTGCCCATGCCCTTCTGCACGAGCGCGGAGAAGCCTCCCATGAAGTCGATGCCGAGGGTCTCGGCTACTTCCTGCGGGGTGATGTCCATGAGCGCCTTTCTCACGCGGTCCGTTGCAGCCACCCATTATAGGTGACAGCGGCGGGCTGCCCAAAAGGGACGGGCTATTCCGCCCAGAGTTTTTGGGACAGGCCTCGGCTAGGGGGCTCGGCGGCCCCGTATGCCAGCATCAGCCTATCTACCCGTTTTTTCCTCACTCTCCCACACCGCCCCCAGAATTAACGTAACTTGGCTTCCTGAAAATGGCCATTTTAGCAACATAACCCCAGTTGGCACTTTGTTTTCAGGAAGCCAAGTTACGTTAATTCTGGGGGCGGTGTGGGAGAGTGAAATATGAACGGGCAATCTCCCTGATGAGAGGGTGTGGCCCCGCCAAGCTGCAGCTGCCATACGGGGCCGCCGAGCGCCCCCAGGCAAGGCCTGTCCCAAAAACTCTGGGCGGAATAGCCCGTCCCCTTTTGGGCGGCCCTGACGCCAGCGTCAGGTGGTGCGGGGGCGCGGGATTACGGCGTCCAGGCGGAAGATCCCGTTCTCTGCCGATGTGGTGAGCGAGCCCTCGTACTTCTCGGCGATGAGGCGCATGGACTTGATGCCAAAGCCGTGGTTGGCCACGTCTGCCTTGGTCGTGCGCGGTAGCCCGCCAAAGAACATGAGCCGGCCGTCGAAGAAGTTCTCGGCGTGGATGCTCACCATGCTACCGCGTCGCTTGACCACGAGGGAGATGCTGCGGCGCTCGTCGTTCTCGAGTGCGGACACCGCCTCGATTGCGTTGTCGAGCGCGTTGCCAAAGAAGGCGTAGAGGTCGCTGGGGGCAACAAAGTCGAGCGACGCGCCGTCCACGATGCACGAGAGCGTGATGTGGGCGTGCTCGCAGATGAGGCTCTTCTCGGTGAGGATGGTGTCCAGCGCCTCGTTTCCCGTCTCGATGGCGGAGTCGTAGATGGCCACCTCGTGAGCCAGGTCGTCGAGCGCGGACTGGTCGGCCACCCTGCCGCCCGAGGAGAGCGTGCGGATCTGGTGCTTGATGTCGTGGCACTTGATGTTGATGGCCTCGATGTTGTCGCGCGCCATCTCGTACTGGCGCCCGCGCTCGGCGAGCATGCGCTCGATGGAGAGCTTGTCTGCGCGAAGCTGCTGCACGCAGAGGATCTCATACTCAGATATGAGCACAAAGACGCAGATGAGGGCGTGTGCCGCACGAAGAAGGACGACATGGGTGAATGAGACGCCGCCCCCGTAGATGCTCTTGACGAGAAGGTCGAAGCCAATGACGGCAAACGCCACCACCACAAACACGGCGAGCATCACGCGGCTCTGCATGCGCTCGAGCGCCAATCCGTCAATGCGACGAATGAATCCCAGGTAGCAGGCTGCGTACACGACAACGGTGATTGCGACGGTGCAGAGCTCGGATACCGACTCGCTTGCTGGGACGGGGGTCTCAAAGACGAGGAGCTTGGCAAGCTGCTCCATGCCGCTCGCGAGGTTTTGCATGGTATAGGCCGTCGTGGCGCAGAAGAGCGCCGCCCAGGGGCTGGCGACAAAGACAAAGCGCACCGCCAGGACGAGAAGCGCGAGCACGCCGCTAAAGACCACGAGCTGCTGGATGTACTCGCTGTACTGCTCGAGCCCACCCGCAAGCTCCGGGGCCGACGGCACGAGCGCGATGAGCAGCGCCCCGATCACAACCGCCGGGATGCGCCAGCGGACGCCCTCGCGCGGCCTCAGGCGGCTGCCCAGCATGAAGAGGGCGACCAGCAGCTGCACCGCAATGATGAGGGGCCAGATGACAAGGCCCTGCGCAGACCCCATCACCTGCTGCCCCCAAGATAGCTCGTGATGGCCTCGGTTGCCGCGCGCTTGTTGGAGCGACTGATTCTCAGCATGTCGCCGGAGAGCGTGCGCAGGTCGTAGCCGCGCACCCAGTCGATGCGCTCCATGTTCACGACCACGCTCTTGGAGATGCGCAGCAGCGGGCCGCCCGCGTTCTC
>CASEGE010000139.1 GCA_949287335.1 uncultured Olsenella sp. | reverse complement strand
GCCTTCCTCTGCCTCTTTGTTGGCGTCTTTGAGGAGGGCCTCTTCCGGACGCTGCTCTTTGGCGGCCTGCTCTCGCGCCATGGCCAGACGAGAAACGGCGTGCTCGCCTGCGCGCTCGTGTCCTCGGTCGTGTTTGGCATGGCGCACGTGAGCTCCTCGGCGGGCTCGCTCGACCCGCTCACCTTGGCGCAGATGCTGCTCAAGACCGCGCAGACCGGCTGCCTGGGCCTGCTCTTTGCGGCCGTGTACGTGCGAACCCATAGCTTCTGGGGCGTGGTTGCCCTTCACGCTCTCACGGACTTCCTCGTTATGGCGCCGCTCGCCATGCTCGGAGGCGCTGAGGAGGCCCTCGGCAGCTACGTGCTCGATGACGCGAGCGGCTATCTCGTCCTTCTCGTCATCGTGCTCGTGGTTTTCTACGTCATTGCCGTTGCCCTGTTTCTCCCCGCGGCCGTGCGCGGCTGGAACCTGCTCGAGTGGGCGCGCGTCCCCGAGGCGGGGCCCCTTTGCCCGGGCTGGCACCCCAGGGAGGACGCGGGTGAGAAGAGCGCTGGTGAGAAGGACGCGGCGCGCCCCGTTCGTCCTGCGGGCCTGTAAGGGGCTCGGGCCATAACCCCTAACCTAACGTTTCCCACTCGTTACCGGCGCGCGTCACGCGCGTGACCGGCGAGAAACACGCTCGTGGCGAGCGCGTAGCAAGTTTGTCTCGGTTTTCTCGCCTGTCGCGGACGCGCCGTAGACTCCCCTTGAACGACGAGAGGAGTCTCATGAGCGAAGCAACCACGCGCGGCCTGTATCGCAAGGAGTACGAGCACGACGCCTGCGGCATTGGTGCCATAGCGCACCTGCACGGCAGGCGCAGCCACCAGACCCTCGATGACGCGCTCTCCGTCCTGGTGAACCTGGAGCACCGCGGCGGCAAGGGCCTCGAGAAGAACACCGGCGACGGGGCGGGCGTGCTCTTTCAGGTGCCGCACCGCTTCTTCCGCAAGGAGGCGCAGAAGGAGGGCCAGCTCCTGCCCGACGAGGGCGACTACGGGGTGGCCATGCTCTTCTTCCCGCATGACGACCCCGCCGGCGTGACCGCCGCGCGTCAGGTCTTTGAGCGGGGCTGCGCCGAGTGCGGCGTGCCGCTCATGTTCTGGCGCGAGGTTCCGGTTGACCCCCATGACCTGGGCTCCACGGCACGGGCTTGCATGCCCACCATCTATCAGGCGTTCCTGCGCCGCCCGCAGGACGTTGCGCGCGGTCAGGACTTCGAGCGGCGCCTCTACGTGACCCGCCGCACCATCGAGCGCGCGGCCGACGCCACGACGGCGCTCGCGGGCAAGATCTTCTACGTGTGCAGCATGTCTGCTCGCACGATCGTCTACAAGGGCATGCTCGTGGCCACGCAGATGCGCCGCTTCTACCTGGACCTCAATGACGCCGCGGTGGAGACGGCCCTTGCCCTTGTGCACTCGCGCTACTCCACCAACACCACGCCCTCCTGGGAGCGCGCCCACCCCAACCGCTACCTCATCCATAACGGCGAGATCAACACGCTGCGCGGCAACGTCTCCTGGATCCGCGCGCGCGAACCGCGCCTCTACTCGCCCGTGCTGGGCGCGGACCTCGAGCGCGTGATGCCGATCATCAACCGCGAGGGATCGGACTCCGCGATCCTTGACAACGTGCTCGAGTTTCTCGTCATGAACGGGCGCCCGCTCGACCGCGCGGTCACGCTCATGATGCCCGAGCCCTGGGACAAGAACCCAGCGCTCAGCGAGAAGCGCCGCGCCTACGACTGCTACCAGTCCATGCTGATGGAGCCCTGGGACGGCCCCGCCGCGATCGTCTTCACGGACGGGTGCATGCTGGGAGCCGCGCTGGACAGAAACGGCCTGCGTCCGGCGCGCTACTACGTGACGCGCGACGACCGGCTGATTCTTGCCTCCGAGGTGGGCACGATCGACATCGAGCCGGACAACATCCTGCGCGCGGGATGCCTCGGCCCCGGCGAGATGCTCGAGGTGGACCCCGTCCAGGGGCGCGTCGTCTGGAACGACGAGATTCGCGACCGCCTGGCGGGCGAGAAGCCCTATCGCGACTGGATCGACGAGGAGACGATAGATCTCACTGACCTGCCCGCGCCCGGACCCGTCAAGGCCCGGCGCTCGGACAGCTTCGGCGCACAGGGCGCGCCTGCAGAACTCGCGGCGGACCTTGACGGGGCCGAGCGCTCCGGTGACGAGCTTCCGCTCTCGCAGCGCATGGCGCGCCTCGGCTGGCACTATGACGACGTGGACGAGGTCGTGCGACCGATGGCCGAGAAGGGCGCGGTGCCGCTGGCCTCGATGGGAGTGGACGCTCCTCTCGCGTGCCTGTCTACCAAGACGCGCTCGTTCTTCGACTACTTCCACCAGCTCTTTGCCCAGGTCACTAACCCTCCGATTGACGCCCTGCGCGAGAGCGTCGTCACCAGCACCACGCTCTACCTCGGAAATCACGGCAACCTCCTCGAGGACTGCCGCGACTCCTGCCGCCTCGTGCGCCTGGCGGGCCCCATGCTTCTGGAGGGTGACTTCCGTCGCATCTGCGCCATCGACCGCGTGGGCTTTCGTTCGGTGGTCGAGTGGGCAACGTATCGGCGAGACGCCGGCGAGGGCGCGCTCGATCGGGCGCTCGAGGACCTTGCGGCGCGTGTCGAGAAGGACGTGCGCTCCGGGGCCAACATCGTGGTGCTCTCGGACCGCGCCGGGGAGGGCGAGGTGAGCGTGCCGTCGCTGCTCGCGCTGGGCTGCGTGCACAACCACCTCATCCGCTGCGGCCTGCGCACGCGCGCGGACCTCGTGGTCGAGACGGGAGACGCCCTCTCGGCGCATGACTTCGCCTGTCTCGTGTCCTTCTCGGCGTCAGGCATCTACCCGTACATGGCGCACGAGTGCATTCGCGACCTCTGCGCCCGCGGCGAGCTCGCAATGGCCGCCTCCGAGGCATGCGAGAACTACAACCGGGCCGCGGGGGCGGGAATCGTTTCCATCATGTCGAAGATGGGCATCTCTACGATGCAGGGCTACCACTCCGCGCAGATCTTCGAGATCATCGGCCTTGCCGACGAGCTCGTGGAGCGTCACTTCACCTTCACGGCCACGCGCGTGGGAGGGCTTGACGTCGCGGACCTCCAGCGAACGCTCGACGAGCGCTACGACGCCGCCTCCGCACTTGCCGCCTCGCCGTCGCCGGCGCAGCTTCCCACGCTCGGCCTCACGAAGTGGCGGCCGGGCGCCGAGGAGCACCTCATCGACGCAAACGCCATATACCTGCTCCAGCGTGCCTGTCGCGAGGGGGACTACGGCCTCTTCAAGCAGTTCTCGGCGTGGGTGCACCGACCGGGACGTGCCGTCACCCTGCGCGACCTCATGGGATTTCTGCCGGCGGGTGACCCCGTTCCGCTGGAGGAGGTGGAGCCCGCGTCCCAGATCGTGCGACGCTTCAACACCGGCGCCATGAGCTACGGCTCGATCAGCCGCGAGCAGCACGAGTGCCTGGCCATTGCCATGAACCGCCTGCACGGCCGCTCCAACACCGGTGAGGGCGGGGAGGACCCGGCACGTGAGACGGCGCTGCCGGGCGGTGACTCCGCGCTCTCCGCGATCAAGCAGGTTGCGTCCGGCCGCTTTGGCGTCACGAGCCGCTATCTCTCGAGTGCGATAGAGATCCAGATCAAGATGGCCCAGGGTGCCAAGCCCGGCGAGGGTGGCCACCTGCCTGGCAAGAAGGTGTACCCGTGGATCGCCGAGGTGCGTCAGTCCACCCCGGGCGTGGGGCTCATCTCGCCCCCGCCGCACCATGACATCTACTCGATCGAGGACCTGGCGGAGCTTATCTTCGACCTCAAGTGCGCAAATCCCGAGGCCCGCATCTCCGTCAAGCTCTGCTCCCTGGCCGGCGTGGGCACCATCGCCACGGGCGTCGCCAAGGGCGGGGCCGACAAGATCTTGATCTCCGGGCACAACGGTGGCACGGGCGCCGCGCCGCGCGACTCCATCTACCATGCCGGCATCCCGTTTGAGATCGGCCTCGCCGAGACGCAGCAGACGCTGCTGAGAAACGGCCTGCGCTCCCGCGTGGTGCTCGAGACCGACGGCAAGCTCATGAGCGGCAGGGACGTGGCGATGGCCGCGCTTCTCGGCGCGGAGGAGTTTGGGTTTGCCACCATGCCGCTCATCGCCTGCGGCTGCCTCATGCAGCGCGACTGCCAGCGCGACACCTGCCCGGCGGGCATTGCCACGCAGAACTGCCGCCTGCGGTCGCGCTTCTCCGGCAGGCCCGAGCACGTGGTGAACTACATGATGTTCGTGGCCGAGGAGCTGCGCGAGATCATGGCGAGCCTGGGCTTTCGCACGGTGGACGAGATGGTGGGGCGCGCCGAGTGCCTGCGGCAGGTGGAGGTTGCCGGGGAGGCCAACTGGAAGGCCAACCGCCTCGACCTCACCGACCTTCTCGCCAGCGGGTCGTGCGAGTTTGGGCGGGCGATCCCGGGGGCGGACGGGCGCCGCTTCATTCCCGAGATGGCGCCTGACCTGGAGCTCTCGCGCACCCTTGATGCCACCCTCTTTGTGCCCTACACCGCCTCGGCGCGCGAGCACCTGACGCCCGTTCGCTTCCATGCGGACATCGACAACGTCAATCGCTGCGTGGGCACGCTCCTGGGGAGCCGCGTCACCAAGGCGCACCCCGACGGCCTGCCCGAGGGCTCGATCACGGTGGACTGCACGGGGTCGGCGGGCCAGAGCTTTGGCGCGTTTCTCCCCACGGGCGTGACGCTCAACGTGGCCGGTGACGCCAACGACTACTTTGGCAAGGGCCTCTCGGGCGGTGTGCTCTCCGTGCGCCCCGCAGACGGTGCCACCTACAAGTTTGACGAGAACGTCATCGTGGGCAACGTGGCCCTCTACGGGGCCACGGGCGGTCGCGCCTTTGTGAATGGTCTTGCGGGCCAGCGCTTCTGCGTGCGCAACTCCGGCGCCGCCGTGGTGGTGGAGGGCGTGGGCAACCACGGCTGCGAGTACATGACCGGCGGGTGCGTGGTGGTGCTCGGCGAGGTTGGCTCCAACTTCGCGGCGGGCATGTCGGGCGGCGTGGCCTACGTCTACGACCAGTTTGGCACCCTGGCGGCGCGCTGCAACACCGAGCTCGTGAACCTTGAGGTCCCGGGCGAGAAGGACCTCGAGCTCGTGCGCTCGCTCATCGAGGAGCACGTGCGTCGCACGGCGAGCCCGCGCGGCATCAAGATGCTCTACCAGTTTGAAAGCGCGTCCGAGAGGTTCGTGAAGGTCATCCCGCGCGAGTACGAGCGCGTCCTTGCGCTGGTGGAGGAGGCCGAGTCGGGCGGGGCAACGCACGAGGAGGCGCTGGAGCGCGCGTTCGAGACGATGAGGGAGGCGTGAGGCATGGGCAAGGCGGGAGCGTATCTCACGGTGGGACGTCGCGCGCACGAGCTGCGGCCGGTGTGCGAGCGCGTGCGTGACTACAAGGAGCTCTACCGACAGCTGGACGCTGCGGGACAGCGCGAGCAGGCGAGCCGCTGCATGATGTGCGGCGTGGCGTTCTGCCAGGCGGGCATTGGCTTTGGCGGGGCACGGCCGAGCGGGTGCCCGCTCCACAACCTCATACCCGAGTGGAACGACCTCGTGTGGCGAGGGCTCTGGCGCGAGGCGGCGGAGCGTCTTGCGCTGACCTCGCCGCTTCCGGAGTTCACGAGCCGCGTGTGCCCGGCGCTGTGCGAGGCTGCCTGCAACCTCGGGTGCCACGACGAGCCCGAGACCATTCACGACAACGAGCGCGCCATCTCTGACTGGGAGTGGGAGCACGGCGGCCCGCGGCGCTTCTCGCCGGCGTCACCGGACGCGCCGCACGTGAGCGTGGTGGGCTCCGGGCCCGCCGGGCTTGCGGTGGCGTGGGAGCTCGCGCGCCGTGGCGCCCGCGTCAGCGTGGTGGAGCGCGCAGAGCGCGCGGGTGGCCTGCTCATATACGGCATCCCCAACATGAAGCTCGAGAAGTGGGTGGTCGAGCGCCGCGTGGCGCTCATGGAGGAGCTGGGGATCGAGTTTTGTCTTGGAACAGACGCGGCCGAGAAGGACGTGGCGTCCGGGCTGCTCGAAACAAGCGATGCCGTGGTCGTGGCGGCGGGCGCGCGCGAGCCGCGGACGCTCTCGGCGACCGGCTTCGACGCGGGCGTGAGCTCGGGCGGGGTGGTCTTTGCCGTCGACTATCTCACCGCGTCGACCCGGGCGCTTCTCGACGGCGGGGAGCCGGACGTGAGCGCGAGTGGCCTCGACGTGGTTGTCATCGGCGGGGGCGACACGGGCAACGACTGCCTGGGCACCGCGGTGCGCCAGGGTGCGCGCAGCGTGACCCAGCTGGAGTTTCTCCCGCGCCCCGCGTTGCCGGGCGATGCGGGGGCCGTGCGCTGGCCCGAGTGGCCCAACGTGTGCAAGACCGACTACGGGCAGGCCGAGGCCATCGAGCTCATGGGTGGCGAGATGCGCCAGTGGGGCGTGGACACGCGCGAGGTCCTTCTCGACGAGGCGGGCGCGGTTCGTGGTCTTCTTGTTGCCGACCTCGACTGGTCTGAGGGCAGGTCGAAGCCGGTTGCGGGCAGCGAGCGCGAGATTCCCGCGCAGCTCGTGCTCGTGGCGTGCGGCTTTGTCGGCCCCGAGCGAGGCGTGCTCGACGCCTTTGGCGTGCGCGTGGGGGAGCGCGGCATGCCCGTGTGCGCCGAGGGGGCTCACCGCGCGCAGACGGCTGGGGAGACGCCCGTGTTTGTTGCGGGGGACGTGCGGACGGGCTCGTCGCTTGTGGTGAGCGCCATAGCCGATGCCATGGCCTGTGCAGGCGAGGTTGCCGCGATGCTGGGGCTCTAGCCATGGACGGCGAGAGCGGCATCCTCTGGCTGGTGGACGGGCAGGAACGGCCCTTCGAGCCCGCTTCGGAGCGACGGCGGCCCTGGCTCGAGGAGTCCACGAGCTGGGGTGCGTCGGAGCATGACGAGAAGGACGAGCCCGTGAGCCCGCCCGATAAGCCTCCCACCCTCGTCTGGCTGTGAGGGCGTCGCGGCTTGTGACGGTTGGGACGCCTAGCGGTCGGTATTGGGGCGGCCGGCGTAGTTGAGGCCGCCCGCGAGCTCGCGGAAGTCCTTCTCGTCCCCGCGCACAAAGGCCTCGGCAAGGGCGGGGTAGGAGAGGCGTGCCTCGTCAAAGAGGTCGGCAAAGCTCTTCGTCTGCACCACGCCGGTGAAGGGGTTGATCCAGGGGCGGCACTCGATGTTGGCCGCGGGGCACTCGTCCGTGCGCCTCACGTAGTGGGCCGTGGCCTCCGCGAGGGAGTGCCCGCGCACGATGCGCTCCGCGAGGCCGATGGCGCGCACGCGCGGTGAGCGAGCCGGGTCGATGAGGCGATAGACCGTCTCGTAGTCGCGCACGCTGGCAGCGTACTCGTCGGCACCCAGCGCGGTGTCAAAGACGGCGAGCGCAACCTGCGAGAAGAGCGCGCCGCCCACGCGCGTCACGCGCTCGGTGCGCATGAGGTTGCTCGTCGCGGGGCGCTCCTCCACGGTCGCGCGGCGCTTCTCCCACAAGATCCAGCTGTCGATGTCGGACTCGATGAGCGCGTGGACCGCGCGCCGGGCGGGAAGCAGGCTCGAGTCCGCGCCGGCGAGCGCGCGCTGCTGGGATATGACGAAGGGGTGCGCCATCCTGTCGAGCGCGTAGTGCCCGAGCAGGCCAAGCGCGAAGGCGCGCCCGATTCCCTGGTCGTTGGAGGGCAGGTGGCTCACGCCGTCGCGCATGCGCATGAAGGCGCGGGTGACGCTGCGGTCCTGGAAGTCGCGCGCAAACGCGTGGCAGATGGCGGCACGCGAGGGCAGGGTGGAGAAGCGGGCGACAAAGGGGTCGGGGCCCTGGTTGGCAAGAAGGAAGGCGAGCAGCTCCTCCTCGCCGCCGACGATGCCCTCGGGCAGGCTCGCCACGATGTCCTCACCGAAGATGTGGTGCGTGATGATTGCGGGCATGCCGGCTCCTCTCGACGATTCCTCTAGGTTAGCGCATTCCGTCCTGACCCGCCCTTCTCGTCCCCTTGTAGCCTTGCGGTCCTTCTGGGTAGCCGAGAAATCTATGGGCGAGAAGGGCTAACCCTCGAAGCCGGTGTCCTCCAGCAGGTTGTCTCCGTCTGCGGCGGCGGTGGCCAGCTCGTCGCAGCGCTCGTTCTCGGGATGCCCGGCGTGGCCCTTGACCCAGACCCACGTGACGTCGTGCGGCGCGGCGGCGGCAATCAGGCGCTGCCAGAGGTCCACGTTCTTGACCGGCTGCTTGCTCGCGGTCTTCCACCCGCGCCGCTCCCAGCCGGCAATCCAGTGCTGGTTGAACGCGTTGCAGACGTACTGCGAGTCCGTCGTCATCGTGACCGCGCAGGGGCGGCGCAGCGCCTCGAGTGCGGCGATGGCCCCCATGAGCTCCATGCGGTTGTTCGTTGTGCGCTGATACCCTGCCGAGAGCTCGCGCTCGTGAGCGGTGCCGTCGGGGCCCACGTAGCGAAGGAGCGCCCCGTAGCCTCCCGGTCCCGGGTTGCCGCGCGACGAGCCGTCTGACCAGGCGCTCACGCGCATGAGGGGCTCGGCACCCGCGCCCCTCTCGCCCGACGCGCCTGAAAACTCGCTCCAGCTCGCCACTACTTGGCCTCCGCCCAGTTCTTGCCCCAGGAGACCTCGGCGAGAAGCGGCACGCGCAGCGTGACCACGCCCTCCATCGTCTCTCGAACGAGCGCGCTCACGGCCTCGACCTCGGACTCCGGGACCTCGAGGTCAAGCTCGTCGTGAATCTGCAGCACGAGCTTTGCCCTGAGCCCCTCCTCGCGCAGGCGCTGCTCCACGCGCACCATGGCGATCTTGATGATGTCGGCGGCGGTGCCCTGCATCGGGTGGTTCATCGCCGTGCGCTCGCCAAAGGCCACGAGCTGGCGGTTCTTCTGGGCAAACTCCTTGATGTGGCGCTTGCGCCCGTAGAGCGTGACGGCGTAGCCGCACTCGTGGGCGCGCCTCACGGCGTCGTCGAGAAACGCGCGAACCCCGGGGTAGGCCTCAAAGTAGCGGTCGATCATCTCCTGCGCCTCCGCGCGGGGGATCTTGAGCGAGCTCGCCAGGCCAAAGGCCTGCTGCCCGTAGACGATGCCAAAGTTCACGGCCTTGGCGCGGCTTCGCAGCTGCGGCGTGACCTCCTCGACCGGGACCCCAAAGACGCGAGCGGCGGTGGCTGCGTGGAAGTCCGCGCCCTCGCAGAAGGCTGCGATGAGGTGCTCGTCGCCTGAGAGGTGCGCCAGCAGTCTGAGCTCGATCTGCGAGTAGTCACAGGCGAGAAACACGCTGCCCTCGGGGACCGTGAACGCCTGGCGCACGCGGTGGCCGAGCTCCGAGCGCGTGGGGATGTTCTGCAGGTTGGGGTCTGAGCTCGAGAGGCGGCCCGTTGCCGTGACCGTCTGGTTGAGCGTGGTGTGGATGCGACCGTCGCCCGCCACGAGCGCGGGCAGGGCGTCGAGGTAGGTGCTCTTGATCTTGGAGCGCTCGCGGTACTCCAGGACCTGCGCCACGATCTCGTGGTGGGCCGCCAGGTCCCCGAGGACCTTGGCGTTGGTGGAGTAGAAGCCGCGCTTGGTGCGCTTGAGGCCGTAGGTGGGAAGCCCCAGCACGTCGAAGAGCACGTGGGAGAGCTGCTGGGGGGAGTCGATGTTGAAGTCCTCTCCCGCGGCGGCGTGGATCTTCTCGACCATCTCCGAGATCTCCGCGCCGAGCTCAGCGGACTGCGCCGCGAGGACGCTCGTGTCCACGCCGAGGCCCGCGCGCTCCATCTCGGCGAGCACGGGCAGGAGCGGCATCTCCATGTCCGAGAAGAGCCCGGCGGAGCCGTCCTTCTCGAGGCGCGCGCGGAGCACGTCCATGAGGCGGAGGGCGCAGACCGCGTCCAGCTCGGCAACGGGGAGGTCGTCGCTGGGGGCGGGGAGGGTCTCCGTCAGGTACGCCTCGCCGAGCTCCGGCAGGGCAAAGCTCCCTCGCTCGGAGTCCAGCAGGTAGGCAGCCACGGCCACGTCGAAGATGCGTTCCGGGCTGACCTCGTGAGCCTCCACGAGCGCCGGCCTGGAGGAGTCGGCGGGGCAGACCTCGTGGAGGAGCGCCTTGACGTCCCCGCTGACCATGCGGCCCTCGCGGAAGAGGCGCGCGAGGGCGTCGGTGGCGGCGTCCCCCTCGATGCGCATGACCTTGTCTGCCGTGGCGCACCAGAGGACGTGCGAGAGGCCGAAGAGCGCTCCGTCGGCGCGGTCGTCGTCCAGGGCGCAGCCGACCCACTCCCCGTTGGCGATCGCCGCGTCGAAGGCGGCGGCAGCGTCGTCGCCCGCGAGCGGCTCCGGCAGCTCGACCGTCGCG